>CAZDML010000032.1:4438-17428 GCA_964506645.1 uncultured Elusimicrobia bacterium | reverse complement strand
CTCTTAAAAAGAAAGTGCCCGTTCTCGTCGTCTCGGCGTCCGGTGGTGCGCGCATGCAGGAGTCGATCTTGTCGCTGATGCAAATGGCCAAAACCAGTGCGGCTCTGGCCAAACTCCACGAAGCAGGTATTCCCTTTATCTCGCTCATCACCGACCCCACCACGGGCGGCGTGACGGCATCCTTTGCGATGCTGGGCGATATCATTATGGCCGAACCCAAGGCGCTCATCGCTTTTGCGGGCCCACGCGTGATTGAGCAGACCATCCGCCAGCAGCTCCCGGAAGGGTTCCAGTTGTCTGAATTTCTGCTACAGCACGGCATGATCGATATGATTGTCGAACGCACCCAGCTGCGTAAAACGTTAGGTCAGCTTCTGGCCTATTTCAATGCCACGGTCTAACAACGCCTTCCAAAACTTGCAGCGCCGGGGGATGTTCCGTATTCGCCCGGGTTTGACCGCGCTCGAACGCGTGCTGGATGTGCTCGATCATCCAGAACGACGATTCAAAGCCCTTCATATCGCCGGGACCAACGGCAAAGGCTCGGTCTCTGCCGCACTCGATTCTATTCTGCGAGCCGCCGGCTATCGCGTCGGGCTCTACACGTCTCCCCATTTCCTCGATGTCTGTGAGCGCATCCGCATCCAGCACCGCCCGATCCTGCAGGACACATTTGCCCGGTTGTCGATGCGGTTGCGTCAGGCTGAACAGATGGCCGGAGAAGCACTCACCTATTTTGAATTTGTGACGGCGCTGGCGTTTCTCTATTTTGCCGAGCAGCAAGTAGATTGGGCAGTGATTGAAACAGGACTGGGCGGCCGTTGGGATGCTACGAACGTCATTCCTGCGCCGGAGGCCGCCGTGATTACCTCTATTGGGCGCGATCACATGCAGTGGCTGGGAAACACCGAGCGCAAGATTGCGCGAGAGAAAGCCGGTATTATTAAATCGCCATCGCCTGTCATTTCGGGCGTGCGGGGTGAGGGTCAACAGGTGATTGCCTCCCTTGCAGAAAAAAAGCACGTGTCGCTTCTTCAACTCGATGACGATTTTTCTGCCGAGACGACCGAAACCGACTGGCTGGGGCGCCATCAGACCATTCGGTATCAGGCGCAGGGGGAGGCCGCGGTGGATTACCCCTGCCGTTTGTTGGGGAGCTATCAGGCCGATAATATGGCGCTTGTGTTGGCGACGATTACGGCGCTGCAACACAATGGACACCGGATTCCAAAATCGGCCGTGCGTTTGGGTCTGTGGTCGGTGGTGTGGCCGGGCCGTTGTGAACTGTATCCTTCCACGCTGCGCGCATCGTTGCTGTTGGACGGTGCACATAACCCTCCGGCGGTCGAACGACTGATCGAGACGATCTCGCAGTCTCCATGGGCCAATCAACCCAAGAGTGTGGTGATGGCGGTCTATCGCGATAAAGACTATCGAACGATGGCCCGTGCCGTCGCGCCCTGGGCGGACTCTCTGTATCTTTGCCGGGTCGCTGACCGGCGCGCATTGCCCGTCCTAAAATTGGCAGTCGCATTTAAAAAGGCAAAGGCCCGCGCACAGATCCAACGCTGTGCATCGCCCGCCGCGGCGGTGCAGCAGGCGTTGGCCCACACCCCTAAGGACGGGCTGGTTGTGGTGCTAGGATCGTTGGCTCTTTTAGGGACGTTGTATCAGAATGTATCGGGCCGAAGCCCGATGGCAAAGGGGATCTCGTAACATGCTCACTTTGGGTATCGATCTGGGCGGCACCGGCATTAAACTGGGGCTCGTAGAACCGTCGGGAAAACTCACGCATCACCACATGGTGTCAACCCCATCTAAAAACGACCCGCGCCATACGGTTGAACTGATTATTTTTGAAGCTCAGCAGCTGCTTAAAAAAACCAAGGGCAAAAAAATTAAAGGCATTGGCATCGGCGCCGCGGGCGATATCGATCCACAGCGCGGAGTGGTTCGCATATCGCCCAATCTTAACTGGAAGAATGTACCACTCAAAGCCCTGATTTCTAAGCATCTGCACTATCCGATCCGTGTCGATAACGATGCCAATGTCGCCTCCTGGGCCGCTTTTGTCGTTGAGGCGAAGCGAAAAGTAAAAAATTTAATCTGCGTCACCGTTGGAACCGGTGTGGGGGGCGGCATTGTGCTTAACGGCGAACTCTATCATGGGGCCACCGGCAGTGCGGGGGAAATTGGTCACATGACTCTCTATCCGGAGGGCGTGCTCTGCAATTGCGGCAACCGAGGCTGTTTGGAACGCTATGTCGGGGCGCGGGCGATGGCCGAGGAAGCGCGCCGAGCCATCGAGACAGGTGTCTCGACCTCCATTACGGATCTCGTGCGAGGTGATCTCTCGCAGATTTCTCCCTATGTGCTGCAGCAGGCCGCGCGTAAGGGCGATAAGCTCTCGCAGCAGCTGTGGGATCAGGCAGGCCAACACCTGGGGATCGGGTTGGCTTCGCTCGTGAACGTCTTAAATCCCGAATGGATTATTTTGGCAGGAGGACTTTCCCGCGCTGGGGACCTCCTCTTGTCGCCTCTAAAACAAACGCTACACAAACGCAGCTTCCCAACGCCGGGAAGTGCCGTGAAGCTGGTGGTTTCGAAGCTTGATCAACATCTGGGTGTCGTGGGAGCGGGTCTGATCGCTCAGTGAGCGTCATTAAAACGCGAAAGCTTTTCTTTCTTCTTGCCGTCTTTCTTCTAGCATCGCGGGCCTGGGCCTTTGATGCGAAGCAACCCTTTGACGTATCTGCCGACATGATCGAATACAGTGACGCTGACCAGGTGATCACCGGTGAAGGTCATGTTGTGGTGGTTCAGAAAAATTCCACTTTGTCTGCCGATCGCATTCTCTACGATCGACTCAAAAAACGGATCTTTGCACAGGGCCATGTTATCCTCAATGAAAATCAGTCGATTGCCATTGGGGAAACTCTCGATTACGACCTAGAGGCAGAGAAGGGGACCTTTACCAAGGGGATGGGCTATGCCTCCCCGTGGCGTTTCAGCGGGGACCGCTGGGCGCGTGATAAAGATTCTCTCATTGGGTCCCATGCCAACGTCACGTCCTGCGATCTGGTCGATCCACATTACCACATTCGTTCGACGCGCATTCATGTCGTTCCCAATCAGCGCTTCTGGGCCTGGAATAACTGGTTTTTCATCGATAAGCTGCCAGTCTTTTACTCGCCTTTCCTTTACCGCGATCTCGAAAAGCGAAACGTCGTTGTACAGTTCCAGCCTGGACATGACGACGTTAACGGCAACTTTGTCAAAACGCAGACAACGGTACGTTTTGCGGATCGGATCTACAATAAATTTCTTTTCGATCACTACGCCCAGCAGGGCAACGGTTTTGGCGATGAGTTTAATTATGAACGCGCGGATATTAAAGGCTCGCTCTTCGGCTACTACATCAAGCCGCACGGCGCAAATCTGGAACGGATCGGGGCTCCACAGGAAGCGCAATACAACTTGCGTAGCTATCACTGGCAACGCCTGAGTTCTCTCTACACGATTCAATCCAGCATCAATCTGCGGCGCAATGTATCGTTTAATAACCAGTACTTCCCGCAAGACACCGGACAAAGCGTGTCCGATATTAATAGCTCGCTGGCGCTGACACGCCAGGGATCGAAGTCCAACCAGCGGCTTGTCTTCGAGCGCCTCGATGCTCCGGATGCCGGCGATACCGACCCCTTCGCCCAGACACATATGCAGACGGCGTCCCTGCCGCGCTACGACTTTACGCTCTATCAAACACCGCTCTGGTCCCCTAAGAGAGTCGAGATCTCTTCTCCAACGATTGAACAGCGTCTGGAGGCCATGAAACATCCTCAGCGCGTAGGGCCCGTCTTTCTGCAGCTCAATGGCTCGGCTCAAAGCCAGTATCAGCGTGTCGATGGGTTCATGCATAACAAGGGACAGGTTCAGGCGACGGTTTCGCAGAGTTACACATTGCCCGCCCAACTCAGTTTTACGCCGAGCCTTTCGCCGCAGATCAATGCACAGGACCGATTTGACCAGCAGCATGTGACCGATTCCAGCGGTGTGACGCATACCGTGGCCATTCCTGGATCCTATGAAGGGTACCAGAGTCGATTGGGTACATCGAATGTGCTGCGGTGGAGAGCCTCGTCTCAATTGACACTGGATCAAACCTATACGCTCACGGGTCGTATGACGCCCAACGAAATGTCCCTCGACCGCGGCTTAGCCGATGGGGGGATTGAGACGCACCGTTTGAGCTGGCTGGCCTATTGGCGGCCGTCGCGCATTTGGTTAATGCGAACCTCTTCAGGATACGACTTGCGAAAATTAGCAGACGAATTGCCGAACACGTATCGGCAGCGCAAGTGGGATCCCTTAAATACAGAAATTACGTTGAGTGTCTATCCGACGTGGGAGTATTTCTTCCGTTACCAGGCCGGTTTCTATCCGACTCGCGTTCTGCAATGGGAAACCTCGGCACGCTACCGGGGCCCCTATAAGACGCTGCTTGAAAGCGGTGTTTTGTACACCAAGGGACTGTCCGGACAGTTGACCTGGAATAATCGATTGGGAGTTTACTTCAGTCCCAGCTGGCGTGCGGATATTGTGGTGCACTCGCTGGTTCCGGCTCTGGGGTCTGGCAGCCAAGGCGTCTCCCAAATCATCGACTCCGAGTTTATTGTGACGCGTGAATTGCACTGTTGGTATGCCCAGTTTATTTACCGTAATCGCCCGCCGTTCTCGCGGGAATACTCCATCACATTTAATTTGAAACTGGGCGCGAACACGAAAAAAGAGATTACCAATCAGGACGTGGAGTCACAGTTCTACCCTTGGCGGGACCGGGCGTACGCGAATTGACGCTACCAGCCGTATTTGTTACATTTTCTCGTCAAAACAGCATGAAAAATAAGCGAGTTCCTACATTATGAAGGGTATTATTTTAGCCGGGGGAAGCGGCACACGACTTTTCCCACTGACACGTGCCATTAGCAAACAGCTTGTGCCAATTTATGACAAGCCGATGATTTACTATCCCTTGTCGACTTTGATGATTGCGGGTATCCGTGACATTTTGGTCATAACAACACCCCACGAGCAGGAAGGATTCAAGCGTCTGCTTTCAGACGGAAAAATGTGGGGACTCAACATTTCTTATGCCGTTCAGCCCAAACCCGAAGGGCTCGCGCAGGCGCTCCTTATCGGCAAAGATTTTATCGGTAGCGATGCCGTAACGCTGATTTTGGGCGACAATATTTTTTATGGTCAGGGTCTTTCGAAGCTTCTTCAAGAAAAAACTAAAAATCATCGTGGCGCAACCGTTTTCGCCTATCAAGTTCGCGATCCGCAGCAATATGGTGTGGTCGAGTTCGATGCCAACGGTCAGGCTGTTAGCTTGGAGGAAAAACCAGCCAAGCCCAAATCCCCGTTTGCTGTCACCGGTCTCTATATTTACGACAACCAGGTCGCAGCGATGGCTTCGGCGCTTAAACCTTCGGCGCGCGGGGAATTGGAGATCACAGATCTCAATTCCGCATATCTGAAGAAAGGACAGCTTAATGTTGTTCGCTTTGGCCGTGGCATGGCGTGGCTGGATACAGGAACACACGACTCTCTACTGCAGGCGTCCAACTTCATTCAAACGATTGAGCTTCGCCAAGGCCTTAAGGTTGCTTGTCTGGAAGAAATTGCCTATCGCATGGGATATATCACAGCCGAGCAGTTGCGAAAGCTGGCGGAACCTATGTTGAAAAACGAATATGGCCAACACCTGATCCGCCTTTTAGATCAGGGACTCTACGCCTGATGAAATTCCTTCCCACTGAGCTTCCTGGCGTTCTGATTGTGGAGCCGGATATTTTTGCCGATGGCCGCGGCTATTTCTACGAGTCCTATCAGCTGGAGAAGTATCAGAAGGGGGGTGTTCCGCTTCCTTTCGTTCAAGACAATCGTTCGCGTTCCGTTAAAGGAACATTACGCGGGCTTCATACGCAGCTCCGTCATACACAGGGTAAGTTGGTTTCAGTGATTCAAGGCGCCATTTTTGATGTGGTTGTGGATATTCGACCCGGCTCGCCCACGTACAAAAAATGGATTTCGGCGGAGCTCTCATCCGATAACTACCGCCAAATTTATATCCCGCCCGGCTATGCGCATGGGTTCTATGTTACAAGCGATGAAGCCATCGTGGAGTATAAATGCACCGATCTCTATGACCCCGATAGTGCTATAGACATTATATGGAACGATCCGGACTTGGCGATTGCTTGGCCTGGCCAGTCTCCGCTTCTTTCGAAGAAAGATGCCATCGGAAAGCGTCTCAATGATCTGGAAAGTCGTCTGCCCAGCTACCCCTCTTCCTCGATATAGATAATGTAAAATGATGAATATTTTCTTTAAAAAGGATGTCTTATGAAGTGTCTGGTGACCGGCGCAGCTGGTTTTATCGGTTCTAATATCGCAGAAGCCCTTGTCAAACGAGGGGACCAGGTTCGTGTTCTGGACAATTTCAGCACCGGCATTAAGGAAAATTTAGCTTCTTTCGAAAAGCATATCGAGCTCGTTACGGGTGATATCCGTAACGTCGATGATGTCGCCAAAGCAGTGAAGGGAATCGATGTTATTTTCCATGAGGGGGCGCTGCGCTCTGTGGAGCGCTCTGTGGATAATCCACTTGCTACAAATGATGTAAATATTACAGGGACACTCAACCTTCTCATGGGAGCACGTAAAGCAGGTGTCAAGCGGCTTGTCTATGCATCTTCGTCTTCCGTTTACGGCGATAACAAAAAGTATCCTCAATCAGAAACTTTTCGACCTTCACCTGTCTCGCCTTATGCTGTTGCGAAACTCACGGCAGAACAATACTGTGTCGTTTTTGCCAAGACATTCGGATTAGAAACAGTGGCTCTGCGCTATTTTAATGTGTTTGGGCCGCGCCAACACCCGGAATCGCAGTATGCCACGGTCATTCCTAAGTTTATGCAGTCGGCCTATCGGGGTGAGCCCTTGCAGGTCCATTGGGATGGAAAACAATCGCGCGATTTTACCTATATCGAAAATGTCATTCAGGCCAATTTTATTGCGGCCGTGAAGCCGGGTATTTCAGGTGAGGTGTTTAATATTGCTCGTGGAGAAAACTATTCTTTGCTCGATATTATTAGAGCTCTAGAGAAGATCGTAGGTCGTAAGCTGCAACGTGAACATTTTCCGATGCGTACAGGCGACGTGCGAAAAACCTACGCAGATATTCGCAAAGCTAAAAAGCTGATGGGCTATAGTCCGCGTATTGGGCTCGCCGAAGGGTTGGCCAAAACATGGGAGTGGTTTAAATTAACCCAAGGCCAGGAGCTCCGCGTATGAAACTGTTGGTTACAGGTGGCGCAGGATTTATTGGCTCACATTTTATCCGCTCAATGCTGCGCAAGAAAGACGTTACCAAAATCATCAATTTGGACAAACTCACCTACGCAGGTCACCTGGAAAATGTCGAAGATTGCGCCAAAGACCGTCGCTATCAGTTCGTGAAAGGTGATATTTGTGATTCCTCCTTGGTGGATAAGATTTTGAAAGACTGCGATGCGATTATTAATTTTGCTGCTGAATCGCACGTTGACCGCTCCATTCATGATGCGTCGCCTTTTATTCAAACGAATATTGCCGGAACCCAGACCCTTCTGGATTGTGCGAAACGTGCCAAAACTCTTCGCTTTGTTCAAATTTCAACCGATGAAGTCTACGGATCCATTACCAAAGGATTTGCGGAAGAAGATGCACAGCTCTGTCCATCCAGCCCCTACTCCGCCAGCAAAGCCTCCGCCGATTTATTGGTGTTGGCTTATTGCCGTACGTTTGGTTTTCCCGGCATGATTACGCGCGCCGGAAATAATTATGGTCCTTTCCAATATCCGGAGAAATTTCTGCCACTTTTTATAACGCATGCGATGGAAGACCAGCCCCTTCCGCTCTACGGTGACGGTAAGCAGGTTCGAGAGTGGCTGCATGTCGAGGATCACTGTGAGGGCATTGAGCAGGTCCTGCGCCATGGCCATGCGGGTGAGGTTTACAACATCGGCACAGGTGACGGTCACGTGAATATTGAAGTCGCACGCACACTTCTCAACTATTTGGGTAAGCCACATTCCCTCATCCAACGTGTACAGGACCGGCCGGGTCATGACCGCCGCTATGCGATGTCGATTCGTAAAATGGCCAAACAACTGAAGTGGCAACCGCGTGTGCATTTCAGACAGGGCTTGCCAGAACTCATCGAATGGTACCGAACCAACCGTCCTTGGTGGCAGGCGATTTTGCATAAATCAAAAACCTATAAGCAGTTTTACACGAAACAGTATTCCAAGGGGGCGGCATGAAGGTTTTGGTGACCGGTTCCTCGGGCCTCCTCGGGCAGGAAATCATTAAGAAATTTGAGAAGAATCACGAAATTATTGGCATTGGCCGTACCAAACCGCAGCAGTTATCCGTTAGTCAGTGGCGCCCCTGTGACCTGTCGGATGCCCCTAGCGTCTATAGTGTTGTGACGCGTGAAAATCCTGATCTGGTCGTGCATTGTGCGGCCTATAACGCGGTAGATCGCGCTGAGATCCATAACGATGAGGCCTATTTAGGAAATTCCTACTGTACCCGTAATCTGGCGCTGGCTTGCCAGCGTTTTGACACGACGCTAATGTCGGTCTCCTCCGATTATGTCTTCGATGGGGAAAACCCACCGGAGGGCGGTTATCGCGAGTTTGATTTGACGCGGCCGCTTAGTGTCTATGGGTATTCCAAACTCTGGGGAGAACGTTTTATACAGCAGCTCCTAAATAAATTCGTGATCGTACGGACCTCCTGGCTCTTCGGGCCTTCCCGTATGACCTTTGTGGACAGCTCGCTTGAACAAGCACGTAACGGACAGAAGATCCCTTGCTTGAAAGATATCGTCAGTGCGCCGACGTATACCCCGGATCTGGCCGAAGCTATGCTGCAATTGGCCGAAAGCAATCGCTACGGCATCTACCATTTAACGAATGAAGGTTACTGTAGTCGCGTGGAATTGATCGAAGAAGTGCTGCGGCTGCACCGCATAGGAACGAAGGGCTTGATCAAGTCACTGCTGCAAAGTGAACTGAAGCTTGCAGCGCGTCGGCCGGCGTTTTCAGGAATGGAAAACCTGGCCTGGCGGCTAGACGGTTTTAAACCGCTGCGTTCCTGGCAGGATGCACTCAAAGCTCATTTTAATGTAAAGGTGGTCGCCTCATGAGTTCTAAACACGTCTGCGTCGTCGGGTGTGGTTACGTCGGTCTGGTGACCGGTGCTTGTTTAGCAGAGATCGGACACAAGGTGGTGTGTGTTGATAACGATAAGAAGCGTATCAGCATGCTGCACAAAGGGCAGATGCCGATTTATGAAGAAGGCCTCAAGCCCATGGTGCTGAAGAATGTGAAAACGAAACGGCTATCGTTTGCTACGAAAATCTCGGAAGGAATGAAGAGCGCTGAAGTGGTGTTTATTGCGGTGGGAACACCGCCCCAGGACGATGGCTCAGCGGATTTAACATTTATCGAAGCAGTGGCACGAGAAATTGCCATGAATCTGCATGCCTATACGGTGATTGCAGAGAAATCCACGGTGCCGGTTGAAACCGGTGAGCGTGTAGAAGAGACAATCGCTCGGTTTAATAAAAAGAAAGTGCCCTTTGATGTAGTCTCTAACCCAGAGTTTTTACGGGAGGGCACCGCCGTCCATGATTTCCTACATCCAGACCGTGTGGTGATCGGTGTGAAATCGAAGCGCGCCGAAAAAGTAATGACCGATCTCTACGCGCCATTGAAAGCCAAGGTGGTTGTTACTGATCAGAAGAGTGCGGAAATCATCAAACATGCTTCCAACTCCTTCTTGTCGACGAAGATCTCCTTTATGAACTCCGTCTCACGCGTCTGTGAGCTGGTGGGTGCTGATGCCCTCAAAGTCTCCGAAGGTATGGGGTTGGATGCCCGTATCGGCCGCTCGTTCCTGCATGCGGGTATTGGGTTTGGCGGGTTTTGTTTCCCAAAGGACCTGGAAGCCTTTCACTATATTTCGAAAAAGGTCGGGTATGACTTCGATCTCCTTCGTGTGGTCATTGATGTAAACGAACAACAGCGTGCCCACTTCGTTAAAAAGATCGAAGAATCCGTCTGGATCGTGAAGGGTAAAACGATCGGTATTCTAGGGGTAGCGTTTAAGCCGCACACCGATGATATTCGCTTTGCGCCGTCTTTGGACATTATCAAGATGCTGCAGGATAAAGGCGCCAAGATCCGGCTTTACGACCCGGTGGCGATGCCGCGCGCGAAGCAGGTTCTTAAAAATGTGACGTTCTGTAAGAACGCTTATGAAGTCGCTAAGGGTGCCGATTGCCTTGCGCTTGTGACCGAATGGCCGGAGTTCAAAGACCTCGACTTCTCGAGGATATATAAGTCGATGGTGAGTCCGATTGTTGTGGATGGTCGTAATCTCTACGACCCCGCGACGATGAAAAAAATGGGTTTTGACTATAAAGGAATGGGTCGATGAAATACCCGCGTGTTCTGATTACCGGTGGTGCGGGATTTATCGGCAGTCACTTGTGCGACTATTTTATAGCCAAGGGGCACAGTGTGATTGCGATGGATAACCTCTTGACCGGAGACATGCGCAATATCGAGCATTTGATGGGACATAAACGTTTTTCATTTATTCATCATAACGTCACGAATTTTATCCACGTCCCGGGGCCTGTCCATGCGGTATTGCACTTTGCCAGTCCTGCCTCACCGAAAGACTATCTGGAATTTCCAATTCCGACGCTCAAAGTCGGTGCGCTTGGCACGCACAAAGCGCTCGGACTCGCGCTCGATAAAAAAGCTGCTTTCCTTCTAGCATCCACCTCGGAAGTCTATGGCGATCCTTTGTATAGTCCGCAGGTAGAGACCTACTGGGGCAATGTAAATCCCATCGGTCCACGCGGGGTGTATGACGAAGCCAAGCGCTTCGCCGAAGCGATGGTCACGGCCTATGGCCGTTTCCATAAAATGCCAGTACGTATTGTTCGTATTTTTAATACCTATGGTCCACGCATGCGCGTGAACGACGGACGTGCAATTCCCAATTTTATCAGCCAAGCGCTTCGCGGTCAGCCTCTGACAATTTATGGCGATGGCTCGCAAACGCGCAGCTTCTGCTATGTGGATGATCTTGTCCGGGGTCTTTACAAGCTCCTGCATGCCAACCACTCACTGCCTGTCAATATCGGCAATCCGCATGAGATGACGTTGCTGGAAATGGCACAGGAAGTGCAACGTCTGACAAAAACCAAGAGTCGCTTGAAATTTTCCAAGCTGCCAGTCGATGACCCCAAAGTACGTCAACCCGATATTACGAAAGCTAAAAAACTACTTGCTTGGGAACCCAAAGTCCCTCTCAGGGACGGCTTACGCCATACGATTCGATATTTTCGTAAGGCCTTAGACCGCGGATGAATCCGACTCCACTTCTCTCCATTCTTGTCCCGATCTATAACGAAGAGGCCCAGCTCGCCTCGGTTCTTGAGCATCTGATGGCCGCTCCATGTCCAATCGTACGCGAATGGATTCTCATCGATGATTGTTCTACGGATGGAAGTCTGGCTATCGCTAAGGGACTTCAAGAAAAATATTCGCTTCGCATTGTAGAGCAAAAGAAGAATCAGGGAAAGGGCGCTGCTGTTATCCGGGGGATCCAAGAAGCCAAGGGTGACCTCATCATGGTTCAAGACGCTGATTTTGAATACGATCCTAAGGAAATTCCCAAACTTTTAGAGCCACTTTTAAACAATCAGGCCGATGTGGTTTATGGTAGTCGCTTTAAGCACAATACGCTTCAGGTGCACCGAACCTATCACTATTTTGTTAACCGGTTTTTAACGTTGTTGAGTAATCTCTTTTCTGGTCTTTATTTAACAGATATGGAAACGTGTTACAAATTGTTCCGCGCTGATCTCTTAAAGGCAATGCAATTAAAGTCGTTTCGATTTGGGATCGAAGTCGAACTGACGGCTTACGTAGCTAAGACCAGTGCGCGTGTGTTTGAACTGCCCATTTCTTATTACCCACGAACCCGCTTGCAAGGAAAGAAAATCAATTGGATGGATGGGGTCGCGGCTTTGTGGCACTTAATTCGATTTAATGCTCTTATTTCTGTAAGTCAGGCTTTTAATCAATTGCCGGCTCGATATCAGCGGCTGGTCCATTTCGCCAAACCATGAGCCTGTTAACGTTGGAAAAGACGCGAGGGATCGACCTTGATTCTCCTGAAGCTGTATCGATTCACCGCGATATCATTCAAGAAAAACCGTTCCTTCGAAAGTACTACGAGGATGTGTACGCCGTTTTTCAAGGCCATGCAAACGCGGTAGCCTCGCTCCCCGGGGAGATGCTTGAATTGGGGTCTGGGGGAGGATTTCTTAAGCAGGTCTTGCCAGCTGTGATCACCTCGGATGTTTGTGCGGGGCCATTGATCGACCGGGTGGTCTGGGCCGATAAATTCCCGTTTCAGCAGGATCAGCTTAAAGCGATTTTCATGCTCAACGTCCTGCATCATTTGCCTAAGCCAGAAGCTTTTTTTCAAGAAACAGACCGGTGCCTTAGAAAGGGGGGGCGAGTGGTGATGGTCGAACCCTTTAATTCGCTCTTTGGGCGCATTTTGTATAAAAACTTTCACCACGAGCCTTTTGATGAGAAGACAGCGAACTGGAATTTGCCGGAAGGCGGGCGCCTGACGATGTCGAACCAGGCGATGCCATGGATTATTTTTTGGCGGGACCGAGCGCGCTTTGAACGCCAGTATCCGCGGCTTGCAGTGATCGAAACCACGCCGCATACGGTGTTGCGGTACCCATTGTCTGGCGGTTTAACGCTGAAGTCTCTCGCGCCGGGTTGGTCCTACGGTTTTTTCCGGACCGTGGATGCAGGGCTTGCGCAAGCGGCGTCGATCTTC
>CAZDML010000032.1:0-4428 GCA_964506645.1 uncultured Elusimicrobia bacterium | reverse complement strand
GAGAAACTTTAGGCTTAAAAGGACTCTGTATGTCGAAAACGGCACTTATCACAGGAATTACAGGCCAAGATGGATCGTACCTTGCCGAGCTTTTGCTCGATAAGGGCTACGAAGTTCATGGCATTATTCGCCGTTCGAGTTCCTTCAACACAGGCCGTCTGGATTCGATTTATCAAGATCCACATACGAAGGGAAACCGACTGCGTCTACATTACGGCGATCTTTCCGATGGCAGTGGCCTGAATAGACTGCTTAAAGACATTCGTCCAAATGAAATTTACCATCTGGCCGCACAGAGCCATGTCCGCGTTAGTTTCGATATCCCGGAATATACGGGTGATGTTACGGGGCTTGGGGCGCTGCGAATTCTTGATGCGATCCGCGAAACCGAAGTAAAAACCAAGTTCTACCAGGCGTCTTCGAGCGAAATGTTTGGGAAGGTCGCTGAAGTGCCTCAAAATGAGAAAACTCCGTTTTATCCGCGCAGCCCGTACGGGTGTGCCAAAGTCTACGCCTACTGGCTGACAGTGAACTACCGTGAGTCGTACAACATGTTTGCCTGTAACGGCATTCTCTTTAACCACGAGTCGCCGCGTCGCGGGGAAACATTCGTGACGCGCAAGATCACCCGTGCAGTCGCTCGCATCAAAATGGGACTCGATGATGCGCTGTACTTGGGAAATCTCAAAGCCAAACGCGACTGGGGTTATGCACCCGATTACGTGGAAGCGATGTGGCTGATGCTGCAGCAGTCAAAGCCTGATGATTATGTCATCGCCACAGGCGAAACGCATACGGTTCAAGAATTTGTGGAAGAAGCCTTTGCTCATGTGGGGCTCTCCTGGAAAAAATATGTGAGGATCGATCCGCGCTATTTCCGTCCGACAGAGGTGGAGCTTTTAATCGGCGACGCACGCAAAGCGAAGAATAAACTTGGTTGGATACCCAAGGTGAAATTTGAAGAGCTTGTTCGCATTATGGTCGACTCTGATCTTACAGAACTTCGTAATCAACGCTAATGCCTGACGGTTCTTCATCATTCTCCTGGTCTGAACAGCGCGTCCTAGTTACCGGCGGTGCTGGTTTTCTTGGCTCTTTTGTCGTCGAGAAATTGAAAGAGCGAGGCTGCTCCTCGATTGCGATCCCCCGAAGCAAAGAGTTTGATCTCCGCCAAGCCTCCGCCATCAGCCGACTTTTAGATCAGTCTAAACCTACGCTCATCATTCACCTCGCCGCCACATGCGGGGGGATTGGCGCCAATAAAAATAATCCAGGGAAGTTCTTCTATGACAACGCCATGATGGGGATTGAGCTCATTGAACAGACACGACATCTAAAGAGCCTTCAGAAATTTGTACAGGTAGGAACTGTCTGCGCCTATCCCATCAAACCCAAAAAGATCCCCTTTGTTGAAGAAGAACTTTGGGAGGGTTATCCAGAACCTACCAATGCGCCCTATGGAGTCGCCAAGAAGATGCTTTTGGTGCAGCTTCAGGCCTATCGGGAACAGTATGAACTGAATGGTATTTTTCTACTTCCGGCGAACATGTACGGTCCTCATGACCATTTCGATTTATTAAATTCTCATGTCGTCCCCGCCTTAATTCGTAAGTTTTTCGAAGCCAAAAAAGCTGGGGCCCCCACGGTCACTTTATGGGGAACTGGAAAGGCGTCTCGCGATTTCTTTTATGTGGAAGATGCGGCGGAGGGAATCCTGCTGGCCGCGGAGCGCTATAACAAACCAGAACCCATCAATCTTGGAACAGGCGTGGAAGTTCGCATAAAAGAGTTAGCTGAAATGATTCAGAAGATTGTTGGTTATTCTGGAAAGATTGTGTGGGATTCTTCTAAGCCGGATGGTCAGCCGCGTCGCTGCTTGTCTGTTGATAAGGCCAAAAAGGAATTTGGTTTTACTGCTCAAACATCCATTGAGAAGGGGCTGCAGAAAACGATTGCCTGGTACCTCGATCAAAACTCCTCTGCAGCTGTACGCTAAAAGAGCGTATAAATAAACGGCGCTGCAGACGTTCCAGAAAAGACAACTAAAACAGAAAGAAGCAGCACAACCAAAAGTATTGGTATTAACCAGAATTTCTTGTTTTCTCTGAGAAATAGCCACATTTCAATCGTTAAGCTTGTTTGTTTCATAACCACTCCTTAGAATAAATGGTCAAAGGTTTTTTTATTCAGCATCGGATGATCCTCCCAGTAACTCTCTTGCGGCTTTTTCTTTAATCTCAAAACATCGCGTTTGGCCAGGCGGAAAACAGTGGCGAGCGGTGTCAGAATACCGAAGAATATGATCGCCAGTACGATACGCGACATGATACTCCCCACGACATACCCCAACCCCATCCAGATCCAATAAAACGGTTTGGCCAGGCCAGGAAAGAGAATCGCCAAGAGTCCGACCGCTGCGCTGATGCTCCACATTCTTTGGGCCAAGGGATTGTTGCCTTTCCAGGAGATCAGTAAACCGATACATCCAAATCCCAGGATGAGAACAGCGCCGAAGGTTCGCAGCTCGGTTTTGTTGGGGTGCCAGTTAGGGGAATGTAGCATCAAAGTTCCTGTTTTTTAAATTTCTGTTTATACGCCTCAGCGCCAGCCATGGGTGGTTGATGTTCCTTTAATAGTAAACAATTCCCAAGAACCAATGCATCCATGTCGGTGTACATAAAACAGCGATAGGCTTCTTCTGGTGAGTTTACGATGGGCTCACCACGAATGTTAAAACTGGTATTGATCATCACCGCGCATCCGGTTTGTGCATGGAAGGCTTTCACGAGATCGTAGAAGAAGCCATTTCGCTCCTTGGTTAGAGTTTGTACGCGTGCACTGCGGTCGACATGTGTGGTTGCTGGCAGATTAGACTGATGTGTCTCGGTGACCGGTGCAACCAAAAGCATGTAGGGGCTTTCTTCCAGGAGTTCAAAGTATTCTTTGGCATGTTCTTCAAGAACGACGGGTGCAAAAGGGCGGAATGATTCACGGAATTTGATTTTAAGATTCATCGTCGATTGCATGGTCGAGCTGCGTGCGTCTCCGATGATGCTGCGGGCCCCGAGCGCTCGTGGCCCGAATTCCATTCGTCCCTGGAAAAGACCCACCACTTTTCCTTGTGCAACGAGCTGGGCTGTGCGTTCTGCGAGATGATGATCCCCGAGGTGTTCGAAAGGAGCCTTTTGCGATTGCAGATATGTCTCCACAAGTTCCAATTCAGGTTGTGGCCCTAGATAGCTGCCTTTCATGGAGTCTTTGGGATCGGGTGTGCGTGGGTGATCCAGGAGTTCGTGCCAGGTTAACAGCGCAGCGCCGAGCGAGCCTCCGGCATCACCAGCAGCGGGTTGTACGAAAATACCTTTGAAGATCTTTTCTTTCGAGATGAGGCCATTAGCGACACAGTTGAGTGCACAGCCGCCCGCCATCGTGAGATAGTCTGCGCTTGTCACCTGCTTGGCATGGCGAGCCAGTTTAAGCATAACTTCTTCACAGACTTTCTGAATGGAAGCGGCCAGATCCATGTGACGCTGGCTAAGTTCCGATTCGGGGGAGCGTGGCGGGCCACCAAAAAGCTCGTGGAATGCGCTTGAGGCCATCGTCAGGCCCTGACAGTAGTTAAAGTAATTCATATCCATCCAGAATGAGCCATCTTCTTTGATATCGATGAGGTTCTTTACGATGGTGTCGTAATAGGTCGGCCGACCGTAGGGGGCGAGGCCCATGACCTTATATTCACCGGAATTCACACGGAAGCCAAGATAATAGGTGAAGGCACTGTAGAGCAATCCGAGGGAGTGGGGAAAGCGAATGTCTTTGAGAAGCGTGAGGCGATTCTTTTGTCCGATACCGATCGTCGTGGTACTCCATTCACCGACGCCGTCAATCGTGAGTACCGCTGCATCTGTGTAAGGAGACGGATAAAACGCGGAAGCCGCATGCGACTGGTGATGCCGCATGAAATGCAGGTCCCCTTCGCACTGGTGATCGAGCCCCTTATCGATCACTTTGGGAAGAAAAAGTTTTTCGTTCAGCCAGACCGGTAACGCCTGTGAGAAGGCGCGAAAGCCGAGGGGTGCATAGGCCAGCCAGGTTTCAAGAAGCCGGTCGAACGTCAGAAGCGGTTTGTCGTAATAGGCGACGTGATCGATTTGATCGATTCCGATCTGCCCGGACTCTAGGCAGTACTGAATGGCGTGGAGAGGAAAACGGGAATCGTGTTTAATTCGGCTAAAGCGCTCTTCCTGGGCGGCCGCAAGGATCTCGCCGTTGCGTACCAGACACGCCGCGCTATCATGATAAAAGGCTGAAATCCCTAGGATGTTCATGTGTTACCGTCACAACTTTACTAAATAAATTTGTAAAATCACCGAGTCATGGCTTCGAAAAAAATCATTCCTGTCGCCGATCTCTCTTCAGAATACCGCG
>CAZDML010000031.1:0-17747 GCA_964506645.1 uncultured Elusimicrobia bacterium | reverse complement strand
ACTGTCTGAATAAACTTCTTCATCGCTTCGAAATCTTTGCGCGTGGGCAGACGTTCCACCCCGCTGCAGACGTCTACAAATGCCGGGTGGGCTGTCTTAATCGCATCGGTCACGTTATCGGGCGTCAGGCCGCCGGCCAAAAACCACGGTTTCCCCACACTCGACGCCGCTTGCAACCAGGCCCAGTCGAAGGTTTCGCCGGTGCCGCCGGCAGCATCCGCGCTGAATTTGTCGAACATAAAAAAGTCGACGCTGTCCTGATAGGGTATAAGCATTGACGGATCCAGCGGCCCTTGAAGGCGGAATGCTTTTATGACTTTAACACCGAGGGCTTTGACCGCCGCACAATACTCTGGTAATTCTTCTCCATGCAGCTGCACCACTTTAAGCGGGGTATTCTTGATAATTTTGGTGAGTGACGCGGGATCTTCATTCACAAAAATCCCCACCGTGCCCACAAACGGCGGCAGTTGTGCCACGATGTCTTTGGCGTTCTTGGGCGACACTTTGCGCGGACTCTGTGGATAGAAATTCAGTCCCACAAAATCGGCGCCAAGATTAGCCGCCCAGAGCGCGTCCTGCGTATTGGTCACACCACAAATTTTCACTTTGATCATAAGGTCCCCTTAATGTCGTCCGGCTTCCACAAACGACCGCACTGCTTTTTCAGCGTCCGGTTCACGCATCAGCGTTTCGCCCATCAAAACCGAATGAGCACCCCATCCATAAATGGACTTCAACTCGCCGGGCTGACGAATGCCACTTTCGACAATTACCGTCCGGTCTTTCGGTATCCGGGGCAAGAGCCGCTCAGAGGTTCTCATGTCCACCTGCAGCGTGCTCAAGTTGCGATTATTGACTCCAATCACCGGCGCTCCGATCTCAAGCGCCTGATCGAGCTCGCGTTCGTCATGCACTTCAACGAGTGTTTCGAGACCAAGGTCCTGCGCGTATTGCAAGAAGTCCTTCAGCTTGTTTTTCAGCAGCGCGGTGATCAAAAGAATAACATCGGCGCCCATCACGCGAGTCTGTGCGACCTGATACAGGTCAAACGTAAAGTCTTTACGCAACACCGGAAGATGCGTGCGCGCTTTGGCCATCTTCAATATGTCCGGCGAGCCATGAAAGTAATGCTTTTCCGTCAAAATCGAGAGTGCTCGCGCACCGCCTTTCGTATAGCCTTCGACGCGTCCCACGATATCGGTTTCTTGACGAATTACGCCCGCCGAGGGCGACGCCTGTTTGAGTTCCGCAATCACGGAAACCTGATTCGGTTGTTTAATCGAACGCGCAAACGGCACGACCGCCGGCATCGTCTTGATCTGCTGTTTCAGCACGGA
This sequence comes from uncultured Elusimicrobia bacterium, assembly GCA_964506645.1. Lineage (GTDB taxonomy): Bacteria > Elusimicrobiota > Elusimicrobia > 2-01-FULL-59-12 > 2-01-FULL-59-12 > CAZDML01. The sequence continues at coordinate 16,407 of CAZDML010000031.1, read as the reverse complement.
TATATCGATTTGACGTTTTTCGACCTGCAAGTCTTTCTCGATTTTGCCGGCAATCTCGAGCAGAATATCAGCCATGTTTAAACGTCACTAAAAGATCTTTCAACCCTTCTAATTTTTCGAGGGCCATTTTGGAATCAATGCTCTGTTCCGCTGCGTGATAGGCATCCGGCAAACGCATCGGTTTTCCCGATTGCCGTGTGGCGGCCGCGATCGATGCCGCGGCATTCATACAGACCATCTGTCGGAAGGGGCCTTTCTGCCCTTTAAGCGTGTTCAGTAAGCCTTCAGCGTTGACGTCAACCGTCCCACCCTTAGCCATCGCGCCCTTCTCCGGTGTCACGCCAAAATCTTTGGCCGTCCACTGTATGCGGCGAATAGCCCCTGCGCGAATCTCCGCCACTTCGGTGGTGCCGTTTAAAACAATTTCGTCATACCCTTCGCCGTGCACCACGGCACCTTCGCGGCACCCCAGCTGCACGAGCACCTGTGCCATGCGCTCGATCCAACTGGCGTCAAATACACCCACCACCTGGACGTTCGGGCGCACGGGATTCGTGAGCGGCCCGAGCACATTAAAAATCGTTCGGATGCCAAGTTCTTTACGTACAGGCATCGCGTTCTTCATCGCGGGATGGTAGGTCGGGGCAAACAGGAAGGCAATCCCGACATCCTTCAGCGCTTTCTCCACCATAAGCGGCGAGGTTTCCACCGGAATGCCCAAACGCTCAAGAACGTCGGCTGATCCGCAGCGTGAAGAGATCGAACGGTTGCCATGTTTAGCGACGGTGAATCCGGCCCCTGCCACCACAAACGCTGCCGCGGTCGAAATATTTAAAGACCCCTGTCCATCTCCGCCCGTTCCGCAGGTATCGACTAAAATCTTTCCTGAGAATCGCACCGAAACGGCCGCATCCCGCATTGCCATCGCGGCGCCGGAAATTTCATCGACGGATTCGCCTTTCAGACGCAGCGCGACGAGAAACGCCGCCAGGTGCGTCGGGCTTACATCGCCGCGCATGACGGCACCCATCACAAGCTGCGTCTCCTGTTGGGTCAGAGACTTGCGGTCCACCAAGGACTTTACGGCATCGGCGATGATCATGATCCGATCCTGCTTTTATAAAAGTTCGCCAGGAGTTTTTTCCCTTCGCCCGTCAACACCGACTCAGGGTGAAACTGCACGCCTTCCAGAGCTGGAATCGTCTTATGCCGCAGGCCCATAATCTCCCCTTCCTTGGTCCAGGCACTGACTTCAAGGACAGACGGTAAGCTCTCGCGCTCAACCAGAAGCGAATGGTAGCGGGTGGCATCGAAATTCTGAGGAAGCTGCGCGAACAGGGTTTTGTTGTCGTGAAGAATCGGTGAGGTTTTTCCATGCATCAGGCGTGCGGCGCGGACCACTTTGCCCCCGTAGGCGTATCCGAGCGATTGATGCCCGAGACAAACACCCAACACAGGCATCTTGCCGGCAAAATGCTTTATCGCTTCTACCGAGATCCCCGCCGTGGTCGGGTCCCCGGGACCTGGCGAAATAACAAGATGGGTGGGCTGAAGGGCCTCAATCTCCGGGATCGTGATCTCATCGTTTCGGAACACTTTCACATCCGCCGACATCTCCTGCAGATACTGCACGAGGTTGTACGTAAACGAATCGTAGTTATCGACAACGACAATCATGAAAGCTCTCCTGCTTTTTCCACGGCCGCAATGAGCGCGGCTGCTTTTTGTTCGCATTCTTTAAATTCACGTTCGGGGTCCGAATCAGCCACAATCCCGGCCCCAGCCTGCAAATAGGCTTTGCCTTTTGAGAACACAAGCGTGCGGATCGTAATCGCCAAATCCATATTCCCCGTGTACGAGAAGTAGCCGAGCGCGCCACCGTAGGGACCGCGACGGAACGATTCCAGTTCATCGATAATTTGCATCGCCCGCACTTTGGGCGCCCCGGAGAGTGTCCCCGCTGGAAAACAGGCTTTTAAAAGATCAAACGCATTAAAGCGCTCGGCAATACGGCCGAGCACTGTCGAAACGATATGCATCACATGCGAGTAGCGCTCGATGCTCATGAAGTTTTCCACTTTCACCGATCCCGGTTCACAGACACGCCCCAGGTCGTTACGGCCCAGATCCACAAGCATCAAATGTTCGGCGCGTTCTTTCGGATCTGCTTTCAGTTCTTCGGCCAGCGCGACATCTTCGCTGTCGGTCTTTCCGCGGCGCCGCGTGCCCGCAATCGGTCGGGTTTCGACCAACGTGCCTTCCTTGCGGACAAGCAACTCGGGCGACGATCCGACGATTTCCAGATCCGGAAAATGCAGGTAGTACATATAGGGTGACGGATTCAAAAGACGCAGGGAGCGATAAATCTGGAACGGCGCTGCCTTGGGCTCGAGTTCCCAGCGCTGAGACAGCACGACCTGAATAATGTCCCCCGCTCGGATGTAATCTTTTGCCTTTTCAACAGCATGTAAGTAGTCCTGCTTTTTCACGAGCGGCTTGGGGATGACGGTCTTGGCTTTGACTTTGGCTTTGCTGGGCGCCATGGAACGCTCAATATCGCGAATTTGGGCATCCACCGCCTTCATTCCCGCCTGATAAAGTCGTTTAAGCGCCGCGTCTCCTGTCTGCCCTTCTGGTATGAGGACATTGCGGATAACTTGTGCGGTGTGCGTAAAGCGATCGAAAATCACGAGATCCCCGGACAACTGGAACGCGGCCTGGGGAACACCCATGAGGTCCGGTTTTTTTGTCGGCAGCTTTTCAAAATAGCGTACGGTGTCATAGTCCCAGTAACCCACTGCACCGCCCCAAAAGCGCGGCATCTCCGGCAGCACCGGTGCACGCAGACGACCCATCGTGTTCTTCAAATCGTCTACAGGATTAGCGCTCTTCCAGGTTTTTTTTGTTTTTCCCTGCTGGTAAGTTACTTGACCGTTCTGGACACGGAAGACGGCCTGCGGGCGACGTCCGACAAACGAATAACGGCCGACATGTTCTTCCCCTTCCACACTTTCCAGAAGGAAGCTGTAGGGTTCCTTTTTTGACAACCGCTCATACACCGACACAGGCGTAGCGCGATCCATCACCACCGACCGCGACAACGGAATCACGTTGTAGGACTGCGCAAGCTGTCGAAACGATTCAAACGATGGAGTTAGCAGGCTCATTGCAGTTTCAATAATTTTCCTTTAATCAATTCATCCGGCAAAAAATACAGATGGTCTCCGGTTTTTGGATCTTTCCAAACGGAGGAGTCATCCGACTCGTCCCGGTTATCCCCCAGCACAAAGACGTGCTTGGCCGGCACGACCAGCGGTCCCATGGTATCGCCATCCAAGCGTTCACGCTGGCGTTTGTAAACGGCATACGGCTCGTCCAGTGGCTGAGCGTTCACGTAGACCTTCTTGTCACGCATCTCGACCGTATCGCCACTGACCGCAATGACACGCTTGATCATTCCCAGGGCGTTATCAAGCGGGTCGGTAAACACGATAATGTCACCGCGCTCGGGCTCAGAGGACCGGTACGCCAACTTATTCACCAGAAAGTGAAGCCCCACCTGCAGGGTCGGCTCCATGGAGCCTGAGGCGACCGAAATAGTTTCAAAGACATACGTGCGTACTCCCCAGGCTCCTGCGAGTGAGACCAGCAGGATGAGAAGAACGCGGCGCATTATTTTCCGTACACTTTCTTCGGATCAAAGAGCGGCTTGCCGGTCACTTTAATCTTTCCGTTGCCTTCCACCTTGCGGTAGAAGCAAGAGCGGTGGCCGGTGTGGCAGGCCGCGCCGCCGATCTGATTGACCTTCACGACAATACAATCGCCGTCACAGTCGTAGCGAAATTCTTTGAGCACCTGCACGTTCCCTGAGCTTTCGCCCTTAAGCCAGTATTCCTGGCGCGAGCGGCTCCAGAACACGCACTTCTTGAGCTTGAGCGTGCGCTTCACAGATTCTTTATTCATGTAAGCGACCATCAGGACCGTGCCGTCTTTGTAATCCTGGACCACCGCGGGGATGAGGCCTTTGTCATCGAACTTAAGTTGCTTGATCACGTCATTCATCGGATTTCTATTCCTTTTTGTTTTAAGTATTTTTTCAAATCTTTGATCCCCAGCTCACGAAAGTGAAAAAGCGAGGCTGCAAGCGCCGCATCGGCATGCCCTTTTTGAAAGGCGTCATAAAAATGGCTCTTGGCACCGGCGCCACCGGAGGCAATCACGGGAATTCGGACCACACGGTTGACGGCTTTGAGCAACTCGACGTCGTAGCCGGCTTTGGTGCCATCACAGTCCATACTCGTAAGCAGAATTTCCCCCGCGCCCAGTGACTCTGCCTTCTGGGCCCATGTCACGACATCGAGCCCGGTATTCTTGCGGCCGCCATAGATATACACATCCCAGCCTTTGCCGTTGGCTCTACGTTTGGCATCAATCGCCACCACGATGCATTGTTCCCCAAACCAACGGGCGCCGTCGCGGATGAGCGACGGTTTTTCGACAGCCACTGTATTCAAAGAGACTTTGTCAGCGCCAGCGGCGAGTAGCGTGCGAATATCTTCCAGGGTTCGAATCCCCCCGCCCACCGTGAGCGGCATAAACACTTGTTCCGCGGTGCGGCGTACGACGTCCAGCATGATCGCGCGCTTATGGGCAGACGCTGTAATATCGAGAAAGACCAATTCGTCCGCGCCTTCTTTGTCGTAGCGCCGTGCGATTTCCACCGGGTCACCGGCATCACGTAAATTTAAAAATTTCGTGCCTTTCACCACGCGGCCGGCATGCACGTCCAAACAAGGAATGATACGTTTAGCGAGCATCGTTATTTTGTCGCTGCAATCGCGTCTTCGAGACGGACCCGCTTATCATAAAGCGATTTTCCAATAATGGCAGCGAATAGCCCCTCTGGCTCAAGGGCACGAAGCGCTTTCACGTCCTCGACTGTTGTCACGCCACCCGACGCCGTTACCGGAACCCCCGCCGCAGCTGAGAGAAAACGCCGAATCGCGGGAATGTTCGGGCCGGAGAGCGTTCCATCTTTGCGTGTATCGGTAAAGAGGAGCTCGGTGACGCCCATGCCCACTATTTTCTTGGCCAGATCTTCAAAACGAATCTTCGAGACTTCTTTCCATCCGGAGACCGCCACAAAATCTTCCGCGACATCAATACTCACCGAAATTCGAGGGCCGAATGTTTCCACGGCTTCGGCAACGAGCTCTGGATTGTAAACCGCCACCGTTCCCAGAATCACACGGTCAATGCCAGCTTCCAATGCGGCCTTGATTGACTCCATATCACGGTATCCGCCGCCGATCTGTACCGGCAGGCCCGTATCTTTTTTCATTTGAACGGCGGCCGCGATGTTCGCCGGTTTGCCGTCAAAAGCGCCATCGAGGTCTGCGACATGCAGACGTTTGGCGCCCTTATGCGCCCACATGACGCCCACTTCAACGGGATTAGTGGAATAGACCGTGGCCTGTTCGTCTTTCCCCTGGAACAAGCGGACACATTGGCCATGACGAATATCAATCGCGGGAATTACGAGCATGATGTGACCTCATTGACAAAGTTTCGAAGGATGCGAAGTCCCTTTGCTCCACTTTTCTCAGGGTGAAATTGGCTGGCAAAAAGGCGGCCATACGCGACTGCAGAACAAAACGATTTCCCATAGGGCGTTTCCGTAGCACATATCGAACGATCTTTCGGTTCCGGATAGAACGAGTGCACGAAATAGAAAGAGTCCTCCGCACGAATGCCTTTCAAGTAGGGGGTTTTGGTTTTAACCGACACCGTGTTCCATCCCATGTGCGGGACTTTGAGCGCTTTATAACGGGGTCCTTTAAAACGCACAACGGAGCCTTTGAAATGTCCCAGACCTTTGACACCGGGGCTTTCCTGGCTGTTCTCGAACAGGAGTTGTAGTCCAAGGCAGATTCCGAGAAACGGTTTGCCGGAAGCAAGTGCTTCCTGGAGCGGCTTCATGAGGCGATATTGTTTTAAGCGTCGGACGGCTTCGCCGAACGCACCGACACCTGGCAGCACGACGCCTTTGGCCGAACGAATCGCAGCCGCACTCTGGGTCACGACGGCTTTGGCGCCGACTTTCTCGAGCGCCTTCTGCACGCTGCGCAAATTGCCCATGCCGTAATCGATGATGGCTATCACAAAGAAGCTCCAAACACCAAATTCCAAGCTCCAAATAAACTTAAAAAACAAAATCCCCAAACATGTATTGGTTTGGTGATTAAAGATTGGAGCTTGTTTGGATCTTGGAATTTTGTCATTGGATATTTTTCTGCATCCGGCAGCGGAGCGAGGCTTCGTGATATGTCATCCCTTCCGTCTGAGCGAAGGTGAGGGCCGCCTCCCACTGTGCACGTTCGGAGGCCTTCCCTGCAAATCCCATCACGCTGGATCGTTTTAAAAAGGTGTTTACCGAAAGACCGCTGGAAAAACGGGCCGACCGATGTGTCGGCAACACGTGGGACGGCCCGGCAACATAGTCCCCCAGAACAGCGGTTGTGGCCGGACCGAGGAAAATCGCCCCGGCGTGACGGATCTTCGGGAGATACTTTTCGGCATTCTTCACGAGCAGTTCAAAATGTTCAGGGGCCACGTCGTTCACCCGTTCGATCGCTTCCTCTATGGTGCGGGTCTTGATCAGCTGCACACGGTTCTTGATGAGCGGGTCCAGGCCTTTCTTCACATCCGACAAAAGTTTGGCATCGGTCGAAAAACACATCGAGCGCGAATCGGGATCGTGTTCGGCCTGCGCCAACAGATCTTTTTGGATCGCTTCGAGCGACGCGCTGCGGTCGGCAATAATAACGACTTCGCTGGGACCGGCCAGGGAATCGATGCCGACCGTGCCGTAGAGCTGGCGTTTGGCCTCGGCCACAAACGCATTGCCCGGACCCACAATAAAGTGAACGGGCCGAATCGTTTTCGTTCCTAACGCCATCGCAGCAATCGCCCCGGCGCCACCAACCTTATAGATTTCATCAATACCGACATACGCCGCAGCGGCGAGGACTTCGGGGGTTAAATTTTTGGGCGGCGTGCACATGATGATGCGTTTTACCCCGGCGACACGGGCGGGAATAGCCGTCATCAAAACGGTCGAGGGATACGGAAAACGTCCCCCTGGAATATACAGACCTGCGCTGTCGACGGGTCGCACCCACTGACCCACGCGAATAGAACCGCGTTTTTCGGTCCAACTTTTCATCGTCCGCTTTCGCTCAGACTCGGCAAACAAACGCACCTGTTTCGCGGATTCGGCCAAAGCCTTTAAAAAACCGGGCGAAACCTGCTTTTGAGCGTTTTTAAGCTCGGCCAGCGAGACCCGTAGACTGCGGGGCGAAAGCGATAGGCCGTCAAAACGCTTGGCATAGCGGCAAAGCGCCAGGTCGCCCTTTTGGCCGACTTCCTTTATTATTCCGGCAACGATGTTTGCGACGTTATTTGGCATAAATTGAAGTCCTAATTTTATCAAAAAGTAGCATCGTTTTTGGCGTTTGGCCTTGTCGGGAGGTGCTTCTCTCTCGCGGCCGAGATTGCCTCTTCTCGTTGCTTTAAACTGGCAACTCGAGGAACTCCCTTAAGCTCACCTGCGGTGACCAAGCCAAGGCCAGTTTATGCGCAACGCTCATCCGGCAATGCTCGGCCCCTCGCGCCTACCATCCACCAACAGATCTCATGCTAAACTTGTATTGAAAGAGTGCCGAAGTTAGTCAATCCCATAGAGCTCTCGCGAAAGCGCGGGCTCTTTTTTTATGATTATTCCCTTGCCCACCGTTATGCTTCTCTCTCGATTTTGTCCTGGAGAGATTAGGAGCCCGAAGCGCATTGCAGTTTTAGCCTGGATCGATGGACGCCCAGGAGCGCTGTCTGAGGCCCCGCCTCGGGGCCGAGTTTCGCTACTGGACATCGATCCAGGCGTTGGTCGAAGACCAAAAAACTGCACTGGCGCTGAGGGCCCTATCTCTCCAGGACAATAAAAAACCCCGCTGTTTTGAGCGGGGTTTCGCACTTTCGTAAATCAGCCTCTGACTACGCGCGCAAACCTCCGCCCAGGGGGTGGTGAGTATGCCAGTTCGCGTGCCAGTTCTTTTGTGTCATAAAGTAATTATACAGGAAGAGTTCATTTTCGCCAAGAGGTAATTTATTCCTTACTACGGGTGATTTGTGCACCGACGGCGGAGAGTTTGTCTTCGAGGCGTTCGTAGCCGCGGTCGAGGTGATAGACGCGGTGAATGGTGGTTTTGCCGCGGGCGGCGAGCCCCGCTAAAAAGAGCGCGGCGCCAGCGCGCAGGTCGGAGGCCATGATATCCGCTCCTGAGAGCGACTTCACGCCAATCACAGTGGCGGTATTGCCCTTCACCATGATCTGCGCACCCATGCGCTGGAGTTCCCCTACATGCATGAAACGATTTTCAAAAACGGTTTCAGATATTTCCGAAACGCCATCGGCCAGAGACATGAGCGCCATCCACTGGGCCTGTAGATCAGTGGGAAATCCCGGATGAACTTCGGTTTGTACGGAGACTGGCTTCCAGGTGGCGGGATCATCCACCTCAATCGTTTTCCCCTTCACCGTCACGGGAATCTGCGCCCTGCCGAGGAGAGAAATGAGAGCTGCTAAATGGTCGGGGCAGGTGTTTTCCAGCGTCAGGTGACCGCGGGTAATGGCAGCCGCCAGCATATAGGTTCCAGTTTCGATGCGGTCCGGGATGACGTCGTGCGTGACTCCGTGCAGTGTTTTGACCCCTTCAATAGTGATCGTCGCACTTCCTGCGCCGCTGACTTTCGCACCCATTCCGTTTAAGCAGTTGGCCAAATCTTCGATTTCCGGTTCGCGCGCCGCATTGGTGATCACCGTTTTCCCCGGGATAAGCGCGGCCGCCATCATCAAGTTTTCTGTCGCCCCGACACTGGCGAAACTCAAGGGGATAGAGGCTCCTTGGAGCGACTTGCCTGTGACTTCCACATAGCCTTGTTCAATATGAATCGACGCACCCAAGGCGTTAAATCCATCCAAATGAATATTGATCGGCCGCGCGCCAATGGCGCATCCACCCGGCAAAGACACTTTCACGCGACCCAGACGGGCGAGCAGTGGGCCTAGAACAACCACGCTCGCACGCATTTTGCGGACCAGATCGTACGGCGCTTCGGCATTGAGCGCGGGCCCCGCCTTCACGCGCACTTCATTGCCGTGGCGTGTAATTTTCTTTCCAAGAAAAAGAAGAAGGTCAACAACCGTCTCAATATCCATAAGATCAGGGACGTTGCGAATGACACAGGGTTCATCCGTTAAAAGCGTGGCAATGAGAATGGGCAAGGCGGAATTTTTTGATCCGGAGATCGAAATCTTTCCGTTTAGTTTGATGCCGCCTTCGATCGTTAATATATCCATGGCCTAGTAATCCTTGCGTTGTGCGATCACGATGCGGTCGTGTCCTGCGTAATCGGGCAGCACCGTAATCGCCTGCCAACGTCCTTCGGAGATCAAATACGACGCCACAGTCTGCCCCTGATCGGCTCCAATTTCAAGCACTAACCATCCCCCCGCCCACAAGCGATTATTGGACTGCTGAATAAGCCGACGAATTACCTTGAGGCCGTCTGCGCCACCGTCGAGTGCCAAACGCGGTTCCCAATGGAGTTCGGGTTCCAGCGCGTCAATATCTTCGGTACGTATGTACGGAAGATTGGCGACGATCATTTCAAACCAGTCCCAGCCATGTTCGCGTACCGATAAAAGTAAATCACTCTCCAGCCACTGGATTTTGGAATGCCAGTCATAGGCGCGCGCGTTTTGCTTGGCCATCTGAAGCGCGTTGGAAGAAATATCGATCCCTAGAAGCTGTTTGACATGCGGATGAGCTGCCAGAGAAATCGCGATATTGCCAGACCCAGTTCCCACATCGGCCACACGCGCCTGCGGCAACTTCTCCAGCAGGCGGTTGGCCTGCTCCACGAGAAGTTCGGTCTCTGGGCGAGGAATCAGAACATCGGGCGTGACTGACAATTCAATCGAGAGAAACGGCTGGGTCCCCAGAATGTAAGAAAGCGGCTTTCGCTGTACACGTTCGGCAATAAAGCGGTTCATGATGAGCTCGGCGCGGTCGGTGAGCGGTTCACGCTCATGCAAAAAAACATGGAGTCTGGGCTGTTGCAGGGCGCTGGCCAACAGGTACTGCGACTCCAATGTGGACTCTTCAATTCCTGCGGCGTGAAGTCGGGTCTGCGTATAATCGAGCATTTCTCGGACGTTCATGCCGATTTCTCCGCCAGCTTTTGTGACAGCTCCGTCATCAAGCGTTTTTGTTCGTCTTCTTGCAGGGCTTTCACCAAATCATCCAGTTCCCCCTCCATCACACCGGGAAGGTTGTGGACGTTCATGTTGATTCGATGGTCGGTAATACGGTCCTGGGGGTAATTATAGGTGCGTATTTTTTCACTGCGATCACCCGAACCGACCTGGCTCTTACGGTCTTTGGCAATCTGCTCGGCCTGCTTGTCCTGCATCATCTGCAAAAGCCGGGATCGCAGAAGTTTCATGGCTTTAATGCGATTCTTAATCTGACTGCGTTCATCCTGACAGGCGACAACAAGTCCTGTTGGCAAATGCGTGAAGCGCACGGCGCTGTCGGTCTTATTGATGTGCTGTCCGCCCGCCCCGTGGGCACGATACGTATCAATCCGAAGATCGGCGGGGTCAATTTTCAAATCGACTTCTTCAGCTTCCGGCAGCACCGCGACCGTAGCCGTGCTCGTATGAATGCGGCCGCTGGCTTCGGTCACAGGGACGCGCTGAACACGGTGCACGCCGCGTTCAAACTTTAAATGTTTCCAAACCCCATTTCCAGAAATCTGTACGATCACTTCTTTTAAACCGCCGTGTTCCGAGAGGCTGCTATCCACCGTCTCCACCTTCCAGCCAAGTTTTTCGGCATAGTGCGTATACATTCGAAGAAGGTCTGCGGCAAAAATAGCGGCCTCATCGCCGCCGGTCCCGGCACGAATTTCGAGCAAAATATTGCGATCTTCATTGGGATCGCGAGGAAGCAGTGAGAGCTGTAATTGCTTTTCTAAATCCTGCAGTTTCTGGCGCAGACTCGGGAGTTCTTCCTCGGCCAATTTCTTCATCTCCGCGTCCGACCCGGACTGCAGATGGAGGAGGTCCTTTTCTTCCTGGAGAAGACGCTGGTAGGTTTTGTACTGATCGATGATAGGCGCCAGACGGGAGTGCTCTCGGCGAAGATCCTGAAATCGCTGCGGGTTGGCAGCAACATCCGGTGCGCTCAGGCTGATCAAGAGCCCGTCGAAGTGCGTTTGGAGGTTCTCGAGGTGTTTCAGTAGGTCCATGGGTTATGCATAAAAAAACAGCCCGGCCGCAGAGCGGCCGGACTGTTCTCGATAATCGTTATCTACGCTTTTGCGGGTGCGGCGGGTTTGGCTGCGCCTTTGGCCATGGCTTTTTCCTGTTTGCTCGGGCCGGCCGCTGGCTTTTTCGCTTTAACAGGCGCGGAGCTCAAGATTTTCACCTTTTTGGCCGCATTGAAAGACGCTTGACCTTTGGCCACTTTGGCCGGCGTTTTTTTGACGGGCGCTTCTGCTACTTTGGCGAACCGTTTCTGGAAGCGTTCAACGCGTCCGGCGGTATCGACAAATTTCTGACGACCCGTAAAGAACGGGTGGCAGCTGGAACAAATATCGAGTTTGATCACCGGCCTGGTGGAGCGTGTCTTAAACGAGCTGCCGCAGGCACAGGAGACCGTGGTTTCTACATAGTTGGGGTGAATATTTTCACGCATAACCGAATCCTTTTCCTTAATTTTGTGAATGATATTTTAGCAAATTCACAGGGGGCTTAGAGGTACTTTTGGGGGTTTAAGGCAGATCCGTTCTCATCACGGATTTCAAAGTGGAGATGCGGTCCCGTCGAAATCCCGGTGGACCCAACCCGTCCAATCAACTGTCCCGTTCGCACGGTCTGTCCTTCCCGAACCAGGATCTTGGACAAATGTCCGTAACAGATGATAAAGGCCTTCGATCCGTTTTTGCTTTTGAGTACGCTGCGAATCTGAATGAGATTGCCGTATCCCCCCGACCATCCCGTAAACACCACCCGGCCGGTGCGTGATGCGGTCACTGGACTACCGTAAGGTTTGGCTAAGTCCATTCCTTTGTGGGCTCGGGTGATCCCGAGAACTGGGTGCTTGCGAGTTCCAAAACGCGAGGTGACACGATAATTCATGTTTGTGAAGGGGATATACAGTCCCATGGGCTTCCAGGCATCCGGTAAAAAGAGCAGCGTACCGGGTTTGAGTGCGCGGTTTGGATCTTTGAGATCGGGCAGCGGATAACCGCTGGCATCCAAAATGGAGAGGCGGTAATTTTCACCGAGCGCACGGCCGCGGGCAAAGCTGTTGCGCACGCTCTCCAGGGTTTCTCCTTGTTTTACCTCGTACAGGGTTCCGCGGTGATTGGGAATTTTAAGCACCATGCCGGGCGCCACGGTTTGCAGATCGAGATCGTTGCTGCTGCGAAGCGTAAATTGATCGATACCGTACCGTTTAGAAATACTCCAGAGGTCCTCATTCTTCTGGACCTCATGATTCATAATCACGGTGCGTTCGAGCGCGCGGATTTGCGCGTACGCCGGTTTGGGTGCGGGAACCGCCAGAGACATCCAAGGCAGCGCCCAAGGGGGCGTGGCCGCCGCCGTTGTATGCGAGCCAGAGGCAATCCAGATCGCAGCCACGGCCACACATCCATAGAAAAGCGGGCGTTTAATCGCGTGAGTCATGACGTATAAATACCAGAATACCGTCGATAAGTCAACAAAAAGGCAGGACGATGAAGTGGGGTGTTAGACTTTTTCCATGCTCGAAGTTTCCATCGACTTAAGGAAATCCTTATTGGATTTCGTAGCCGACAGTTTTTCGAGCAGAAGTTCCATCGCTTCGATGGGTGTGAGGGAGGACAGGACTTTACGTAGGATCCAGACTTTGTTCAGTTCTTCCGGAGTCAGGAGAAGTTCTTCTTTACGCGTTCCGGATCGCGAAATATCGATGGCCGGGAAGGTTCGCTTATCGGCGAGCTTGCGGTCCAGATAGACTTCCATGTTGCCGGTTCCTTTAAATTCTTCGAAGATCACGTCATCCATGCGGCTACCGGTTTCAACGAGCGCAGTCGCGATAATCGTAAGGCTTCCGCCTTCTTCAATATTACGGGCAGCACCGAAAAAGCGTTTCGGGCGTTGGAGAGCGTTAGAATCCAAACCGCCGGAGAGTACGCGTCCGCTGGACGGGGTAATGGTGTTGTAGGCGCGAGCCAAGCGAGTGATCGAGTCGAGCAGAATAACCACATCTTTACCGTGCTCGACCATACGTTTGGCTTTTTCGATCACCATCTCAGCCACTTGGACATGACGTTCCGCCGGCTCATCAAAGGTTGAGGAAACAACTTCCCCCTTCACACTGCGCTGCATGTCGGTGACTTCTTCCGGTCGTTCGTCGATCAGAAGTACGAGCAGAACGACTTCCGGATGGTTGGTCGTGATCGCATTGGCGATCTTCTGCATAATAATGGTTTTACCGGTACGTGGTGCGGCGTTGATTAGTGCGCGCTGGCCTTTGCCAATGGGCGCCATCAGGTCGATGACACGGGCGGTCAATTCGTCTTTCTTGCTTTCTAAAGTGATTCGTTTTTCAGGGTAGAGCGGTGTCAGGTTGTCGAAGAGGGGCCGTTCACGAAGGGTTTCCAGGTCACTGCCGTTGACGGACTTTACTTGGAGCAGTGCGAAAAATCGTTCCTGCTCTTTCGGAGGCCGTACATACCCGGCGACGGTGTCGCCCTTACGCAGGCCGAACTTCTTAATTTGGGACGGTGAAATGTAAATGTCATCCGGCCCCGGAAGGTAGTTGTAGCTGGGACTTCGGAGGAATCCAAAGCCGTCCGGAAGGATTTCCAGGACGCCCTCATCGTAAATGAGACCGCTTTCCTTGGCCTGAGCCTCTAAAATTTTGGCAATGAGTTCCTGCTTGCGTAGACCGACCGTGGTTTCGAGCTTGAGATCACGACCAATTTTCTGTAATTCAGCAAGCGTGAGCTTGGAGAGGACCATCAGGTCCATCTTTTTCTCATTGGAATTAGCCTGAGCAGCGGGACGCGATGCGTCTTCGGTCGAATGACCGTTCGCCGGTTTAGGCGTAGATGATGGATTTTCTTGGTTCAGAGTCGTACTCGTTAAGACTTAGTTTTGGGATTTCTGTACCGGACTACAGGTATGAACGTCACCAACGATTAAGATTATACATGAAGCAAGGCGCTTGTCAAGATCCTTTTGGAACCTGTCCAATAACCCCATATTGTCCTCCCAGAGGGCACCAGCTCAGCCATCGCTCCAGAATCCGAAGGCCAGGCATCCAACGCGGGAAGAAGACCAGATAACAGCTTTGAATAGACGTAAAACCGAGATTTTGTATCCGTTTCCTTATATAAAGACTGGATATCAGGGTGGCATCGGCATCCACCGGACACCGGTGTACAACATACCGGGTCAGCGGATTCCAGGGATTGTGTTCAATCACCACGACGATCCCCCCGGGCACAAGAACACGCCGGAACTCCGAGAGGAGTTCCTCATGTTCATGTCCATGCGCATGATGAAAGATGCAAAAAGAAAAGACGACATCGACCGAGGCATCGACGCGCGGAATCCTTCGGGCATCCGCGCATAGAAATTGCGTTCGTGCGACAGGTTGTTTCTGAGCTTCTTGAATCATTCCTTCCGAACAATCCAGGGCAATAAGCTCCTTGAATGTTCCAGCGAAGTACTGTTCGGCAATCCCCGTACCGCATCCGGCATCGAGCGCGACCGCTCTGGAGGGGTCGACACCGCGCTCACGCAGGATCTCCAACAAGAAGTCGCATTTGGCCTGGATGAATGCGCGGGAATCTCCACCACCAATCGCACGAAGAGACAGCGTATTTAAACGCTCTTCATACCCCCTGCTGAATTGATCAAACTCAGCCATGGGTAAGTATCGCCCACCAATTGTGCGCACGGACACTGAGCGGATGTTGTTCAATGGCCCGCTGCACCTCTTCCAGCGCCTGCCGACGAAGGACTTTGCTGGCGCGCACTTTTTGCAGCATGTATCCAGGGTGGGCCTCAGGCAAAAGCACTTTATACTCCAGTCGACGCAGCGTCGAAGGGGCAACCCTACTACGGCGCACATACAAAACGCATTGATCGTCCCAATAAACAAGTGCCCATATCTTTTGAGGCAAATACTGCTCAAACACGGAAGGCATAGGCGAGGGCGCCGGATATCCGAGAAGCAGTGCATTCACCCCCCAACGGTCAACAAACGCCTGCCACTCCTGGGGTGAACCTTGTCGAGCACGCTTGATTTCCTCGTTAAGCTCTGGATATCCCTTCACCGTTTGAAATCGTCCATCCATAAAGACCCCGGGATCGCCCGCGAATCGCCAGATCCAGTAACTACCGAAGTTGTATTCATTAAAGAAGGGGCCAGGGATCTGTTCCTGTACGATAAAGTCACAAGCCTCGGCGGGCGTTTCTTGCATACGAACGACCGTAGAATTTCTCGGCATGGCCTCAACAACAAAAGACACTGTGCCTAGCAACAAAACCACAAGCACCCAGGGTTTTTGGGCCGTTTCTTCCAGCCGACGAAAAAAGGGCTGTTGCGACATCCATACGATCGCATAAGGAAACACGCCCAGCATAAAATACGGAACATTACGAACGTATCGCAACGCACCCCATGAAAGAACTGTTGTGATCAGGAGCCAGGCGACTTCGATGCGTTCACGCCGTAAGTGGCGCACTATAAAAACGCCCCATACGACCCAGAGGGCCAACCAAAACGGATGCGTTGGGGTAAAAGGTGTACGGTTCCAATCCGAAACAAACGCCTGTTCCACCTGCGAAAAATGAAGGATGCAGAGCTCATGCAATTTATAGCCATACGGATTGATCAGCGTTGCCAGCGCGCAGAGCACAGCCCAGAGAAGGATTCGCTTTCGATGCGCAGGAAAAGCCTGAAAAAAGTCGATGGCATATGCTCCAACAACGGCCCCTCCCAGCACAAACCCGCCGTGTAGATTGGCCCAAATCCCCAGAAGGAGCGGACAAAGCCAGAAAAACAGATCCCGTCGACCCGTCCGGCGAACACGCTCTAAGATCCAGAGCACTACCGATAGCATCCCGATCGATATCAAGTCAGCGCGATCACTCCAACCAAAGCGCCCTCCCCAGAAAACAATCCACAGCGTGCAAAAACAACCAAAGGCCCCGACACCTTCTTCCCGTAAACGAAGCCAGAGGACAAACAGCGCGCCAAGAATCAGAAAAATCTTTAGAAGAAG
>CAZDML010000030.1:0-18122 GCA_964506645.1 uncultured Elusimicrobia bacterium | reverse complement strand
GATCTGATGGATGATGGATTGGGCGGTGCCTTTGCTGCTTGGGTCGATAACCGCTACGGGGCTCCAAGCCTTTTCGCACAGCAGGTTGATCCCGAAGGGGTGCGTCGGTTTGGAGAAGGCGGTTTATTGATTGCGCAAGGGTTGTCCAAGCCGAGAAACTTGCAGCTCTTGCTGACCGGTCCTGGAAAGGCCGTTGTTTTCTGGGTTGATGAAGCGAAAAATGGATTCTGGAACCACTTTTTTGCCCCTGTCGCGGTTTCTCGGTCGCATTGACCCTCTCGACGGTAAAAAGATAAAATAGACACATTCCAAAACATTCTATGGCAACCGAACTGACAACCCAGACCAACCCCTTATTGCCCTTTGTGGCCGACCTCTTCCTGCTCAAACGCCGGAAGACGCGTGTCGTCAGGGTGGGGAACGTCGGCGTGGGGGGAGACCAGCCCCTGCGCGTGCAGTCCATGACCACGACCAAGACAACCGATGTCGAGGCTACTGTGGCACAGACCCTCACTCTGGTTAAAGCGGGGTGTGAAATCGTTCGTATTACGGCCCCGACCCCGGCCGATGCGCGGGCGCTTGGGGAAATTAAGAAGAAGCTTCTCGCCCAGGGCATCACTGTTCCCATCGTGGCGGATATCCATTTCAATCCGGAATGCGCCATGGAAGCGGCCAACCATGTGGAAAAGATCCGCGTGAACCCGGGCAACTACGCCGACTCCAAACAATTTAAAACCAAAGAATATTCCAACTCCGAATACGATGCCGAACTGGCCCGTATCGAAGAGCGCTTTACGCCGCTCGTCCTAAAGTGCAAAAAACTAGGGCGCTCCATGCGTCTCGGCTCCAACCACGGCTCGCTTTCTGACCGGATCATGAACCGTTTTGGCGACTCTCCGGAAGGGATGGTCGAGTCCGCTCTCGAATTTGCTCGCATTTGCGAAAAGAACAACTACCGCGAACTCATTTTCTCCATGAAGTCGTCCAACCCGAAAGTCATGATTGCGGCCTATCGTCTGCTGGCCGCGCGGATGCAGGAAGAAGGCATGGACTATCCGTTCCACCTGGGCGTGACCGAAGCGGGTTACGGCGAAGACGGCCGCATCAAGTCAGCGATCGGGATCGGCAGCTTGCTGAACGATGGTATTGGGGACACGATTCGCGTTTCCTTAACAGAAGATCCGGAATACGAAGTGCCTGTTGCCTTTGAAATTGCCAAACCCTATCAGCCTTCTTTGTCGTCGCCCCTGCAATCCGTAAGCCGGGGCCCAGAAGGAATTGTGGATTCCCCGCTGACGTCTGCGGGGAATGACGTCAAGGGAGTTCATGTCGACAATTTCTATCACTACGCTCGCCGCGGATCGCGCGATCTGCAGATCGGACCGTTTAAACTGGGTGGGGAAAATGTGGTGCGCGTGTTTAACGATTTCACGTCTTGGCTATCCACGGAAGGTGATGGAAAGTCGATGGCGCTCAAGCTTTTAGCACTTCTGGAAGAAGCGCTGCATTCTGGAAAAGATATGGTGCCGGAAGTGCTGGAATGGACGGTCGCCTCCGCTGCCGATTTAGATAAGCTCACAGCTTGTCGCCGCGCGCTTGGGGCCGAGACCTCTCGCTTAGCCTTCTTCGGTCGCTTCAACGACATCGCTCTGGCGCTCAAAGGGCTCTCGCAGGTGCATATCGCTTTCTTCGAAGCGCCGCGAACCATTTCCAACGAAGAGCGTTTCGAGCAGTTCAAACAATTCCTGGCCGCCGCCAAAGCGGCGAAGGTTGTTGTCATGCTGGAATCTGGCCCTTGCCATCGTGGGTATCTCGAGCCGGCGTTTAATTTGACGCGAGGGGTGGAGTTCGCACAAAAACAGGGCATTACCGATTTTCTTGTGTCCTTTAAATTGCCGACAGTGCAGCAGCTGATCGCGAACGCCCGCTTGGCCGTGTCACTTTTCCGTGAGAAAGGATTTAACGCGCCCTTCCATCTGCGTCTGCCGGGCAACACCCATTATGATGAAGAACGGATTCAGGCCTCTGTGGCGTTTGGTTCGCTCCTTTGCGATGGCATCGGCGACAGCGTGCAGTGCGGCGTGGGCGCCGAGCCGCAAAAAGATTTGGAACTCATTTACAACGTCCTGCAAGGCGCGGGCGTGCGCATCACCAAAACCGAGTATGTCTCCTGCCCGTCCTGCGGACGAACGCTCTTCGACCTGCAGACGGTTACCGAGCGCATTAAATCCAAGACCGGTCATTTGAAAGGCGTGAAGATCGCGATCATGGGCTGTATTGTGAACGGCCCGGGTGAAATGGCCGATGCGGACTTCGGATACGTGGGTGGTGCGCCGAATATGATTAATCTTTACGTGGGTAAAAACTGCGTTGAAAAAGGCATTCCCTTCGACCACGCCGATGACCGCCTCATCCAGCTGATTAAGACCCATGGTAAATGGGTGGATCCTAAGTAGCTTTTATCGCGTTAAATCAGCCTGTTTTTACTGGGTCTGCCTTAATCGTCCTGTAACACAATTCTGTTAGTCTTCCTATATGAGGGTACTTAAGACCAGGGGGGTCGTGCGCGGCATGTCTGTCGCGCTTGTTTTATGTCTGACGGGATTCCCCGCAGACGCCTTCGTGCGTACGTCCTCTACATCCGTTTCACTTTCCTCCTCCGCCTTTGAAGAACAAGCCTTGGTTGAACAAGTTCGCTTTGTTCATACGCTAATTCAAAAAACATCCATTTTCCGTTCTACGCAGGCGCCGCGCAGTGCCGTTTCAAAAGCGCGACGGCGCATTGGCCTCCGCTGGCCGGTTCGCTGGGATCCCGTTCCGGTGCTTCAGCCCGTGGGGGTTCCCGGATTTGGCGGACTTTCCGCGAAACCTGTTTTGCAATGGCCGGTGTTCATGATGGCTAGTGGAGACGGTGGAATGTCTCAGGGTTCCGACACGGAGGATGTGACAGAGCTGTTCCCGAGTTTTGAAGAGTGGATGGATTGGGCGCTGCACCATCCCCGCGTGGGCTTTTATTCCCGCACACGCATTGGCGCAATAAAAGATGGAAGTCACTTTAATACCTGGCCTCAAATACTGTCGCCGCATTTTGGACAGATGCTTGCGGAAAATGCTTTTAACATGTGGACAGCCATGCAGGAGCAGGGACTCATTCAGCCCGGAGAACCTTTTGTGGTCGCTGAATTCGGTGGAGGGACAGGAAGGCTGGCCGTGGATGTATTGACGTATGCCTTTAAGAGGGCGCAGTACGATAATCGCTGGCTGCCTTTCTTTAACGTATTGGAATACCGTCTCTATGAGAAAACGTCTGCCTTACACGCCCAGCAAGCACAATCCGGGAGCCAATTTGCATCCATCGGTAAGCTCAAAATCATGGAAGCCGATGCGCGTCTGCTGGCCGGAGAAAAAACGTTTAAAGGCGTCATTTTTTCCAATGAATTGATGGATGCGTTTCCGCATCAAAAGATTATTTTAAAATCCGATGGATCCATGGAGGCGATTTATGTGATCCCGCGTCTCTACAAAAAAGAGGTGGATGTTTTGCGGGCTCGATATCCCGACGCCGTGGCATGGCAGACGATCGATGCGGCCGAGGTAAGAGCGCAGCGCCGGGGGGATGCGCGTCCGGAAAGCTATACCTTGGATAAAGAGACTGTTCAGGCCCTTCTGGATCATCATCAATTAGACGACGTCGCCTATGCCTCCCTGGCTAAAGCATTCCTGTTTGACGAAGTGCGCATGCCGGTATCGCGACTACCCAATCTGGCCGCTATGCTTATTCCCCACTGCGATTCGTTCGCTGCGGCGTGGCTATCCATTGAAGATCCGATGCCTAAGGAAATTCCCTTATACGTCAATCCAGGGATGACACACTATGCGGCCATGGCCTCTCATCTGCTGGAGGTGGGGGTCGTTATGACGATTGATTATGGTTCCTCCGCCGAGATTCTGTTTAAAGAAACGGCACGCCAAACGAAGGTGATGACGCGTCAAATTCCAAATCAAATCGCTCTGAGTAAATCAGAGGATCTCTATTCACACTTTACATTGCACGACATCACCGGCCAGCAGAATTTTACATGGATGAAAGAAGATGGGGAGCGCTCCGGATTAAAGACGCTGTTTTATGGAAACCAGGACGGATTAATGGCCAATAGCTCTATGAAACCCCAAACGCTCAAAGGAAAAGGAGTAAGAGAAAAAGAGATCCGCGATTTCACAAATCAGAAGGGGTACGAATTCTTTGGGCTTCTGGTCCAGGCCACGCCACAATTTCATTTTGACTACAAAGGCGAATCTCATTCGTTATATCCCACCCTTTCTTCTTCGGATAAGTCTCGTGTCGAAGCATTCTCCGCAAGTATGAAAGCACATCTCACTGTACAGCCGGAGAGCCGCGCGACAGCGTACGCGGCGCCGTGGTACCGGCCGCTGGCGGCGCTCTGGGAATCGGGACTGCTTCCCGGCCTTTTCCTGGGCAGCGCTTTCTACTCGCACGATGCCTTGATCCTTGCGCTCGCGGGGGTGGTGGGAACTGTGCTTGGTTTGCAGGGCCAGCATCTGTTGACCGCCTATGGGCGCGCGCAGCGCCAAGGCGAAGCCTATCAGGCCATGAGCCTCATCACGCTGGCGTCTCTGCCGTTCTATGCCGTTGCCTGGATCCACCCGCTTTTTGTGTTTGCTATTCCGCCGCTCCTGACCCTCGCGCATGCGATCGTCAATCGCCAGGCTGCCCGCGCTCCGGGGACGCTGGCGCCGCACCTCCAAGCCCTCACCTCCGCCGCGTAATCTCTGTCTTAACCAATGGATAGTCCCAATTTATGAAGAGACTTTTGGCCTATCTATTCTTAGCCTTTAGACCGATAGATCCACCGGTTACTTTTTTGGATGATAGGATCCGTTACAATGATCCTGCGAAAACTGATATCTCTTGCACTCACTTTTGGACTCCTGGTTCAATCCACCGCATGGAGTTCTCAAGCTCCTTCCCCAGCTGTCTCAACAGGTCTTCTTAGATCGTACTTTTTTCAAGATCAAGCTCTAGCTACTCACCCCATGTGGCAGCACACGGTGCATGTCCAGGAGGCTTTTCGTATGCGGCGGTTGGCGGCTGTCTCCCGTGTTCGGCAGCATGTAGAGGCTTTCCGGGAATATTTACACTCTCCCTATTTCGCCATGATGTTGATCATGCCAATTCTTGGAATTGCGATGATGCCCGTGGGTGGGCAACCCGCGACTTCAGAGGATTGGTCCTCGCGAGAGATTAATTCCGAATCCATGCGCGCATGGCTGGAATCCGTTAAGGCGCGGCCCTGGCAAAGCGTCCATCCGGGTTTTGAACGCCGGCTTCAAGAACATCTTCAAGCCGGTGGAGAACCTGCTCTCGAAGAGTTTGGCGCACTCTATGAAACTGTTTTTGGACAACCGCTTCAGTATCGCGTACCACCGATTAAAGGCGAAGAACTTCCCGCGTCGAGCCTGGGACAATCCCTCTCCGAATATGGACATTCTTATGATATTCCGTGGTCGCAGGAACACTATGACGCGGAACGCCTGCGCTTGATGTCACAAATTGCTCTCCAAAAAGCCATGGGCCGAAAAATCATGGTGAACATTGGAATTGGTTTTGTTGGAACGGCGAATCTCTTGGCTTGTTCCAATGCGCACGACGGTGGTCATTATCCGTATTTTGCCTTGGGGTATCAGCGTCCTTCGACGCATTCCAGCTGGAAGGTCGATGCCATGCAGCGGGGGCTTCCGACGATTAAGACGGATGATGAAAAGGTGGTCTCGATCACACAAGACGGTCGTGATCGTGGCAATTTGGGAGCGACCTTCTTGCGCGATCAGGCGTTAGCAATTGCAGACGTTATTTTCGTGGAAACAGAACTGCATGCCCGTAAGCCCGTGCCGCGAGCGATCGAACGAGGCACGGCGGACCCTGAAGAGACATTGGAATTAATCTCACACATTGCCTCCGTCATGCCGGCGCATGCCACAGTGGTTGTAGAAAGCACAGTCTATCCCGGATTTTCCTTTTATGACGCGCTACCGCGCATGAACGAGGCTCTTCAGAAACGGGGAATTTTGAAGCCCGGCCAAGATGCGAATTTGGCCTATGGGTTCCACCGCTTAAAACCGGGGGCAAAACTCATGGATTCCTTTTTCTCGATTGAACGTTCAGGTGCAGGTGCGACGCCTCAGGCGCGTCAAACGCTGCGCGACTATTATCGTACGACCGGCATTCGCTACCGCTTATGGTCGGACTTAACCACTGTGGAGTTTATGAAGGACGTCGAAAACGCGGCGACCTTTGGTGTGCTCGATTTAATGGCGGCCTTTTTAAAGGCTGCCGAAGAATCCGGAATAAATGCCTGGAAAGTAATTGCGGGCATTATTCGGGCGCGTCCTCGTGAGCACGGGGGCTATGTGCGCTTTGCGCCCGGACTTCAAGTGGGAGGCTATTGTGTTCCCAAGGAATTGGTTTTACTCATTCAAGGACTGCAGCGGCATTTTGGTCTCAAAGAGCTCGATATTCAGGCCATCTTTAATTCGCGTTTGGTTGCGGCAGCGACGAGCGATCACCGAGCCGAAGATGCGGTGGCGATCGTGACTCGAGCTTTGGCGGGCCAAGGCAAGAAGGTGTCGGAGTCCACGATTTTATGGGCGGGAGTCAGCTACAAAGAAGGGGTGGCAGATACGCGCATGGCGGGAACTGAACGGGGGCTTCGTTATGCCTCCCACTATGGCGCCAAGAATCGTGCGACCGACCCCGCGGTTATGACCTGGCCTCAAATACAGAACCAGCGTTTGGGGGATCCCGAAAGCTGGGGTCATGGACTTCAGAACCAAGAGGTGCTTCGTGATTTACAAATTGAGAATGCCGATCATATCGTCGATGTCATGAAGCCCGAAGATGATGTCTTAGTCTTGGCTGTGCGTCATGCGTCCTATATGGGTCAGGCTAAACCTCAGAAAACGCGCACAGGACGCGACTCCGCCTCTTCCGCCGAAAAAGTTTTTAAGGGGCTGGATCCTATTCAATTAACAGCTCGGATTGGGGCGTTGGAAGGAAAGATCGTTTTTGATGCCCACGATCTTTTGGATGACAAAGACATTAAGAAATTTCTGGCAATGGGATGGGATGTTCGCGGCTTCGGCAAGGGTCATATTTCTCAATTGAGGAGCAAAATTTCTCTGCAGCAAGAATTGGAATGGAACCGAGAGCTGCTTCGAGAATTAGGGGCGCTAAGCCCGGGGTCGCCTAACTCCGCGATCGTGACCGTTCGTGCGAAAATCGCGTGGCTAGAAGCTCGTCAGCGTCGAGCCACGGCGCAAGATCGTTTAAAAGCCGAAGTTGCTTGGAAATTAGCCAAGGCCAGCCAAGAATTGCCCCTGTCGGTTCCTTCTCAAAGAGATTTGAATCGTTTGCGTGTTGAAACCTACAGTGCCTATCTCAATTATCTGGAAGGCAATACGCAAGAGGACGACGCCATGCGTCAGAAACTCGAGACTTTGCAGGACGCTGAAGCGTCTCATCAGCGTGATATTGTGGCCAATCTGCAGCGCACTTTGGTGGAGCCCGAATTGACCCAATCGCTCAGCTTGATGGCGCGGGTGGCTCATTTGCTGCAGGCGGTTGTGACGACAGGCCTCGTGCTTTCAGGGGTTGAATCGGGAATCCTTGATATTTACCGAGCTTTACGCCATTTAAGGTACGCACGTCTCTCTCCGCTCCTGCAAGATCTTGATCGGCTCATCGAATTACTGCCCGAAGACTCAAAGCGCGAGATCTTCAGACAACTTCGTCGTATCGAAGATCGGTCCGATTTAGCGGTTTATGATCCTTCTGTCGAGGGAGATATTTATCACCCGCTGTTTAACGAGCCGCAAGCCGGAGAAGAAAAATCTTTCCAAGAACAAGCGCCCGGAACGCGTCTCTTGCCGGCAACGGTTTTTGCTCAAGGCGCTGATGGCAAGCTCAAAAAATTAGAAGATCCTCAAAAACATCCCAATCGCTTTACCACCAAATGGGTTCCTGATCATGCAGCGGCTCTGTCGGACAAAGACGCTTTCCCTCAAGAATGGTCCAAGTTTTCTGTTGAAGTTCCTTTGAACTTGGTCAAAGTGGATCCCAGTGCGCTCAGGTCCGATGGATCGGTGGATGTGGAGTATTACGAAGACTTTATGTATTTGCCGGCTGAGTTCCGCGAATGGGTGGTCAATGAAGTCTTTTCGAAAGGCTATACCCTCTCGACTCTGGCCGGAGAGCCTCAGGATAAGATCGTTCTTTTAATGGACGTCAATCTCGATTCGAAAACTATTGCACGCGGTCGCGGTGGGGTCGTTTTATGGAAAGATACACGGCAGCCGGTCATTATGTCTACTCCCGAAGGAATTGAGATTCCACTCGACTTAAAAGGAATGGGTGATTTCCGTGGAGCGGACGACCCTAAAACAAATTTAACAACGCAGCGCGGCCGGCAGGTCATTAGCGGTCGAGGGACGGGCGGGGGAACTAATAACACCAACCTGGGACAAACCCGCGGTCATATGGTGTCGGCCGATGACACGATTTGGCAAGAACGTCAAAAAACGATGGGCCGTCCCACCTTGGCACCGCGCACGATTTTTCGTGTTCGTTGGAAATACGAAGGGCAAATTCATCCACAGCCTTTTCAAATGGTCGGCCGTGGGTCTCCTTCGGAAATGCGTTTGGGGAATGGGTTTTTTGGGACCGAGGATTGGGATACCGCTCCTGCGGAATCCTCTCGCATTTTAGGTCGTAACAATGCCGTGGTGATTGGGCACGATATTGCTGCGGTTCACATTGCGCTGAATTTGGATAACGTGATGGCCCACCCCGAACGTCCGCAGGATGATTACTATACGGATATGGGCAGCAACATTGATCTCTTTACCGAGCGTAATCCGCGCGCCACGATGTTTGATTACTTAGGTTACGGCGCGATTATGGCGATTTATACGTATGCCGATTTAAAAAAATCGGTCGCCGATTCCTCCTTCGTTCTGACGGAGCACCGGGAATATTTGCAACCTTGGTTTGACGGGTTTTTGGATACCTTCTTTGCGCTGGATCACGGGCGCCGTTTGCCAGCCGCCGTTAAACAACGTTTTGAAAAGTATCGCAATATCGAAAGCATCATCCGTAACCCTGAAGAAATGAGGGCAGCCCTCGAGGCCCGAGGCGTGGATCTCGCGCGATTCGACAATCGTCCAGCGGAAATGGTGATTGAATGGTGGCTTTGGGAGATGTGGGAAAACTATGTGGCTTACCAAGTGCTAAAAAATCGTCTAGCGCGCGGGTATGACTATACAGTGGAATCGCCCTACACGCAAAGCCGAGATCCAGAAAAATATGATTCTTCTGATCCCGAGAGAGCGTTGGCTTATTTGGACTATCAAAAAGAAGTTCTTGAGCTGGCACGAAAAGCACAGGCGTTGGGCTATCCCGCGCTGACGCGTATTTCCTATGACAAGGCACTGGCAGAAATTGAAATAAAGAAAGGGCTTGTGCTTGAAAAGCAGGGACGAGGAGATGAAGATTATTCGGCCATCTACGATCTTCGCTTCTACCGGCCTCTGAGCCAAGACATCATTACCGTCATTGATCCCAAAACAGCCGCCCGTTCTTACAATGGGGCCCCCTGGCCGACGGCATTCTTGAATAAAGAAGATGGCAATCAAAGTAAGCGCATTGCCACGGCGGCTTTACGCGTCGAAAAAATGTCGCAGCGTAGCGGCGAACAGAAGCCGTTGACCACTTTGCAGGCGTATTTCTCTGCCTGGAAACATCCGCAAGAGGGCAGTGTGCCGGAAGAAGCCGATTTAAAGACACAGCAGACAGCCGAAAAAGTGCTCGCTTTGGTCCGATCGGACTTTCGAAATGTGGCGGTGGACCCCAATCTGAAAGCCTTTGGCGATGTCCGGTGGGGGGAATCTAGGCGTGAGGGGGCTATTCTTTATGCGTCTTTCTTCTATCATCAAACGCCGGAGGATGTTACCTATATTGCGATTTACGATGATGGGCGAGTTCTCGAAATCATAGAAGCACGATCGGCTCTTGTGCGCTTTTTGGACCATCAAGGAATTCTGGGGAAGGTGTTGATTGTTCTCCTGGCGATGGGGGGTGTCACTGCGATCCATGAAACGGGTCACATCCTATTGTCTTCTAAGAAATCAAGAGCCCGTGCGGCATGGCAGGACGTGGTGCTGCATGGACGTGTTCAAAATGCTCAGGGATGGGCATGGCTGGGAGGGCCACTCTTCAACGGAATCGCTTTGGCACTCTTATCTTTTATTAACGTGACGTTGTTGCATGGGACTTTCTCCGCAAGTCCTTTCGGAGCGTCCGTTTCGGCTCTTATTTCTCTTCTGATGTTCGGTCACGGGGCTGCTTTGGCAGCCGAATTCTTGCCCAACGGCGACCTGACCCATTTTGTTCGACAGCCTGCCTTCCGCACCGCCGCTTAACAAAAAGCGAAAAATTTATTCTTTCTCAAATCCTTTGATTTGAGCAGGAGGCTTTCCAAAGGTCTCTTTCTTCTCGCGCAGGTCTTCTCGAAGAAACCGAACATCGGTCTCCACCAGATGAAGACGGCCTTCCATGTGTTCTACTTTTGCCGTGATATCCCTCCGAACGCTAAGAGCATGTCGCAGTTTTACAAAAGCCCGCATGATCGCGATGTTTACTTGAATGGCGCGTTCACTATTCAGAACGCTGGAGAGCATGGCTACACCCAGATCTGTAAAGACATAGGGCAGGTACTTCATATTGTGCCCCTGTTTCAGGGTCGCAAATTGCGACCTTGAAACAACCTTCATTTCTTGAAGAGTAAGCCTGAACATAAAGTCTTGCGGAAAGCGCTGTATGTTCCTGCGAACCTGTTCATTCAAACGTTTTGTTTGAATGCCATAAAGGCGTGCTAAATCTGACGCCAACATCACCTGCCGGCCTCGGATCCGATAAATCTTTTCTTCAATGGGCATAAAATCCTCCTGGCTCAATACCCTCGTCGCTTCTTAGAGTTCTTCGGGAGGCGTTTATTCACGGTATTCTTGATTGATGTCTCGATGCTCTTGACAAATGGAGGCCCTGGAGCTAAAATTAGCAGTGTCTAGTATAGACTGCTAGTTAAGTTGGATCCCTGAGGTGCCCCCATGAATCTTCAAAAACTAACAACCAAAGCCCAGGAAGCGCTTCAATCGATGCAGAGCCTCGCCCAACAGCGTGGCCATCAATCTCTCGAACTCGACCATTTGCTACTGGCCTTGCTCGACCAGCCGGAAGGCGCCGTATCGGCTGTGTTGACCCAGCTTGCCATTCCCCAGCTTCCTTTAAAGAAGGCCGTTGAAGCTATGCTCGATAAGCGCCCCTCTGTTTCCGGCGGTAGCGGAGACGCATACATCAGCCGCGAACTGAAGGATGTTCTGGAGCAGTCCGAAATCATGGCCAAGTCTTTGCAAGATGAATACACCTCCACCGAACATTTGTTTCTGGCCCTCCTGAAGGCGTCGGGCTCGGACGCGGCGAAGCTCTTGGCTCGCCAGGGTGTCACGGCGGATGCGGTGCTCAAAGCCCTCACGCAGGTGCGCGGGGCGCAACGGGTGACGGATCCCGATCCCGAATCCAAATACCAGTCGCTCGAAAAATATGGCCGTGACCTCACCGCCGCGGCACGCGCCAACAAGCTCGATCCCGTGATTGGTCGTGACGAAGAAATTCGCCGTGTGGTCCAGGTCCTCGCACGTCGTACCAAGAACAACCCTGTTCTTATCGGTGATCCTGGGGTGGGGAAAACGGCGATCGTGGAAGGTCTCGCCCAGCGCATTGTCGCAGGGGATGTGCCGGAAACGCTTAAAAACAAGAAAGTCATCGGACTCGATCTCGGTGCGCTTATTGCCGGCGCCAAATATCGCGGCGAGTTTGAAGAACGACTCAAAGCAGTCTTGAAGGAAATCACCGCAGCCCAGGGCTCGATCATTTTGTTTATCGATGAACTCCACACGCTGGTCGGCGCCGGCGCGACGGAAGGCGCGATGGACGCCGCCAACCTCTTGAAGCCGATGCTCGCTCGCGGGGAACTTCGCTGTGTGGGCGCGACCACGCTCAAGGAATATCACCAATATATTGAGAAGGATGCTGCGCTTGAGCGGCGATTCCAGCAAGTTCTTGTCGGTGAACCCTCGATTGAGGACACCATCGCTATATTACGCGGTTTAAAAGAGCGTTACGAAGTTCACCACGGCGTGCGTATTAAAGACAGTGCGCTTGTGGCTGCCGCGATGCTGTCCAACCGCTACATTACTGCCCGCTTCCTGCCGGATAAAGCCATCGACTTGATCGACGAAGCCGCCAGCCGCCTGCGCATGGAGATCGATTCCATGCCGGTGGAACTTGATGTGATCGAACGCCGCATGCGGCAGCTGGAGATTGAACGCGAAGCGGTGAAGAAAGATGCCGGTGAACCGGCCAGCAAGGAACGGCTTGGAAAAATTGAAAAAGAAATCGCTGATCTGAAAGAAAATTCCAAGAGCATGCGCGCGCACTGGATGAAGGAGAAAGAAATTATCTCCTCGATCCGGAAAACGAAACAGGACATGGAAGATAGTAAAGCCGAAGAGCAGAAAGCCGAACGTCAGGGCGACTTGGCCAAGGCGTCAGAAATCCGCTATGGAAAGATCCCGGGATTTCAGAAGAAGCTCGACGAAGACAATAAAAAATTAGCCGAACTTCAGAAAACGAACCGGATGCTGAAAGAGGAAGTGGATGACGAGGACATCGCCCAGGTCGTCTCCAAATGGACCGGGGTTCCCGTTTCCCGCATGCTCGAATCCGAAATGCAGAAACTTTTAAAAATCGAAGAGCGACTGCATGAGCGAGTGATCGGACAGAATGAAGCGATCAACGCGGTGGGGAACGCCATCCGGCGCTCCCGCTCCGGGCTCTCCGATCCGAATCGCCCGATTGGCAGCTTTATATTCCTCGGGCCGACGGGGGTGGGGAAAACGGAACTGGCCAAAGCCCTCGCCGAGTATCTCTTCGATGACGAGAAAGCCATGGTCCGCATCGACATGTCCGAATATATGGAAAAGCATTCCGTGGCCCGCTTGATCGGGGCGCCTCCGGGCTATGTGGGATTTGAAGAAGGCGGGCAGCTGACGGAAACCGTCCGTCGCCGGCCGTACTCGGTTATCTTGTTCGATGAAATCGAAAAAGCGGCGTCCGAAGTCTTTAACGTCTTCCTGCAGATCTTGGATGACGGCCGACTGACCGATGGCCAGGGCCGGGTGGTCGATTTTAAAAACACGATCATCATCATGACCTCCAACATCGGGTCGAACTTCATACAGGACGCCCGCAATGAAAAAGAAATGCGCGAGCAGGTTCATATGGCGCTCAAAGCGCATTTCCGGCCCGAGTTCTTGAACCGCATTGATGAAACAGTGATCTTTCATCGGCTCGAACCCAAAGAGCTCGACAAGATTATTGAAATTCAGCTCAAGCAAGTCATTCGCCGGTTGGCTGACCGTAAAATTACAGTGGATGTCAGTGCCGATGCTAAAGCCGCCATTGCCAAGGAAGGGTTTGATCCGGCCTTTGGGGCACGTCCCCTTAAACGTGCACTGCAGAAACTGGTGCTCGATCCCCTGGCCCGGATGGTGATTGCTGGAGAAGTCCCGGAAGGGTCGACCGTAAAGGTCGGGACTTCCTCGAAAAATCCAGAACGGCTTGTCTTTTCGGCCAAGTAAGCAGACAAGAGGAGAATTCTCCCTTGATTTCAAAGCTGTTTTCCGGTAAACCTATCCCTATGGTGACCCGGAAAACAGCTTTTGTCTTAGGCCTGCTCCTGACCGCAGGGGTTTCTCAAACGTGGGCTGAGCGTGGGGCGCATCGCCCGTGGTTCTCTCAAGCCCGTCCCCTCGAAGACCGAGAGGCCGATGCACTCGCTTCCAAGCCACGTGGTGCTTTCGCGGCTACACACGCTCGCCGTACCAAAGTCGCGCACAAGCCCTACGGCCGAAAAACGCAGGATGCTCCGGCCACCAGCACGGGACAGAAGGTCGTTCAACAGGCGATGAAATACAAGGGAACAAAGTACGTGTTTGGCGGTACGACCAAGAAGGGCATCGATTGTTCAGGATTTGTGATGCGCGTCTACCATGATGTGAAGTCGTGGCAGCTGCCGCGGACCAGTGCGGCGATGTATGACAAGAGCCATCCGATCAGGTCAAGCGAACTGAGGCCGGGCGATCTGGTGTTTTTTAAGAACACCTATAAGAGAGGAATCTCGCACGTGGGGATTTATACCGGCAACAACAAATTTATCCACGCTCGGGGGAAGAAGTGGGGTGTCACGGTCAATGCGCTTTCTGATCCTTATTACCAACTGCACTATGCGGGAGCCCGCCGCATTTATTAAGCTCCAATAACCAAATTCCAAGATCCAAAGAAACGAAAAAACACCAAACGTATAAACCGTTTGGTGTTTTTCTTTTTGGAGCTTATTTGATTATTGGAATTTGGAGCTTGTTTATTTCTTCGCGAGCTCCGCATCAATAATCTGCTGAAACGCTGAAAACGGCTGCGAGCCGCTGATCGGCCGGCCGTTCACGAAGAAATGCGGGGTTCCACGTACGCCGAAGCGCTGCCCATCGGCAATGTCTTCCTCAATGCGCGCCGCATATTTGTGATCCGCGACACATGTGTCGAAGTCGGGTTGTTTTAGTCCAAGGTCTTTCGCGTATTGTTTGAAATCCGCTTCTTCCAGCTTCTGCTCCGCAAAAAGCTTTTCACGCATCGGCCAGAACTTTCCCTGTTCGTTCGCACACAGAGCGACTTCGGCCGCCGGTTTGGCCCGCGGGTGGAAGGGCAACGGATATTGGCGTGCGACAACCTTCACTTTTCCTTTGTAAGCCTCCTCTACCTGTTTGAGGACAGCCTGAGAACGTTGACAGAATGGGCATTGGAAGTCGGTGAATTCAATGAGGGTGACGGGGGCATTGGCGGCGCCGACCGCAGGGTCATCCTTGCGGTAGGTCACATCGATGTGCGGTGCTTCCGGGGCCTTAATCAGAACTGTGACCCCGTATTTTTTGGAGAGCGTGCCGTAGAGTTCCTGCTCGCGTTTGGCGCGTTGTTGGTTCTTCAAATAATCCACGATTTGCTGGGTGGCTTCTGGGCTATTGGCTTTTTCTGGGGGGAAATTGTTGCGCAGTCCGTCGACTTCTGCTTTGGCCGGTTCTTTAATTTTGGAAGCGACTTCTTTCTTATCCCAAGCGGCACGGGTGAGCCCGGCGTCTTTGGCGGCTTTGTCGAACACATAGGTCCGGGCTTTCTGGGTAATCCAGCCTTCTTTTACCTGATAGAGGCTGTTTTCGGCTTCATACAAGGGCATGGCAATGTCTTTTTGCATCTCACTTTCCATGAGCGTGGTGTCCCCCAGTTTGGCGACCGGAGCATCGGCGTGAGCGGGTGGGATACGAAGGAACAAAAATCCGAGAGAGAGGACTAGAAAAGTTTTGGAAAATTTCATGAAAGACTCCTTAAGCTGTCGTCCCGGAATTTCGTTATCCGGGACCCATCCGACCCTTTTGTGGACCCCGGCTTACAATCCGCCGGGGCGACGCTTTGGCATTATGGAACTTTTCGCCGGCTGGGAGCAATGTAGCGGTCCCTTTTAGAGAAACGTCGATGTGGTAGAATGGTGTCCTTATATGGATACCGCCGCTACAACCCTTACCGTTCTTCAGCAAGCCCAGCGCGCCAAAGAGGCGAGCCGGGTGCTTGCCGGTGTCACCGCCGAGGCCAAAACCAAGGCTTTAATGGCGATGGCGGTTGCCCTGGAAATGGCGGCGGGAACCATTGTGAAGGAAAACCAGGCCGATGTGGCCGCGGCCCGAGCCTCGGGTTTAAACGAGGCCCTGGTAAATCGCTTGGAGCTTTCGACTCAGGGTGTGCAAGCGATGGCCAAAGGGGTGCGCGAAATCGCCCAACAAAAAGATCCCATCGGTGAAATTTTAGAAACTCAGACTCGCCCCAACGGCATTCGGATTGATAAAGTCCGCGTTCCTCTGGGAGTGATCGGGATGGTGTACGAGTCCCGTCCCAATGTGACGGTCGATGCCGCCGCGCTGGCCCTGCGGGCTGGAAATGCCGTCATTTTACGCGGCGGCTCAGAAGCGTTTCGTTCCAATCAGATCCTCGCTCTGACGCTGTCCCGCGCGCTCAAGCAGGCGGGCCTGCCCGAAGCAGCGGTCCAGCTTGTGCAGAACACCTCCCGCACCAGCATTCAGGAACTTATTCGTTTAAACGGCCTGGTCGACCTTGTTATTGCGCGTGGGTCGGAAGAAATGATCAACGCCGTCATGAAAGACGCCACGGTCCCTGTTCTGGGTCACGGGAAAGGCGTTTGCCACGTGTATGTGGATGACAAAGCCAACATGGACATGGCTCAGAAGATCGCTTTCAACGCCAAGGTGCAGCGCCCCGGTGTTTGTAATGCGATGGAAACGCTGCTCGTTCATAAAAATCTGGCCGCCCGCTTTTTGCCCGTGATTGGCGAAGCCTATCAGAAGGCCGGCGTGGAAATCCGCGGTGATGCGACCACGCAGAAATTTATCCCAGCAGCCAAAGCCGCGACCGAAGCCGATTGGGCCACGGAATATCTCGACCTGATCGTGTCCGTGCGCGTGGTCGATTCGTTGGACGCCGCAGTCGACCACATTCATAAATACGGCTCGGGCCATTCCGACAGCATTGTGACCGAAGACGCGGCCCATGCCGAGCAGTTTTTAAAGTCGGTGGATTCTGCGGCGGTGTTTCATAATGCTTCAACGCGGCTGCATGACGGCAGCGTGTTTGGCTTGGGCGCGGAGATTGGCATCTCCACCCGCAAGTTTCATGCGCGCGGCACGATGGGCGCACGTGAGCTCACGACCACGAAATATGTGGTGCACGGAACAGGCCAAATACGTGAATAACCAATCACCAAATTCCAATCTCCAAACAATCATTAAACAGAGACAAAGAAACCCCAATGAGTTTGAAAGTTAATTATTGGAGCTTATTTGGAGCTTGGTGCTTGGGTATTGGAAATTGAGTATGCGAATTGCTCTTTTCGGCGGCACGTTTGATCCGCCGCATATCGGGCATCTCCTCATGGCGGAAGCGGCTCAAGCCCAATTTCACCTCGACCGTGTGGTCTTCCTGCCGACCGGTCAGCCTCCGCATAAATCGGTTGTAACATCTGCCCGTCATCGCTTGGCGATGACACGCGCGGCCGTACGCGGCTACCCACATTTTTCAGTCAGCGCATGGGAAGCCGCTCAGAAGCGCACCGTGTATACCTATGAGACACTGGCGCATTTTAAATCGCTCTGGCCGCGTGCCCAAGTGCACTTTATTCTGGGTAGCGACTCTTTGGCACAAATCGATCGGTGGCGTCAGGGCCGGACGCTTTTAAAACAAGCACGCTTTCTTGTGGTGGACCGACTTGAGCATCGCTGGTCGGCGCTTCCGGCGAGGGTGCGCGCACAGACCGCCCACGTTGACATGCCTCCCGTGGCGATCGCAAGTCATACCCTCCGTAAAGCTATACGGCAAAAGCAGTCTGTTCGCTATCAGGTTCCTGCTGCGGTTGACCGCTACATCCACCAGCACCACATTTACCAATGAACTCTCGACGCTGGTTTGAAATTCCCGTCATTATCATCTGCATGAGCTTGTCGCTCATCACGATGGTGATTAACACGCAAAGTCCAGTTGCGCAGGCACTGCGCCGAGGCGAGCGTATTACCGGACTATTGATCGGTAGCGACTACGAAGACAATACGCGCCATTCCGATACGATGATGGTCGTTTCCTATAACCCGATGACACGGTTTCTGGATGTCCTTTCTATCCCTCGCGATACGATGATTTCCATTCCGGGAATGCCGAATGTGCGTCGGGTAAATGAAACGTTTGCACTCGAATTTAAACGATCGAACCGGAACTTCGCCAGCGCTTCGCTGGGTGTGAAGAGTGTGGTGGAGTCGCGTCTGTCCAGCGGCACGGCGCATTTTGATATTACGTATTACTTTAAGATCGACAAAGCAGG
>CAZDML010000029.1:13447-18724 GCA_964506645.1 uncultured Elusimicrobia bacterium | reverse complement strand
TGCCCAGTAGTAGTAGAATATTGGCGCGGTAAGTAAAAAAGAATCAAAACGATCCAGCACGCCGCCATGACCCGGCAATAGATTGGAAGAGTCTTTAACCCCGGCACTGCGTTTAATCAGAGACTCGCCCAAATCGGAGACGAGCGACAACACCCCGATCACAACACCCAATAACGCTGCTTCTGGTACGCGAAGAAGCCCTTTGAGGGAACAAACCTGGAAAAGCAGCGCCGCAACAACGGCTGCGCCCACGCCGGCAAAGGTACCTTCCCAGGTTTTCTTTGGGCTGACCGATTCTGCCAGCTTACGCTTGCCCCATTTCTTGCCAACCAGGTAAGCAAAAATATCTGCCGACCAGATCATGACAAAAAGCATATAGGTCACGGTTTGCCCATACGGCCGCAGGTCACGCAATAGAAGTAAATGGGAGAGCGACCAGGACACATAGAAAATACCGAAAAGGGTGACAGCCCATTCCGAAAGCAATGTTTCTGTGGCTCCACGTGTCAAACTTCGCATCACCAGCACGATCAGAATGAGGGCGATGAAAAACGAGGTCGACTGGTTGTCGGTGACTTGGCCAAAGGCAACTCCATTCAAAAAAACAGAACAGAACAAAAGCCCCCCCATCGCCAGACCGATCCAGGAGTAACAGGGGTAGCCGGACTCTTCCGCTAAATAATAAAACTCGCGCAGCCCCAGCAGGACCACGCCCAGAAAGAAAAAGAAAAAAGGCAAACTACCAAAATAAATAGAAGCGAGGAGAAAGGGGATGCCGACCAGGGCCGTTAAGACGCGGGGAAGGAGCATGCGAGAGGCCTAGAGCCCCCCGAAACGGCGCTCACGGCGCTGATAATCCGCGATGGCTTTGTAGAGATGGAGGCGGCGGAATTCCGGCCAGGGGGTCTGTGTAATGTAGATCTCGGCATACGCAATCTGCCAGAGCAGGAAATTAGAAATACGCATTTCGCCTGAGGTGCGGATCAAAAGGTCAGGATCCGGACAGTCGGTTGTATACAGATAGCGCGAGAATTCGACCTCATCGATTTTTTTAATCTTATCGTGCAATGCGCGGTTGCAAGCGTCAATAATTTCCTGACGACCCCCGTAATTGAGCGCGAGATTCAAAATCAATCCTGTGTTTTTAGCCGTAGCCTCAATCGTTTTGCGTAGCTGATTTTGAGCGCCCTGAGGGAGCGCGTGGATACGACCGATGGCACGCAGCTGGACATTATTGGTCTGCAGTTCCGGAAGTTCACGCTGGAGGTAATCTTCCAAAAGTCGCATCAGCGCCTGAACCTCGGTGGAAGGACGAATCCAATTCTCAGATGAAAAAGCGTACAGGGTCAAAACTTTAACGCCTAACTCCCCGCAGGCGCGGACGGCTTCCCGGACTGAAGTAATGCCCGCACGGTGACCGAAAATACGAGGCATGTGGCGCTGTTTGGCCCAACGACCGTTGCCGTCCATGATAATAGCGATGTGGCGCGGAATTTTATGAGCGTCGAGCTCTCGGAGGATGGCTTGTTCGCTGGCAGCAGAGGGTTTCGATCGGAGCAAGAGAGAGGACACCATAGCCGGTTCGGCTAGACTTCCATGATATCGCGTTCTTTGGCCGTCAGCATGTCATCCACTTTCTTAACGTACAGATCCGTCATTTTCTGGATTTGCTGTTCGCCTAGCGTGCGATCGTCTTCGCTAATTTCTTTCGCTTTCTCGGATTTTTTAAGCCGTTCAATGGCGTCTCGACGTTCGTTACGAATCACAACGCGGTATTCTTCTGCCATTTTACGAACCGCTTTAATCAAATCTTTGCGGCGATCTTCGGTAAGCGCCGGGATTTGCAGTCGAATCATTGAACCGTCACTGTTCGGCGTGAGGCCAAGGTCGGATTTTAAAATGGCCTTTTCAATTTCCTGAAGCGAGGCTTTGTCCCAGGGGCGAATTTCCAGGGTGCGCGCTTCCGGCGCACCGATATTGGCGAGCTGGTTCAGTGGCGTCATCGCGCCGTAATAATCTACACGGATATTTTCGAGGATCGCACCACTGGCGCGGCCTGTACGCAATGTTCCAAAATCCCCTCGCATTTTATCGAGGGTTTTTTTCATCTGTTCTTCAAGGGGACCGAGCAGGGCTTGGACAGACATTATTCGCTCCGAATCAGAGTACCAACGGCTTCGCCTTGAACGACGCGGCGGATGTTGCCAGGTCGGTAGAGGCTAAAAACAACGATGGGCAGTTTATTTTCCATGCACAGAGAAAAAGCGGTAGTATCCATCACGCGCAGTCGCTTACGAATCGCTTCCATCGCCGTGAGTTCGTTCAAGCGCTTGGCTTTTGGATTGGTGCGCGGATCATCCGAGTAAACACCATCCACTTGAGTGGCTTTGAGCAACACGTCGGCGCTGATTTCTACAGCTCGAAGTGCGGCTGTCGTATCGGTTGAAAAATAAGGGTTGCCGGTACCCCCTGCAAAGATCACAACGCGACCCTTTTCAAGATGACGGATGGCACGGCGGCGGATGTAGGGTTCAGCCAGTTTAGAGATTTCGATCGCGCTCTGAACGCGGGTCGGCACGTCCATGCTTTCCAGCGCATCCTGCAGAGCCAGCGAGTTAATAACAGTCGCCATCATGCCCATGTAATCCGCCGTCACCCGGTCGATGCCACGTGCACGGTCGGATGTGCCCCGCCAGATGTTTCCTCCGCCGACAACAATTGAGAGCTGTACTTTACCGGAAAGCGATTGCGCGATTTCTTTGGCCCAGCCATGAACGGCATCCACGTCGATACCATACCGCTCTTTGCCGCGGAATGCTTCACCGGAGATTTTTAAAAGGACTCGCTTGAATTTACGGGATGCCATCGCTGTAGGAGTGATTATAGATAGATTTTAGACCTCATGCGAGGCCAACAGCGAGATCGGACGACTATTCTGCGCCGACTTGAAAACGAACGAAACGGCGAACCAGAACGTTCTCACCCATCTTCGCCACCGCTTCCGTGAGAAGATCTTTGATCTTCACTTTACCAGACGGTTCGCGAACATACGGCTGTTCCAGAAGACAGAATTCAGACAGATACTTGTCGAGCTTTCCCTCGGCGATTTTCGCTGCTACGGCAGCGGGTTTCTTTTCTTTCATCGCTTCGGCTTCGAATTGTTTGCGCTTTTCTTCCATTGCTTCAGCCGGAACCTGTTCACGGGAGACCCAGCGCGGTGCTGTTGCAGCAATCTGCATGCAAAGCTCGCGCAGCAGATTTTGGAAATCTTCCGTACGCGCTACAAAGTCGGTTTCACAGCTTAGCTCCACAAGCACGCCCAGCTTGCCGCCCGCGTGAATGTAGCTACCCACGAGACCTTCTTTCGCCAAACGTCCGCCTTTCTTCGCGGCAATCGCAACGCCGCGATCTCGCAACCACGCTTTGGCTTTGTCCATATTGCCGTGCGCTTCCTGGAGTGCTTTTTTACATTCCATAATTCCTGCGCCGGTTGCTTCGCGTAATTCTTGAATTTGGCCCGCCGTAATGGGGGCGCCGTTGGTTTCAGCCATGGGAGTTTACCTTAGTGAGACGGAGTGATAGGTTCGGAGACGGGCGACTCGGAAAGAGAAATCGGTGCGTCCGTGGCCGCTTGTTCAGCGGCACCTGCATCGCCCGCATTCGGGGTTGCAGCTTTCTCGGCTTCTGCTTTTCCTTCCAGAATCGCATCGGCCATCAGGGTACAAAACAGTTTTACGGAACGGATCGCATCATCGTTGCCCGGAACCGGGTAATCAATGAGGTCCGGATCACAGTTCGTGTCACATACAGCGACGACCGGGATTTCCATGCGGCGCGCTTCAAGAACGGCCGTATTTTCCTGCACCGGATCGATCACAAAGAGACAGCTCGGAAGATCGCCCATTCCTTTAAATCCATCGAGCGTCTTCATCATTCGGGCACGCTCTTTTTCCAGACGCGACACTTCTTTCTTCGACATGACACGGAAAAGACCATCCGACTTCATCTTATCGAGTTCATTCAGACGCGCGATCGAACGCTTAATTGTTTCGTAATTGGTAAGAGTTCCGCCCAACCATCGCTCATTCACAAAAAAAGCACCACAGCGTTTCGCTTCGGTGCCGATAGCTTCCTGGGCTTGCTTCTTGGTACCGACAAAGAGGACACTTCCCCCCTGGGCGGCTGTCTCACGGATAAATTTGTATGCCTTTTTAAGTTCTTTTGCGGTTTTCTGAAGGTCAATAATGTGGATGTTGCTGCGGGATCCAAAAATATATTTCGACATCTTGGGATTCCAGCGGCGTGTTTGATGCCCGAAATGTACGCCAGCTTCGAGCAATGCTTTCATAGAAATAGTGGCCATTTAACGAGTGGTTTCCTTTTTTAAAATATCTCTAATTTTGAATCAGAAGAGTACGTATTATAGCAGAAGCCCTTCTAGATTTAAACAAGAAAATATCCTGCTCAAGAAGCGTCTTGAGCGGGATGTTTATTGCTTACGACTCTCAAATCTTATCAAAAAGATGGACGTTTCGAAAAGGGCTATAGCAGCTCCGGCCAGGACCAACTGGGTTAGAACCTCAGGCACAGGGTTAAAGAGTGTAGCCAGGACAAAGATGACGAGATACGAAATACGTCTATTTTTAGAGAGAAACTCGTGTTTTAAGATGCCCAGTTTTGCAAGGAAATGAAAAGCTAAAGGCAGTTGAAAAAGGACTCCGAAAGCCAGCGCTAACAATAAAAAAAAGTCGAGATATGCTTCCACCGACATCATCGGCTCCAAGGAACTCGTCTTGAGCGTCAGCAGAAAATGCACAGCTCGCGGAAATACCCAGAACGTAGAAAATGCTGCTCCAACCATAAACAGAGCGTAGGACCCTGGAATTACCCATAAAACATAGCGCTTTTCTTTCAGGTTGAGTCCCGTGGCGATAAACGCCCAGGCTTGATAAAGAAACACCGGAAGGCCTATGAGAAACGATACACCTGCGGCAATTTTAATCTGCGCGGCAAAAGCTTCCGTAGGATGAACAAACACCAGCTTCCCCACTGGAGCCGCCAGCCATTGTGTAATCGGCTCCACGCAAAAAAAGCCTGCCACGAGCCCCACTAAGAGCACGTAGACACAAACGAGTAAACGGCGGCGGAGTTCGCCTAAGTGGTCCCAGAGATTCATAAGAAAGATTGTGTTCCTGTGATCCCGTGCTCCTGTAGTTACGGGTGCACCGGAGAACCGGAGCACAGGAGAACTATGTTAGCGGGTACGGGTGACGATGT
>CAZDML010000029.1:0-13437 GCA_964506645.1 uncultured Elusimicrobia bacterium | reverse complement strand
CTTAACGTGGCACGCGGCGTGGAATCCGGGAATTGCTGAAGCGCGGATTTCGCCTGGGAGGCGAAGTTAGCCGCTTGACGCAACCCTTCACGGATCGCGCCTGAGTCTTTGAGCCAGGCAATCAGTTTTGGCACATTTGTATCCGACGGATCACGCAAATAGGACATAAACGTCTCTTTTTCCGTCGGAGAAAGCTTATCGCGAAGATAAATCAGCGGATATGTGAGCTTCCCATTGGCCAGATCGGTGCGCAGGGTTTTTCCAGTCACCTCTTCGTCGCCAATTAAATCAAGTGTGTCATCGATAATCTGAAACGCCATTCCCAAGTTCCAACCGTAATGGCCGAGTGCTGTCGCCTGATCGCTCGAGAGGCGCGACAAACGCGCCCCCGCACGCATGCACGTCCCCATCAGCGTCGCAGTCTTGTTATCGATAAATGAAAGGTATTCCGAGAGGGTAAGCTCAAGAGAAAAGCGGCACTTCACCTGATTGATTTCCCCCTGACACATCGTTCGCGTTGATCGTGCGTAAAGGTCGACCAAGACTGGGTCGTTGATCCCGGCTAAGAGTGAAAATGCCTCCACATATAAATAATCGCCCAGAAGAATGGCAACGTCATCGCCAAACTCAACCGCTGCCGTCGGTTTCTGATGCCGAAGAACCGCACGGTCCACAATATCATCGTGAACCAACGTGGCCAAATGGATGAGTTCGGAAGCAGCTCCAACGGTAATGGCATCATCGGTCTGGGCACCGCCTAGCTGCGTACTAAGCACAACCATGGCTGGACGAAGACGTTTACCCCCTGCCTGCACGACATAACTGACGATTTCTGGAATCAATCCCTTGCCGCGCGTGGCCACATCCTGCAAGGCTCTCTCGGTTTGTAACAAATAAGGAAAGATGACCTGATAGAGATCTTCTAAGCGACTTTCCTCTTTTGCACGGTTAACGGAAGGCGTTACACTCATGATTTAGGCCAGATGGAAAGCGTTTGCAGTGCGGTCAAGAACGGCCCCGGGAAGAGCCCGAGGAAGAGCGTCACAAAAGAGGTTGCAGCTAAAGTCAGACGATCCGTCATACGTAGATCGATCGGCTGAGTCGACGTGGCCTCCTGAAAATACATCGCATGCAGAATACGGAAATAATAAGCGACCGCAATGACACTGTTTGCCGCACCGATCAGCGTCAGCCAGATCCAGCCCGACTGATAGGCCGCGGAGAGTACATAGTATTTTGCGATAAACCCAACGGTGGGTGGCAATCCCGCCAAACTTAAGAGAAAAAGTGTTAAAAGCGCCGCAAGCGCCGGCGCGCGACGTCCAAGACCGGAAAATGCAGCGATCTGTGTCGATCCAACGGCATTCGACATCGCAATCACAATCGCGAAGGCACCAAGGTTCATGAAAAGGTAGGCCCAGCCGTAGGTGTACACGCCCGTCACACCCATATCTCCCCCACCAATGATACCCAGCAGGATATACCCCATGTGCGCGATCGATGAATACGCCAGGAGGCGAATGGCATTGGTCTGCTGCAAAGCAATGGCATTGGCCACCGTCATAGTCAGAATAGCAATTACCGCCAAGACAGATAAAAAGCCGAGATCACCGCTGGGAACTGCAATCCCCAACACGCGCAGCGCCATCGCCGCACCCGCAACTTTGGGGGCGACGGAGATAAAAGCAGCAATCGGAGCCGGAGCGCCTTCAAAGACGTCTGGTACCCACATATGAAATGGCACAAGCCCGATCTTAAAGCCGAAACTAACCAGAATGAATATGAGAGCGAGCAATGCCAACGGGCCTGCCGCCTGGAGCGCCGGAAGCGCGTCTTTAAGCTGGGAGAGCGAGGTCGTTCCTGTAATACCGTAGACGAGCGAAATGCCGTAAGCCAGCATGGCTGAAGAGATGGCGCCTATCAATAAAAACTTAAGGGCGGTTTCGTGGTAACGCTGGTTGCTACGCAGATAACCTACAATTATAAACGACGGGATTCCAAAGAGTTCAATCGACAAGAAAATCATCAAGAAGTCGTTGGCCGACACAAGCATGATCAGTCCGATGGCTGACAAAAGCATGAGCGCCCAGTAGGCGTTCATGCGGATATGGCTAAATGGCTTATAGGACTGGCTTAATAACACAACGACAAGAACAGTGAGCAATGTAATCCAGGAAAAGAAATAGGCCAGTCCATCCCAGACCAGCATGTTGCGTGCATACATCACAGGAACAACAGGGGTTGCTTTCAAGAGGATCGCAGCAATCGCCAATCCGAGGAGTGTGAGGCTCGAGCCAATCTGACGAGTTCGGTCATTCACGCCCTTGGCTACGGCATCCAAGCCAAGGAGAATGAAAGCGAAAACGCTTAAGCAGGTCGAAGGACCAAGAAGTCGAAGGGCATTCATGTTATGGAAGCTTTAAGAGATCGACCAGATGTGTAATGCTCGCATTCACCGGGTTCATCAAAATCGCCGGGAACAACCCGAAGACGAACATCAGCACGAGCAGCGGCGTGGTTGCCAGCAGTTCGCGGCCGTCCATATCGGTAAGTTTTTCCCATTTCGTGTTGAAAGGACCGAGGAACACTTTCTTAATCATGATCAGGAAGAACGCGGCGGTGACAAGTACACCGATCAGCGACACCGTGGTCAGAATCGGATACACCTGGAAACCGCCCAGGAAGCAGAGGAATTCGCTGACAAACCCGGCTAAGAGCGGCAGGCCGAGCGACGCGAAACACGCCACGGTCATAAAACCTGTATACACCGGCAGCTTCGCACCTAAACCGCCAAAGGCGTTGACGTCACGGGTATGAGCGCGGTCGTAGATGACGCCAACGAGCATGAAGAGTGCGCCTGTGATGATGCCGTGGTTGACCATCTGTAGGACAGCCCCGTTAAAACCAATGGTCGACAAGGAGGCCAGTCCAAGGAGAGCATAGCCCATGTGGTTCACCGAGGAATACGCAATCATGCGTTTAATGTCAGTCTGCGCCAAAGAGCAGAGTGCTCCGTAAACAATATTGATCATGGCAATGATCGCCACATAACCGATCAGCTGATGCGTCGCCACCGGCAAAAGCGGGAAAGGGAAGCGCATCAA
The DNA here is from genome assembly GCA_964506645.1 of uncultured Elusimicrobia bacterium. Lineage (GTDB taxonomy): Bacteria > Elusimicrobiota > Elusimicrobia > 2-01-FULL-59-12 > 2-01-FULL-59-12 > CAZDML01. The sequence continues at coordinate 10,333 of CAZDML010000029.1, read as the reverse complement.
ACCATACACGCCCATTTTCAGTAGAACACCGGCCAGAATGACGGACACCGCGGTGGGTGCTTCCACGTGCGCCAGCGGCAGCCACGTATGGAACGGGAAGGCCGGAACTTTAATCGCCATGCCAATATAGAGCCCGATAAAACAGAAGAGCTGAAAGCGTGGACTGAAAGTCGCGTTTTGAGCCAAGAGTTCTGTAAAGTCAAAGGTATGTGGCTGAGATTGGAAGTAGAGCGCCAGAATGCTCAAGAGCATGAACACGCTGCCGAACAGAGTAAAGAGGAAGAATTTGATGGCCGCATATTCTTTCTTTGGACCGCCCCAGATTCCGATAAGGAAATACATCGGCACCAGTGTCAGCTCCCAGAACACATAGAAGAGGAAGAGATCGAGCGCTAAGAACACGCCCAACATCGCCGTTTCCAGCATCAGGAAGAAGAAGAAGTATTCTTTCACACGCTCTTCGATATGGAAAGACACGATTATGGCGAGAAGCGAAAGGAATGTGGTCAAAACAATCATCGGCAGCGATATCCCATCGACTCCCATGAAATAGTGGATATTAAAGGCCGGGATCCATGCCACCTTTTCAACAAACTGGAAGTCGGCCGTCCCCCCATTAAAGTGTGACCAGAGCCAGAGTGAAGCGATAAACGCTGCTCCAGCGCCAACGGCAGACAGAAGTCGGACCGCCTTGTTATTTCCTTTCGGCACAAACAGAATCAGCGCCGCGGTAATGAGTGGAATAAATGTGATGATTGAAAGCACCTGCATAATGTCCTCCTAGGACGTGTTCCCTTAAAAGATTTTCCAGAAGACCAAGATCATGAAGCCGACCGTGATCACGAACAAATAATTCTGCACGAAACCCGTTTGAATCTTTCGAGCCGCCGCGCCAAAGGCATTCACAACAAAACCAGTCCCATCAACGGCGCCATCCACGGCCTTGTCATCTACCCAGCTATTGCCGATGGACAACCACTTCGTGACCCAGCCAAAGCCATCGATAAAAAATTGGTCCACAACGTTATAGTCGAACCAGGCAATTTTCTCCGCCAGCTTCTGTGTCGGGCGAATAAAGAGAATGCCGTAAAGTTCATCGATATACCACTTATTCTTGAGAAAGTTATACACCGGCGCAAAACTGACGGCGAGCTTTTCAGTCACACCAAATTGGCTCACATAAAGATACCAACCAAGAGCAATTCCCAAGAGGGCCGACCCTGTGGCGGCACCAATGATCCACAACGGCTCATGAATCGCCGGAAGCGAGGGGTACTCCAACAGGTGCTCCGTCACATGCCCCAGATGCATCAGAATTCCGATCAATGTGGCAAGAAATGCCAAGACCATCAATGGGATTGTCATACTCCATTCCGACTCATGGGCATGCACAAAACGTTCTTTATCGCGCGGCTCCCCCAAGAAAGTCAGAGCACAAGCACGTGTCATATAAAACGCAGTCATAAAAGCAGCACAAAGCGCGACCCCAAAGAGCACTGGGTGATGCGCCTCATAAACGGCAGACAGAATCAAATCCTTAGAGTAAAAACCGGCAAACGGTGGCACACCGGCCAACGCCAGCGACCCCACAAAGAAAGTCAGTGTCGTTGCCATCATCTGCTTGGAAAGGCTGCCCATCTTCCACATATCGTTGGTATGGACAGCGTGAATCACTGAGCCTGCACCCAAGAAGAGTAGGGCTTTAAAAGCCGCATGCGTGGTCAGATGGAACAAGCTGGCGGAGTAGCCCAGAACGCCCATCGCCATGATCATGTACCCCAGCTGAGAAATAGTTGAATAGGCAAGCACTTTCTTAATGTCGTCGGAGACAAGCGCAATTGTCGCCGCAAAAAATGCCGTGAAACCACCCACCCAGGCAATCGTGGTCAGCGCCATAGGCGCTCGGATTATGAAGCCATAGGTTCGGCCTTCCAAATAAATACCAGCGGCCACCATAGTCGCCGCATGGATGAGAGCCGAGACTGGTGTCGGGCCCTCCATCGCGTCAGGGAGCCAGATATGCAGCGGGAACTGTGCGGATTTCCCCACCGCACCGGCAAAGAGCAAGAGCGAAATCAACAAGCACCAGTTGGGACTGACGCTACCGTCCGCCAAGTGATTCTGAATCTGGCCAAAGTTGAGACTGCCAACCACCAGAAAAATCGAAAGTAGACCGGCATAAAGGCCGAGATCGCCGAGCTTCGTTGTTAAAAATGCTTTATTCCCAGCGGCTGCTGCTGATTCACGCTCAAATTCAAAACTAATGAGAAGATAGGAACAGGCACCCATCACTTCCCAGCCGATGAAGAACTGCAGGTAATTGTTCGCTAGCACCAGCGCCAGCATCGCGGCGGTAAACACCGAGAGATACGCATAGAACCGCTTAAAGCGCGGTGCATCATGCATATACCCCAGCGAATAAATCTGAACGAGGAGACTGACGGTCGTCACCACCAGAAGCATAATCACAGACGGCCCATCGAGCAGCACACCCCATTCAAATGGGAAAATGCCTGCCGAGAACCACGTCCAGCTCATTTCAAAAGGAATCTTAAGCGACCCATCTTCCAACATCAAAAAAAGATCAATCGACATCAGGAAACAGGTGCCAATCGCCAGGATGCCTAGCGGGGCGCCCTTTTTCGGAAGCCATTTCCCGAAGAAGAAAATAATGAGACCGCTGAACAGAGGAAGCAGCGGGATAAGATATGCGTGCTCAGCCATGGAGGAGGTTTAAGTTTTCCGTATAGACGCTCTTAATATTTCGATAAATCGCCAGAACCAACGACAGCCCGACCACGGCTTCCGCCGCCGCCAGGGTAATGACAAAAATGGCAAAGCCCTGTCCCCAGACATTTCCGGGGTGAAGGTAATGATTGAAAGCCACGAGGTTAATATTGGCCGCATTAAACATGAGCTCAATAGACATCAGAATGCCAAGAATATTACGGCGCGTCAGAACACCGTAGATTCCCAAGCTGAAAAGAATGGCCGATAAAATGAGCGTATGAGAAAGGGTCATTTCGAATTCTCCGATTTCTGCCCGAAGAGCACCGCCCCTACAAGGGCCGCCAGAAGGACCAGCGAGATGACTTCAAAGGGCAACACCATCTCGCCCAGCAAAAGCCTTCCAATGGAAACCGTGGTCGGCTTCAACTCCGTAAAGCCGTGGTGCTCGGAAGTAAATTTGGACAAACTGCGCACCAGCGCCGCACCGACCACCAGTGAAAGCAGGAGTCCCGGGAGCCACTGGTCGTTCACCTGGCGTTGTAACGCATCGAGCGGCTGCTGCGAAAACATAATCACGAAAAGCATGATAATCATGATGCCGCCAACATACACCAGAATCTGGCTCGCTGCTAAAAAGTCAGCGCTCATCAGCGCGAAGAATCCCGCGATCAGCGAAAGCGTTGCCACCAGCGCCAATGCGCTGTGGAACATGTTTTTAAGCGCAACCACGGCCACGGCCGTGCCAATGACGCCCAGGGCCAGAATGCCAAAAACGATGTTCGCCAGAATACTCATCTTATCTCCAGAGAATATAGCCGCCGGTCAAAAGAATATTCACGAGCGACCAAGGCAGTAAGAATTTCCAACAGAACTGCATCAAGCGGTCCACGCGTAACCGTGGGAACGTCCAACGGAACCAAAGGAAAATAAATACGATGGCAAACGTCTTACCGATAAACCATATCCAGGATGGAATAAGGCCGTTCGGCAACAGGAAACCATCTCCCCCACCCAGAAAGAGCGCCACGGCCATCGCCGAAGACAGGAACACATAGGCATATTCCGCCAGGAAGAAAAGCGCGAACTTAAGACCACTGAATTCGGTATGAAAACCGGCCACAAGTTCGGATTCGGCTTCCGGGATATCAAAGGGCGTACGGTTGGTTTCTGCAACGGAACTGATAAGGAAAATCAGGAAAGCGAGCTGGCCAATCACAGGATAGAAGATAAACCACTTCGGCAAAAAGCCCATCCAGCGGATCTGCTGCCCCTCAGCGATGACGCGAAGGCTCTGGCTACCGTAAAACATAAGCACAGGCACGACGGAGAGAACGCGCGGAATTTCATAGGAAACAAGCTGTGCCGCACCGCGAAGTCCACCGATCATGGAAAATTTATTGCCCGATCCCCAACCCGCGACCAAAATACCAATCGTCGAGATCCCAGAAATCGCAAAGATGTACAGCACACCAATATCGAGGTCAACAGGCGTCATACCTTTACCAAACGGCACGGCGGCGTAACAGGCGAAGGCAGGACCGCAAGCAATGATCGGAGCCAGATAATGCAGCCACCAGTCGCTGCCTTTCGGAACAATATCTTCTTTAAAAATAAGCTTAATACCGTCTGCCAAGGTCTGGAAAATGCCCCATGGACCCACATGCATCGGACCCACTCGGGCCTGCATGAATGCAGATACCTTTCGTTCGGCGTATACAAGCACCATGGGCACGAGCGAAATGAGCGTCACAATGATCGAGGTCTGCAGCGACATCGATAACAGCCGAGCCCCCCAGCTGGGCATGCCATGGCTGGTTAAGAACCCGCGCAGCATACTGAAGAGATCCGAGAGGTGCGGTCCGAGTTCAAGCATTAGCGGTCGACCTCACCCAAAACGATATCAATACTGCCCAGAATCGCGATAACATCGGAGACCTTCCATCCGACAATGAGCTGTTGAAGTGCCTGCAGATTAATAAAGGAAGGGGCACGAATGTGCATACGGTACGGGCTCGCCGTCGCATCGGAGACGATATAGAAGCCGAGGTCGCCTCGCGGCGCTTCAAGATGGCCGTAGCCTTCGCCCGCCGGCACACGGAAGACTTTGGGGATTTTTGCCATCGTGTCGCCCGGCTTCATCTGGTCGAGCGCTTGCTCAATAATCTTCAAGCTTTCGCGCATTTCCTGCACGCGAACGCAGTAGCGTTCCCAGCAGTCACCTTGTTTGCCCACCGGAATATCAAATTGAAGTTTGCTGTAGAGGCTGTAAGGATCATCTTTGCGTACATCGGCCCGGAGTCCGGTGGCACGCAGGTTCGGGCCAGTGACACCCCAGGCAATCGCCATTTCCGGAGTCATCTTGCCAATGTTTTGAGTGCGGTCCATGAAAATCGGATTATAGGTCAGGAGGGTGTCGTACTCATCAATACGCTTGTACATGTCCTTCGCGAAGGCGCGGACGCGGTCTTCCCAGCCGGCCGGGGCATCCGCCATGACACCGCCGATACGTATGTAGTTATACGTTAAGCGAGCACCGCAGATTTCTTCAAAGAGATCCAGGATGCGCTCACGCTCACGACCGAAGGCTACAAGGAACGGCGTGAACGCGCCGATGTCAATCCCATACGTTCCCAGGAACACGCAGTGCGAAGCGATGCGCTGCAGCTCGCCCACGATAATGCGCAAATACTCCGCGCGCTCGGGCACTTGGGCGATAGCGCCCATCATCTTTTCCACAGCCAGACAGTAAGACCAGTTGTTGGTCATGGCCGCCAGATAGTCGAGCCGGTCCGTCAAAACGATGATTTGTGGATAGGTTCGCTTTTCTGCAAGTTTTTCTGTCGCGCGGTGCAGGTAGCCCAAATCCGGCTGAGCACTCGTTACTTTTTCCCCATCCACGGTGATGGCAACGCGCAGCACCCCGTGTGTCGACGGGTGCTGGGGTCCCAGGCTGATAAACATGCCTGTTTCTGGCACCTGGGTCGGGAATACTTCAGCGGCGTGTTTAGGAACTGTCGTTTCAGCCATAAAAATTAGTCGTACCGGTCCGGTTTAGCGACATAGTCTTTGCGCAGCGGATAGCCTTCCCAGTCATCCGGAAGAAGGATGCGGCGCAGATTGTAGTGACCACTAAATCGGATGCCCATCAAATCGAACATTTCCCTCTCCTGCCAATCAGCGGTCGGCCAGACCGAGGTCACGCTCGGGAGTTCCGGGTTATCGTGCGGCAGAGTGACTTTTAAAACGAGTTTATGTTTATGCAAAGTGGACGTGAGGTAGTACACCACTTCGAAACGGTCTTTAAAATCGATAGCGGTTTGAAACGAGAGGAAATCGAAATGCAGCGGCGGATCCATGCGAAGGTATTTGCATACTTCTACGATCTTGACGGCCGGGACAGAAGCATATGCTTCGTTTCCGCGTGCTTGTCCGGCAGTCGGGGCGATCGGCTGCACATCGGAAAATTTAGCCTGGATCGCTGAGAGAATTTCGTCGTTGGTCATGGAGTTGTTTCGGGCCCTAGGCGACGCTTTCGGCGGCGGCTTTCTTTTTGGCAGCCTGCAGCATACTGTATTGCATGATTTTTTTCTGCAGCGCGAGCACACCCTGCTGCAGGGCTTCCGGACGCGGTGGACATCCGGGCACATACACATCCACGGGGATTACTTTGTCCACGCCTTTACACACCGAGTAGGCATCATAATAGGGTCCGCCTGAATTCGAACATGACCCCATGGAAATCACAAATCGCGGTTCCGGCATCTGATGGTAAAGCAATTCGATACGCGGCGCCATTTTTTTGGTGACGGTGCCAGCAATAATCATCAGGTCTGCCTGGCGGGGGGTCGGACGCGGGATAACACCGAAGCGGTCAAAATCGTATTTACTGGCATAGGAGGCCATCATCTCAATAGCGCAGCAGGCCAGACCAAACGTCAACGGCCATATGCTCGACTTGCGCGCCCAATTCACAAAAGTGTCAGCCGTAGTCAAAAACAACGAACCGCCTGGCAAATGTTCAGCGTACAGCGGGCCCTTATCCAGCAAAATACCCATTTAGTTCTCCCACTCCAGTGCGCCACGCTTCCAGACATACATCAGGCCCAGTGCGAGCACCGCTACAAAAACGATCATTTCAATAAACCCAATCATACCGATCTGACGAAACACCACCGCCCACGGATACATAAAAAGCGATTCCACATCAAAAACGACGAAGAGCAGCGCATACACGTAGAAACGGATATCGGTTGGCACATAGGGAGTTCCCAGAGGTTCCATGCCGCACTCGTATGCGATTTTTCCCTGACTGTCCTTGCTCTTAAAACGGATAAGAAATGCGACCAGTAGATTGACGATCGCAAAACTCATACCGAACAGTACAAAGAGGAAAATATGTCCGTATTGCGCTAGCATTTCGTTCCTTCGTAGATGCGTATTATACCCCACATCAGAGGGGTCTGTGAGACGTTCTCAAAACCAGCCATGAGGAGCCGTCGTTTAATCTCCCCCGGTTCATGGAACTGATCAATCGTTGATTCCAGATAACCGTTGGGCCACTCTTTACCGCAAAGCCACTGGCCAATCCGGGGCACACTGTACGTCAGGTGCATCTTGTGTCCCCAGCGGAAAAAAGCCGAATCGGGTCGGCCAAAATCCATGTGCAAAACTTTCCCCCCGCGCTTTAAAACGCGGAAGTTTTCCTTAAAGACCTTATCCAGGGAAGTCCAGAAGTTTCTCAGGGCAAACGCCGAGGTGATACATCCGAACGACTGGTCGGAGAACGGCAGTTTGTCGGCGGAACCGACAGTCCAGCGGATACCGCTGGCGGAATCTTTTTCTCGTGCCCGTTCAATCATGGCAGCGGAAAAATCGAGGCCGACCACATCATAACCCTGCGACTTCGCTTGAATCGCGACGTCCCCTGTACCTGTTGCGATATCAAGTACCCGAGCTCCCTCGGGGACTCGCTGGATCAGCTGCTTTCTCCAGTACTGATGGAGACCCAGGCTGGCCCAGGCATTAAATCGGTCATATTGCGGTGCGATGCCATCAAACATCGCCTTAACCGAGTTGGCGGCGGGGGCTGGTGAAACAGCCACCGGCGCTTTCCACACGTCGGGGAGTCGCCGCCCCGGACGTGTAGCGGACGAATTAGAGATCTTCCGCCCCCAGCGTTTTTTTGCTGGCATCGGACTTCACTTTGTTGATGGATGCTTGAACCAAATCATTGATGCGCGCGGACAGAGCGTCAACATAATCGCCGCCGGTGCGAAGTCCCGCGTCTTTTACGATCTTTTTCACTTTGCTGACCACTACGAGTGTCTCTGCCATGTTAGGCCTCCAGGTGGAATTTATAAATTTCAGTTAAATCGGAGTACTTCGAGATCGCTGATTTTCTCACAGAATCCGTGCCTTGTCAAGATTTCGGTCCGAATTGGAGCATTGTTTCTTCGAACGGAACCTTTTCATCGTCGCGCCACCACGCTTTCGCTTCTTTAAATTTCCCCCCATGAACGGAGGCAATCACATTGATCCAACCGGACAACATCGGTTGCGATTCATCGGTTTTGCTTGGGCGCGGCGGATGATCGGGATGCGTATGATAAATCCCCACGACATCAAGATTATCGCGTTCAATCGCCATCTGATGCTGAACAAATTCCTGAGGAGAGAAGGAGAAGTCGAACCGGCCGCGACCTTCGTCGCGTAGGACATTCTTCATCGTCACAATACGCGTCACCTTTTTTTCTTTGTCGAGCGGGCCCACCAACAAACCGCATCCTTCAAAAGGATAAGCCTCTTCAGCCACTTTCTGCAGCGTGCTCCATGCGTCGGCGGTAAAGGAGATCGACGGCGGCATTATTTCCCCCGCTTTTCCCAGAAGCTCAAGACTTCGCGCCAGAAGGCACTGTCCAGATAACGCTCACCGCGGTCAGGAAGCACGGTCACGACCACGCCACTCTCGAGTCCCTGTGCCACTTCGAAAGCTGCCTGAACCGCCGCTCCACAAGACCACCCGATCAGCAGCCCTTCTTCGCGGGCGACGCGACAGACCATCTCGTAAGCGTCTTCGGTATACACGGGGATCTTTTTATCATGAACCTTGGAGTCATAAATCCCAGGAACAATCGAACTCTCCATATGCTTTAAGCCTTCCAGGCCGTGCAGGGCCGTCGCCGGCTCGACGGCAATAATTTGAATCTTCGGGTTAAGCTCTTTCAATCGGCGACCCGTCCCCATGAGCGTACCCGAGGTCCCGATGCCGGCTACAAAATGGGTGATTTTACCTTCCGTCTGCTTCCAGATTTCGTTCGCGGTGGTTTCGTAGTGGGCTTTCCAGTTATCGGGGTTGTTGTATTGATCGGGCATGAAATATTTCTGGGGGTTTTTCTTGAGGCGAGCCTGGGCTTCCACGATGGCGCCGTCTGATCCTTCCAGAGGGTCGGTGAGAATAACGTTGGCACCGTAGGCTTCAGCGATACGACGCTTCTCACTGGCGTTTTCCGGCAGGACAAGCTCGACGCGGTAACCGAGGGCGGCCCCAATCATCGCATAGGCGATGCCGGTGTTGCCGGAGGACGAATCCATAATGATCTTGTCTTTGGTGAGCTTCCCGTCTCGGATCCCCCCCTTGACCATGGACCAAGCGGCGCGGTCTTTGACACTTCCTCCCGGGTTATAGAACTCGGCTTTGGCATAGAGCTCAACCTTCCGCTCCCCCAGCCAATAACGCAGGCGGTCGAGCCGTAGAAGCGGCGTATTTCCAATAAGATCAGTAACGCTGGTGCCTATTTTCATTTAAATGAGGAATTTTAAGCAGAATGGACCTACAAAGAGATCTCGCCTTCCCAAATCGGCTTAAGAATACCAGACGATTTTACTAGTAACGCCCCTTGGGGGTCAACGCCAGCGGCCCTTCCTATTATAAAGCCCTGGGCAGTCTTAAGCCGGGTCGGCAACCCGGGTTTGTAGTAGCGGGACCAGTAGGTTTTACGGAACGCCTCAAACCCCAACCGCTGGAAATCCCGATATGCGGAATCGAAAGATTTTAAGAACTCTTTGAGGATTTTGGCGCGCGGCGTCGACTTCCCAGTGAGGTCGACGAGCGATACAGCGATGGGGGACAGTGCTTTGGGGATCGTGTTGTTGACGTTAAGCCCGATGCCGATCACGACCCAGTGTGTGCGGTCAATCTCTGCATTCATTTCAGTGAGGATGCCGGCCAATTTTTTGAATTTCCCACCGACCTTCACCACCAAATCGTTGGGCCATTTCACTTTGACAGGCACGTTTGTGGTTGCTTCCACAGCGTCGGCCAAGGCGAGCGAGGTGACAAGCGCCAAGGAAGAGAGCCGAGCGGCAGGCAACGTGGGGCGAAGGAGGAGCGAAAACCAAAGACCGCCCCAGGGGGATGCCCACGTGCGTTCCAAACGACCGCGGCCTGACGTCTGTGTTTCAGCGATCCAGAGATAGCCTTCGGGCGCCCCCTGCGCCGCGGCTTGGCGCGCGAGCTTTTGGGTGGAGTCGGCTCGAAATTCATGACGAACACGAAAACGGCAGGCCCTCGCAGGCGGCGGTACAAACTGCGCAAGCGAAAGAT
>CAZDML010000028.1:0-18798 GCA_964506645.1 uncultured Elusimicrobia bacterium | reverse complement strand
GTGGCACGTGGAACAGGAAAATCCAATGAAGCGATGGCGGCTTTGGGTGTGGCCCAAAAAGACAAAGTCTATATGTGGGATTTCAATAATCCCGAGTCGATCCGAAATGCCATGACCCAGAGCCCGTTCAACTTTACGGTGTCGGTACCCCCGCAAATGCCGCTGCCTGCCAAAGCGCGATATATCGGTAAGTTGCCGGATGAGGCGTGGGAAGTGTGGAATGATCCGGTCAGTCAGAATACCTTCCACGTGCGATTTGGGAAAGACCACCGCATCCCCTTGGAAGTACGACTCATTCAGCCCAGCGAAGGGGGGCTCCAGTATCAAAAGGAGGCTGCCTACTCCCAATCCAAAGATGGTATGTGGACCTACCGTGGGTTTGTTGCGCCTGAGCGGGAGTGGGAAAAAACAACCGTTCCCCCGGAAATCGAAGCCCATCTCAAACAGTATCGTTATCAAGTCATTTCGCAAGCGTTTGTCAGTCGCAATACGCTCGATCAGGGCAATGAGAACATGCTCACTGTGCTGGCGAAGAATCCGCAAGGCATCCAGGAAGTGTTTATCTTTGCTTGGGAGCCGAATGTTAAAGGGCGCTCTTACTATGCTCGCGCGCTTCAAGACACAAATCCCCTGAACAGCTACTGGATGCAAGAGCCGGCAGAAACCCTTCTGGGGGAACATCGTCTCATCGCTTCCGATGTCACGTTGGAACTTCCCGCCGAAGGCAATGGGGGGCTGGCCTTTCATCGCGTCAAAGCCTATGCCATGGCGTCAGATCCTTTTAATATTACGTTAGTTCAAGACGAACAGGGTCGTTACTGGTCTCGCGTGCGTACCCGAGGACAGGTGGAAAGTCGTGTCAACGACTTGTCGAATTTGCAGCAGTACAAAACGGTCTCCCGTTTCGAAGCGCAGGCCGCGATTCAGCGCGAATATGAACCCGGAAAGCCGGTGTATCAACGTGTGAATGTACGTATTGGCGATTGGAATGCGATTTACATGATGATGGACAAAGACGGCCGGCCGACGGGCGAAATCCTGCGTATGAAAATGCGTACGGTGAATAATGCGCCCATGATCTTTGATGCCGAACGGCTGGTCAATGACGGCATACCGCTGTTGGAACAGGTGGAACGGAACCTGCATGCCGACAAAGCAACCTATCAAGTGACCGATCCTTTTTCTGTGCAGTTGGCACTGGCGTTAGGTGAAACCGCCGACGGTTACCGTTTCGAGCGTGCCACGATCAATGGCGGAAAAGAATTTGCCCACTATAAGGATTACAACGAAGTCTATCGTCTCATGGATCCGAAAACGGGCGTCGATCGCGGTGTGGTAATGCTGGTCCAGCGCGAAGGCAATGACGTCAAAGTGGCGGCCTATAAGACGTTAAGTATTCCGGCGGCCGAACGTTTTGCGGCACTGATGAACTCGCGGGAACGGCACTGGGTGTCGGTAGGGGCTCCTGAAGATACGGCTCTTTTACTGCAAGGCGTGGGCCTTCCGAAGGGCTCTTCACTCGAGCCGATGGTTACCGCCGATGGCGGCCTGACGACAGGCGGGTATCGGTATTACAAGTTGGTCCGTCGCATTGAGGCCTTGTCGATGACCGTGGATGTGGGTGTTGCCGTGCGTGTGAAGGAGGGCGAAGGGGCCGCAGCCATCGCCGATACGCTCCAAAGTACACCGTATACCGTGGCCGATGAGCTGAGTCGGCAGAAAGACGCGTTGGCCGTGCTGCGTTATGCGGGGCCTCTGGGAGAAGACAATGCCAGTGTGATCAAGGCGCTTGGGTATATTCCTTTCACCTGGGAACTTTTCAACGTTGGTATTGAAGAGGTGAATGGACATGCACGTCCGGTGCTTCTGAATATGCTACCTCTGGAAAAAATTGCGGCTCAAAAGGGATCTGCGCAATCGCAGATTCAAATTAACGGCCAGCCTGCCACAGTGACCGTCACGCGAACGTCTGTGGGATATACCTATAAGTTAAAAACAGTGAACGGAATTCGCACCCTGGATCCAGAAAATGACGTGTTACGTGCTGTGGTGATGAATAGTCACCTAGATAAGGACGTGAAGCAAGAAGGCGATGTGTATGTGCTGGAATATCTGCCGAATTACGAAAAATTTAGAGCGCTACAGGAAAAAGCCAAAGGCACGATTTTCTGGACCTACGGAAAGGACCCGCACCTGGTTCAGGACTGGTCCGATCCGATGCTCTCGAAAATCGAAGCCCTGAAGAAGCCGGAAAGCTTTACGTACAACCTGGTGATTAATGGCCAGTCCCATCAATCCGATCCCATTATGCTGCCTGTCGATTCGATGGTGATTCGCAACAATGCCGGGCAGATTGTGGGCCTGCTGGATCTTTCACTGAAGGGACAGACGGAAATGACGGCCAGTGAGACGCAGTGGGGCTATATCAAAACAAAGAACCGCGGGTGGGTCATGTTGTCGAAGCCCTATGCTGGGAAGCTGACAGAGCTTCCGGATGGGGGCTATGCGACAGCGGATGGAGGTATCGTTGCCAGCTTTGGGGAAAAAGGCGCGAAAGCCAATTTGGTGAAACGAGAAGCCAAATTCACCAAAGCGGAAGCCATGGTGAAAGAAGCCAAACGAGGGCCTCCGTTTGAGCACGAAGATCCACTCTTATTTAACCTCATTAAAACCAAAACCTATCCGGACGGCGGCTACGATTTAATCTGGGAATATACTCTAGACGGTACGCGACGTATTGAACATTATGTCAGCGAGGATAAGCTGGCATGGCGTGAAGTGTATACCAAAGATCCGAGCAACCCCAAGCAACAAAAACTCTATCGCCGTGTCTATTACGATCCCGCCGAAGGCACGGCTCGGCCTCTTCGCGCAGATGGCGCTGATGGTAAGACGGTGGAATGGTATTCCGTTCGAAAACTCCCGGCTTCCAAAGAACTTCGTCTGATTACCTACGGAGATTCTGATCACCGCCAGCTCGTCCGCTACGAATCCTGGGATGACCAGGGGCATATGCTGTGGCAGTGGAAAGCCCAAAATATGACCCTGATTATCAATCGCTATGACCCTGTCATCATCCAAGGCCACAAAATTAACTTCAACGGAAAGCATGAGTCAGTAACAGGCCAGGAAATGCGCCGTGTGAGCCCCGAACAACTACGCATCAAGATTGAGCCGGCGCCTAACCGTTCAGCCCTGGGAAGCCGAGGCAGATCGGATGGCCGATCCTCACGCTGGAATTGGCGGTCGCTCCCTTCTCGGCAAGGCTCCCGTTTTGGCCGAGGATCTAAAATCCCGACTCGATCGCAGGAAGATGTTCTGTTTGATGCGTCGCCATTGGATATCCGCGGCGCGAGCCTCGGATCCACCCGCTTTGACCCGAAATTGGGGACCCGCTATCCGTTGTTTCATATTGTTGAGCGTAATGGAGCCCAGGAAGTCGACGAAGTGTATGTGGTCGGCCCGCTGCAGCAAAATGGATATCGTGAAGTGTCCATTTACCACCTCCCTCGCGGTGAAAAATACGACCCCAATAAAGACTTATCAGTTCAGCACGATGAATTTATTAAGCACGCCCAGCAACAAGGGCGTCAATTTGAAACCCGAACGTTTGATGAATTAGGGCGTCTCAAAAAGGTGAAGTTGGGGAATTGGGAAACGCTGCATGACTATGTCAGTGACAATTCAGAACAGCTTAAACACAGCACGCTCACCGTTCGCAATGAAAAGGTCTGGGATGTGTACTACCCTGCGCAACAAACGATGGACAGTGCCATGCACGGACTTTCGAGTGATGCTTTTGCCGCGGCGTTGCCTAAGGCGATGACCGGTCGAGATACGCTTGTTCAAAAATTTAAGCAGGCCGGCTTAGAAGGAAATCGCAATGTCGATGGGTACGGAGCGCTACCGGATCGTGTGAAGAAGCAATTGGCTTCTTACGGCTTTAGCGAAGACAGTCAGGTTCAGCCCGCTGTTGTGGTCATGGCCAATGGCGGTATATCCATTGACTACCGTCTCCCCGGGGACCCGCTGGAACAAATTCTCATGACCAACCGGGGTCTGGACCGCACGGTGACGGTGCAGTGGGACGGTCGGTATGCACAACACAGCTATCGGTTGACGGGAGATAACCAAATTATGGCGGAATATGAAACCAAACGGTTTGTTCGCGCGGGGACGCTTATTCCCAACATGCCGAAGGCGGAACAAAACGCCTTTTGGAAAAATGCCAAATCATTCGTGACCCCCATTACACCGGATACGCTGCTCCCGGAAATGTCAGAGACCATTTACGGTTTAACAGGGGACTCCAAATCGGCGCAATTTACAAACACGCCGGTTTATAACAATGCGCTTTACATTATCCCGGACCATCCTTTGGGGGCCGATATTTTACGCCGCACGTTTGACGGCGGCCTTGTCGTCAACCAATGGTGGTTGGCCGAACAAAGTGATGCTGAATTAAATCGCCAAGGGTTCCAACGTGCACCTGCCGGCATCTTGCCAGGAAGTATTCTGTATGACAGGGACCAGCAACAGGGGGAAACGAAGCGCTATATCGGCACAGCGGTCGTCAATCGTGACCATGCATCGCCTATTTCTGTGTATAGCTATGACATTACACACGCCGACACCAAACGTGGGGAGCAGTATGACGTAACGACCGGGCATCTTGTGACACGCAAATACCTCATGGTACGCAGTCGTCTGGCGAATGTGGATCCGGTGATTGGCGGTTTCGAGATGATCGAGTACGATCAAAACACGCCTTATGAACTGCCGGTTTTGGCTACGAAGCTTGGATCCCACGATATTCCCACAAAACAGTACGACACCATCCGATATTCTGTGATTAACGGACATCAAGTCGAAGAGCAGATTGTTACAGAAGCCGAGCCGCTGGCGATTGGGCATCGTACCAATCGAGCGCTCTATACCTATATTGACGGACAGTTTGTCGATAAACAGCCGATCTATCCGGCGAAACAGTACTGGACCGAGTTTGTGTGGTTTATGTCATCGCTTGTGATTATCGGAGTGTTTGTAAAGATTGTATTGGGATTTGTGGGTCGTCGTGCTTTGAAGAAAGCAGAGCGCCTTCAGGAGGCGCAGGCTAGCCCAGCCGTTGAATTAAGTGAAGAGGCCATGACGGTCACACTGAGCGCGCTGCAGCGCTACCAGGTCCCACGGTCTGAGATGGCTGAGCTTGTATCCCTGGCTGACGCGGCCTTGCGAACAGATAATCCAGCGCCGCCTCTCGAACTTTACGACAAGATTGATCAGATTTATCTGCCCATTATCGAAGAACATTTGCGTGCATTCGGAGTCGCTGTTGACGATCCGATCCATTCGCACTCGGCCTTGATCCGGCGTACACTCAAGCGGATTAAAGAAAATTTCGGGCTACATCCAATCACAGCCACGGAGTTATATCCAGTGGATGCAGAGAAGTTTGCCGAGTGGTCGAACGCGCATGGTGGAAAATTTACTCTGAATCAATTCGATCAAGATCCCCTTCTTGGGATCGTCCTTCATGAGCTGGTTTTCGAAGAAACCCTTGATGCACGCGCGCAAGCGTCCTCCTTACGGTACTACCTTACGGATAAGGCCATGGCGATGATGCTCTCTCAGCGCAGGGGAGATGGAACGATGTCGCTCGGAGCAAACGTTTATCAGAATGCTCGGCTTGAAATGGAAGCGGATATGTCTGCGATCCGCGGATTTTTGATGGACCAGAAAGTAACCGTAGATGGGGTGGAGAAAGGCTATAAGCAGAATCCGTATAAAGAACTGGTGGTGACCTGGGACGATATTCGTGACTTGTTTGAGAATAAAGATGAGTTTAAAGGAAAAAACAGCAATTTCGTTAAGAACTATAACGCTACGAGAGGTCAGACGGCTGAGCAGAAAAAAGAATTCCTGAAATCATTGAATGAGAAGCAAAAGAGCGGTAAGACGCCAGGGTTGAAGACCTATGCGGACCGTCGAGGGTTTATTGCCTTTATGGTGAATGTGGGCAAGGCGATCGCCCAGCTCATTTACGCGGCACCGATGCGTATCGTACGTGCCATCGTGAATGCGCGGATCAACGCCAAAGACCGTGTTATTTCAGGGCAACATGCCAACTTTGCGAAGCTGCTACTCTTGCAGACGGGTCTTTGGGGCATCTTCAACTACTACGTGCTGCAGTGGACGATGATTATGCTCAAGAACCTTTCCGAGACCAGCCAAACATCCTTTTTGGTACACGGGGGCGCCACCCTCTCCCTTACAGCGCTGATGGTCTTTTTGAGTATGGCGGGTACCATGTATATCGCCATGACGATTCTTGGGTATTACCAAGGGAAGAAAGAAGGTGTGGGGCAAGTTCGCGATTGGAACGACTTCCAACAAAAATACACCCTGGCACAGCAATATTTTTATCGAAAGATGATTCCCACAGAATCAAAGGATGGCTGGAGTGGAGAGGTTGAAGACACTTGGAATATCCTTTGGAAAGCGAAGCTTGATGAATTTCTCAACGAACGTCGTATCAGTGATGCGGAGCATAAAGCACTTTTAGAAGATCCCCTGCATGCCAAGGCCCCTAAAAATAGTTTTGCCAAAGAACATCTTCAGCGTTTTGTCGGTAGCTTTTTGATGGATATGCCCGCCGTTCAATTTTGGGCTTTGATGCCTTCCTTGTCTATGGTTGTGACAGGGTTTGCAGAAAAAATTCCATTCTTGCTCGATGATATGGATAACGTGGAATATGGCGCGTCCGAAACCCCGTTGACGCGCATTATTCGTTCGAATAAAGCAGAGTGGGCCAATTTGGTGAGTCATTTGTCAGTGGACGAGGATCAGCGAACAGCCCTGCTCAAACTACATGGTCGTGAAAAACTGGCCGATCTTGGGTTGTCCGACGAACTCAACAAGAAAATTGGGCGCTGGGCGGTTCAACATACCCAGTTGGTTGAGAAAACGTTGGTCGACATCGCCAAAGCCCGACAAGCCTTTCGTATCCTGGCGGTTTACTCTTATCCACAGCTTCGCCGCTACTTAAATTCGCCGCTGGGCGAAGACAATGCGCTCAATCGTCTGGTGGATGAAAAGCTCCAGATTATCATGGCCTACGTCGGTCATTCTTTTGCAGCGCGTCCCGAAGACAAAGCCGCACTGGTGGAGTTGATGAGCGAGTTCCCCTTCATCGAATTCTGGTGGGATGGACAACTTTTTAAAAATAATAGCCTGGTCGAGAAAAATCGATTTGAAACGATGGTGAAAAGCGGAAAACCTACCAGCCAGAATGCTTTTGCGTCTCATATCGTTCATAGCAAAGTGGTGTTTTATGATGCCAACGCAGCATTTCAGATTGATGACCTCGTACGTGTTGGTAACGGACTTGCCGAATTTGCACGGGATCCTAAACTAAAACTTATCCTTTTTGGTGAATATATTTACACCCGATCATTCTCTGCGGTAGGACAGGCGCTTGGGTTCGGTGAAGAAACATGGACCCAGGTGACGCAGCGTATTTTGAATATGTTTGGCGCCGTCGGATTCTATGGGCACAGCGCCATCGTGGACCGTGACGCGCTCTTTGCTTCAGGCGGGTTCATTCAAGACTACGTTTCAGAGGACTTGATGCTGGCTGTGATGCTGTGGTTCTCTGGCTATCGAACCACGCACAAAGAATACTTGTTGTTTGGTAAGGGGCGAGACGTGGGGTATCTGTCCTCGTTAGTGGCAACTGTGAAGTGGGCGATGGGTTCTGCTGAAATGGGGATTTCACGCTGGTTCCATCGTGTCAAAAACAGCAAAAATCTCACGGATGCACAAAAGACCATGCTCATTTTTGCGCTCACCTTCTTCTGGTTTACACCGCTGACGCTGGTGTTGGGTGTTCATTATATGGTGTACGTGGTTCTCTTTGGGGTTAGTCCTTACGCCGCGTTCCCTTATCAGATGCTGTTTGGTCTTTTAGGTCTTATCCTAAACCAAGCGGTGACAAGCCAGGGCATTCTCTACACGATTGAAAAGCACAAGCTCAAAGGCGTGCTCACCAAATACGTTCCGCTTCTGCCCTTGCTCATTGCCGTCCATCCGGCACTGGTCATTCCCATGGCGGTCGGCTTCCTGGTTGGGATGTATGGCCGCGCTATTTTTACCATCAGTGCAAAAGGATTCTCCCTGGGGCACTTCAAATTTTTTACTCAGATCTACACCGATAACCAAGCGCTGAAAGATGAAACACCGGATCAGAAAGAAAAGCGATGGATTCGCGAAGGCAAACTGTCATTTTATATGGGGCTGCTTCTGGCTTTGGGTGTTTCATTGATGATTTTCCAGCCTTATATCCCCATGACCCCCCAGTTGTTCCGCTATTTAATTACCTTGTATCTCGGATTGGCAACAGGATTCCCAGCCATCTGGTTGGCTTTGGAAATTAAGTCGCCGGAAAATGCGTTGTATAAAAACCTGATGGTACGTTTCGTGGGTCGGCCGACAGGGGTGCGCATTATGCTCTTGTTGTCATTCCCGATGATTGTGTTGAGTTTGTGGGGGATTTACGCGTGGTACACACCGCTGATTGTCTCATCGGCATTCTATATCTTAACAGCCTTCATTTATTTCGCTGCTCCGACGATGTATCACAGTTTAAGTCCGTGGAAAGACTATATCCGTGCTAATAAACTACGTACCGGACTGCAAATGGTGGGTTTTGGCGCGGCCATCGTTTACATGATTTACCGCATGTGGCTGGTGCATACCCATGAATTCAAAACAACCCCCTTCCTTAATAATCAGCGAACGACGATTTCGGCGCCAGCCACTCCTCAGGCTTCTCCGGCAGGATCCACCCCCGCGGCATCCACACGCCGCTCGCCTTCGGCGAACGGCCACAAAGGCGTTGGAATGCACGGGGTAGAAGATCATGAGGCCGTAAATCAGATTATTGCCGCCGCACAGAAAGAAGGCCGAGGACGGTTGGTCTCGGGTCTTGTCTGGGGCTGGGCGAAGGCCCACCGGGGTGAAAAGGAAAAAATTTCCAGCGCCATTCGCTTAATGCAAAACGTGGCTCGTATTACGTTGCCGCAGAATGCGGGGGAAGTCGATCCGGCCACAGCTATTTCCAGAGTGAATATTGTCCTCATTGATTCCAAAGAGGGGCAGGTCGGCCTGCTTGTGAAAGGAACCGACGCTTTCCAGGTGGCGCACTTCGGCGCAGAAAAAAATTCCATCTATATCGATGCCGCTACGTTCGCGGCATTAAGTGAAAGAGAACTGGCCGCTTTGCTCCTGCATGAGCTGGTGGAGTTGAAAACCAAGCAGGGACTTGATCGCCTGGGCGTCGAGTGGACAGTGGCTGTAGCGGAGGCCGCGCATGCGTTTGCCGAAGCTCAAGAAACAGCTTTGATTGGTGCCAGCAAGGTAGTGCCAGGTAGTCTCTTGGATGAAGCCTTGACCGATCTTCTGGTCAACCCGCCGCAGGTGTTTAAGCCAGAACAAACAGAGGCCTACCGTGCGGAAATGCAGCGTCTCTTTGTAAATGGACGTGAGGGCCGCTTCATTGTGTTGACGGATTCGGACGGCCAAGCCCGCACGTATCGGTTGGGCCGTGCGTATGACGGATACCGTTTGGCGGCTCCCGTGCTTGCCGATGGATCCCACGTGAGCAACGTGTTGATCGCCATGGATCGCGAGGCTGCGGTGCTGATGCACAATGATACGGTGTCCGGTATGGGTGAAATGCGTTTTGCTCGGTCGTTTGCCGATGGAGCGGGTGGGTTGGCTGTCTATACGCTGGCGGGCTTCCGTGAAACGGTTGAAATCGAGCGTATCCGAAAAGAAGGCGTGGGGACCTTGTTCCGTGTGGTTCCGCAAGATCAACTCAAAGAGATTTTGCAGAGTGCTCAGACCCAGGGCGTCGATTGGGACGACATTGTTCTGAATCGTGCTTCTTCCGGAATGCTGGAGCCCATTTCTTTAACCTCGATTTTTGCCTGGGCCCAATCGGCTTTCTTCCCCAGCCGTCGCAGTGTGAAATATGCACCGCATGTCTTTGCAGTATTCCCACAGGGATCGCATGACGAACAAGCGCATCAGTATGAGCCGGTGATTCGTACAGGTCCTTCCACGTCGGGTGTGATTGCCCAATACGATGGGGATGCGAGTGCGATGAACCGCGTATTGGAATACCGTCTGCGTGACACGGCACCGCTGACGTTCCGGCATGTGCTTCTCGTGAAAAATGAAGCCGAAGCCAAAGCCCTCTTTGATGCCAAACCGAGTAATCGCGACGAAGCCCTGACGGTGTTGGGGCGCTCGGAACAGGAGCAGCAGGATTGGGAACGGCTTGTGGCGCAAGGCCCTGTTGAAATGGGCTCTTGGGGACAGGTGTTCGGTGCCGGTGCAGCCAAAGGCGCAGGGATCTGGTCGTTGTTGCAGACGCCGTGGGTCATGTTGGGGACGGTCATCCTTCTGACAGTTGGCGGGCTGGCCTGGGCACGCCGTCAGGGACTCTGGCATTCGCCCAAAGAACTCTTTAGGATTCAAACGTATTATCGATTTGCCGAAGCGGCATAACTAAAAGGGAGACAATGTCTATGAACATCTACACAACCATGAAACGTACCTTGCATTTGAAAGTCACGGCCTTGACGGTCGTATTTTCACTTGTTATTTCATCGCTTTTGCCTGCGGGAAGTCATGCCGCCGCTGTGATCCCGTATGCTCATTTAACCCCGCCTTCACGACTGGGAACTGTCGTTCACGCATCGCTTGGAAAACAGGCTGCCTCCGATGCTCCTCAAGTCGTCCTCATTGAGGACCTGCATTTCAATTATTCAGTGCAGAAAAATATCGCAGGACTTTTGGAGTTTTTGGCGGATAAGAAGATTCTCGGATCTGCTGTCGCCGTGGAAGGTGCCGTCGGAGCCATCGACAACTCGCCCTTAACAGTGGTTCAAAACAAAGAACTCCGCAACGACATTGCGGAATTTCTGCTGAAAAACGGCGAACTCACGGGTCCTCAGTTCTATTCCGTCATGAGCAATCAGCCTGCGATGCTCAAAGGAGTCGAAGACCCGGCGTTTTATCAAACGAACCGATCTATTTTCCGTGAGTCTTATGTCGCGCGTCGTCGCGCTCGCGTAAATTTTGAAACGGTTCTCTTCCGTCTCAATGATCTTTTGCGCGCCACCGGATCGAAGCCAGTGCTTGCGATTGAAGAACGTAAAGAACGTTTTGAATCCGGACGTTTATCTCCCCAGGACTTCTGGAACTATCTAAAACCTCGCGCGGATCGTTATGGTGTTGCTCAACCAGCCGCTCTTCAGGCCTATCTCAATGCTCCCGCGTCTCTTCAAGCCGACATGCTACTTTCGAGCAATCTCACCGCTTCGCTGAGTGATTATGCCGTTGCATTGCAGAGCCACTTGGCCAAAACACAGCAGGAACGTCTTATCGTTGAAGTGCGTCAGCGTTTTGCGCTGGCGTCACAAGCCTTGGCACAGCACTGCACACTGGCAGATATTCAACGTGTGAGTCGTCAGTTGGAACACATGCCTCAGTTGCTGCAGCTTTTAGGAGATGCGTCTCTGGGGCAAAAAGAAGTGCGCGACGCAGCCGACGCGCTGCGCGCCAGTATCGACTTTTATGTGGCGGCTCTCATGCGTAACCGGCCGCTTCTGGACAACACCTTGGCCTTACAGACCCAGCAGCCGGCGCAGTCCACCGTACTGGTCGTTGGCGGTTTTCATACCGAACAGCTTGTCCAGGATCTTCAGTCGCGTGGAATTTCTTATGTCGTCTATGCCCCTCAGGTCGACAGCGCTACAGCTTTTGATGAGGCGCTTTACGAGCAGCGCTTTTTAGGACAGCGCTTAAGCGCTTGGGAAGCAGCAGAGTGGCTTTCCTCTAACAATGGCACGCGCGGTTCCCCGTCTACGCCACGCGCTGCGGGTTTTGTTCCGCGTCTACAGTCGCTTGCGTGGTTGTCTGGTTGTGGAAAGGCAGCGGAAGTTGATGGGTCTATCTCTGGGAAAGACAGCCGAGCCCGTAAATACCGCCGTGAAAACGGCGCGCTTAAAATGCGTCCCAGCGGCATTGAGACGCGTGATGTTGTTCTCACAAAAGAGGATCTTGAGACATTGCCCAAAGATGCGTTTAAAGATATCCCAGGGGGTGAAGCTCTGCGTGCTGTCTTGGGAATTTTTAAAGACTTTAAAGAAAATACGCCGTTTCCAGAAGGGACAAATCTTAGCTCCATGTTCCCTTTTGAGCGTCTTCACTTTATTTCTGGGGATGCGGTCACTTTTGAGGATGATCACTTGGAAGGATTTAAATTGTCGCTTCCCCCCGCTGTTCGTGCTGAATATGTTCATGTACGGTCGTTAAGAAATGGAATTAAGCCTCCATTCGAAGCCATCATTCATATGGATGCGATCACTCAAAACCCCGTCTTTCAAGCCAATCCATTTAAGTTCTGGCTGATGTTTTATATCCATGAGACGGCGGAATATGGATATAACCTGAACGAGCAATTGCTAACCAATGCGGGCATTGATGCCTTTATGGATCCCACCTTGTCTGTAACCGATATGCTCCGAAAATCTGCTCGTTTCATCCCGGCTGTGAATCGCTACTTCGTCTACAATTATGGGCGCCGTGCGCAAATCAAATGGCATGAACTCTTGTTTGACTATGTTTTAGAAAAGGCTCGCCAGGGTGTTACTGTTGCGCTCGATACATTACAGCCCGAAATAAAAAATGCGGCAGACCCGAGTCAAGATGATCCTGGCGATGTGGCCCGTATTACGGCCTTTGCGCGTCGCGCCAAGCTCCTTCCAGGGGTTGATTTTAGACTTCCGCGATTTTCTGAAATACCCGAACTTGTCAAGTCGAGGATTCCCAAATCCGATGTTGATGAAGCCATTCGTATGCAGCTGGAAGGACGCGTTGTCGAGCAATACTATGCGGGCGGTGATGCCAGTCGTATGCGCGACGGTTTGAAAAAAATGGGGTTGTGGGATGAATTAACCGAGGATCAAAAGCATGCGATGTGGTTTCTTCCTCCGGGACTCTTCTTTGGTGAACATGATGATTCTATTCATCTGGGTGCTCGTGCCATGATTCGCTTAAATCAGTCGATCCGAAGGCTGGCGAAAAAACACATTACATTAGGTATTTCGCCAGAACAGGCATTGGCCAATCAGCATATTATTATCCATGCCAATGACCGTACCTATGAATCGATAGTCAGAGATTTCCAGGAACATCATTTTTATGGATTTCAGCCTGAGAATGTCTATTTCATTGTCAGTCCTACCTTCCATAATCTCATCCAATCCGAAGAGTATGGGGGGGCCTATGTTCAAAAGCGCGTCGTTGTTGTAAATCCATCGACCCAAGAACCCGAGGATGTGACGCAATCCGTCTA
Organism: uncultured Elusimicrobia bacterium; assembly: GCA_964506645.1. GTDB lineage: Bacteria > Elusimicrobiota > Elusimicrobia > 2-01-FULL-59-12 > 2-01-FULL-59-12 > CAZDML01. The sequence goes on along the minus strand of CAZDML010000028.1, from coordinate 5,375 downwards.
TGGGCATGGTGTCGCCACCGAGTTGCTAGTCGCCCCGACAGGCGCCTTGCGCTCCATCCAGGGTGAGTTGAGACCCCTTGAAACGTCTGTTCTACGCCATATCCAATCGGTTGTTTCACAGAGATACCATGGGATGATTCTCCTGCGTCAACATCGCGTGAACGATCTCAAGATGCTGAATAAAGATTCTGTGGATCCGCATCGTCTCGCTTATGCAAAACATCGAGTGGAATCAGGAGAAAAATTGTTGTTTGAAATGGTTGAAAACCCTCCTTTGATTGAAAAAGAAGGAGATGCTCCTAAGTTACAAAAGGGTGGATTCCCGCTGTTGGTTCTGAAGCCGACCCCCCATTTCCAGTTCCCCGATGGAATTTCGCTAAGAGACAAGGAATCGGCGTCGATGATTGCGCGTCAAACAGCGGAAAATAACGACCCCCCGATTCTTAACCTCATGGGGGGCTTTGTAGAACTGGGCGCCTACATACATTCCTTGGAATCCGGGATTCCAGTGAATTATGAATCAAAAATCCTTAAAGACGGTACGTTTACCGTACTGCCCCAGTATGTAACCGGTGATGCCAGTATTATTCCTGGACTTAAAACAGGCGTGTACTACGAGAAAGGTGCCGTTTTGGAGGACTTAAAATCAACCTCCTATAGCTATTTGTTGCGGGCGCATGAGAAATACGAGGCTATGAAGCAAGATGGGGAATTCATGCAATTGGCTCGCACTTTGGGCTTTAGTACACCGGCGGCCGGATTGCGTCCGATTCAGGTCCATTGGTTTGCCGGTATCACGAGCGCTCTTGTCGCGATTGCCGCTGGCCTTGCCGTGATGTTGCAAAATCCTGCGGCGCTTTTCATTGTGGCACCGTGGGCCGTTTCGGCAGCGGCGCAGGAATATGCGGTTGTAAAACAAGCGATTGTGTCCCGTGATCCGTCTGTGCTGAATGCGCATCATGCGATTGCGCACTATGATTTTGGAACGCAGCGTATCGTCGGCGCACTCTCTTTGCCCGCCCGTGCGGAGGAGATGGCTCATGCAATGACGCAATCCTCGTCAGAAATTGTGACGCGTGTTGTGGCTCCTCTGGCCTTGGCGCTGACGCTTCTCGATCAGATCATCGCCTGGCTGCTCGGTTTTATAAATCGCGTATTTGCCAAGATCCCGAGTCCCGATTCGCTGCAGGTCGCGGATCGACTCGCAGAAAATGCACAACAAATCGAAGTGCTTCTCGCGGACGCGGTTCCGCAGCTGCCTTCGGCCAGCACGGTCTGGCAACGTTTGGGCACCGGCATCAATGCGGTGTGGGGCAACTCGAAGACGCGGCGCGAGGTGGAAGAGCTAAGAGCTCGCCGCATGATCGCCGCCGCGGCATAACGCAATCTTCAGCACGACCTAGATGACCCTAGGCCCTTCGGGCATGCATTTGTGCCCGGAGGGCTTATAGCTTCACCAACGGAAACTCCATAAAATAAAGTATGCATTTTAGACGCACCTTCGCAGCATGTCTTGCTGCGATCCTTATCGTCGAAACTCCCCTACAAGCAGCTCCCCTCAACGATCTTTCGTTTGGGCGCCATGCTGTCTCTACGTCTATTCAAGGCGTCTTTGATGAACAAGCCTTGATCGGCGCTGGGCTTTGGGTGCTCTCGTCGTTAATGCCCCACGTTTCTGCTGCACACAAACACCTGCTTGGACATGCGGTGACGGAAGCCTCACTCATCCCTGACGGTCTGGGTGGATGGGCTTTCCTTGCGTTTGCCATGTTGGGCGTGGTTCAAGTCGTTCCTTCGATCTATCTTGAACATGACAACGAAGGGTATCCCGACGTTAAATTTGAGGGAATAGATGATACTCCACTTCAAAACAAAATCCAGACAGCGATGCACTTTGCCTATGGTCGACTAACCTCAGACGAAAAAGCCAATCTTCGTCAAACACAGCGCTTGAATTGGATTGAACGTCATACGGGCCAATGGCGCTCTCTCCCGTTGCCCGTTCGTATCGTCGAAACCCTTCCTGAAATGGCGCAAGTCACTCCGCGTGAAATTATTTTACGGGCAGACTTGCTGCGCGCGCCGCCGGAAGTTCTGCAGTTGGTGCTCATGCATGGGCTTCGCCGTTCGTTGCACCGTTTTTCACCCGATTTTCAACCGCATGACGCCCAGGTGTTTCAGGACACCCTCAAACTGTTTCGAGGGTCTACAGAAATTCAAAGAGCGTGGACAACGTGGACTCTTGAGCACCCAGAGTCCCATTATTTTGGTCGTGATTGGAGCGCCCCCTTTAAGCATGCCAGCGCCCTTGTACGCTTGGACGAAGCCTGGTCCGTGTTACCGCCCAATCCGTTGGCCGCGTTGTATGAAGGTCTCATTGAACAAAGCAATTCTGAAGATCGGCTCAATGTTGTAAAGCAGTTTCATGACCGGCACTTTCCTCAAATGGGCCTTCCTCAGCCGTCCCATGTCTTTGTCGAAACCTATCCGGGTTCCCATGAAGAGCCGCTGCATTATTTCTATCTCGTGTACAACCTCGGGCCGGACGTGCGAAAAATTGTTCGCTTGGCGCCGCGAGATACGAAGGATTGGGTAGCCACTAAAGAAGCCTCAGAATCGTTTGCGTTCAATGTGCCCACAGCCCTCCGTGTCGATATCTTGCGGGATGCTCAGTCGGTGGCCAAAGACATTTTGGATGACCATTTGCGATGGGAACAACATCCCGATTTATTCAATGCTGCCTATCGTGCACTAAAGACTGAATCTGCGGAAGAGAGCGACGTATCGTTTCAAATTCTTGAAAATGCTCTCCGTCATGGAAAGCCGGAGGCAGCGGCTCTGGCCGGCGATCTGCTGTATTCGCTCTCAAAAACCCATCCTGATCGTGGAATTCGTATCTACTTAAATCGCCTGGCGTTTGACCTTCGTACGGGTCGTCCGGCGGAATTCCCTGTCTCCTCGTTCAATTATTCGGAGTTTGATTCGAAGCCCTATGTCCTTGAATTTTCTGTTCCCTTTGGGACGGAACCGATAGATGTCCGTGTGAATTGGTCCGTGGATGGCGGATCCATGCATCGGACACGGACGCTCAAACCCGTACGGATTGAAAATCAGGTCGCCTATTATGCGTGGACCGTTCCCGTACAGCGGGGTTGGGTGCACTATGCAATCCAAACGCGCCCAACAGGAATGACGGCTTGGGAATATCCCGCCGAGAATGAAGCGATACGCGACGAATCAAACCCTCGATTCCGTCAGAATGGTCTTATTAAGTTCCAAAAAGACGTGCGGGGGATTCGCTGGCTTAGCATGCGTCCCGAAGTTTTTAACCTTCATTTGAATGAGCATCGCCGACCGATCGTGGATGAATGGGGCCGCTTGCAGGTGGGAACCTTAGACGAATTGCGCGAGCAGCTGTCCTCTGTGAAGAACGAAGGATTTGGCGGCCTATATTTGCAGGTCCTGGAGCTGGGTGCTCCCGGTGAAGCCGGTCCCGATCCCTCGGCGTTTTCGCCGATTGATCAGGTTCGTATTCGTCAGGATGTGGGCGGGCTCGAAGCATTGCAGCGCTTGAAAGCCACGGCCGATGAGCTCGGTCTCTTGCTGGCCATCGATTTGATTCCGCACGGTGCGCGTTCGAACCGTGAACTTCCTCCGCGCGTTCCCACGTATGTTCAAAGCCAGGAGGAGGGCGGACGTTTGGTTCGTCGCGCTGCCTCCGATGGTGGTTTTTCTCCGGACTGGTATGACGGTTTCAGCCGGAACTGGGCGGATCCGCGTAATGTGCGTGACTATATCGCACAAGTTCGCTGGCTGGCGGAGCAAGGCTTTGATTTCCGAATTGATGTGGGTCACGTGTTCGATACTACTTTCTTTACTCTGCCTGGGACGGTGGGACTTGCCGCACTTCACGGGCAAGTCGTTGTTCCAGAATCGAATCGGACCTTGGATCTGAGAAATACGGAAGAGCCGAACGCGGTTTTGGCCTGGATCATTTATGAAGCGAAGAAGGCGGGAGCTGCTCAGGGTCACGACATTCAGTTCTTGGGTGAAAACTGGCATGGCCACGAAGCGCGGCTCATCCGTTCAGGAGTCGACTATCCCTATGATCCGCTGATTGCGAATAGCTGGGATATTGTCCGTGAGGGTCGCCCCAGCGGAATTTTTTCCGGGACCTTACGATGGCTTTCAGGGATTCGACGCCGTATGGGTGGCGGCACGGTAACCATTCTGAATAATCACGATGCTCAAGTGCCTCCGGTCGACGCCTTTGGCAGCGCTGCGTTTGCGGCCTCCGCAGCGCTTTTGTTCGCGCATGGCGGGATGACGTTCCAACATGTGCACTATGCGTTTCGACGGGAGGATGGATCGATTGATTGGGCGCAGACCTTAGCGTCTATCTGGCGAGTTCCAGTGAATAATTTTGGACCGGATCGGACAGTAAACGGTACGTCTTTCAAAGGATTCAATTGGGGCACACTGGTTTATGAAACTGGGCGCTTCTTGGAACACAATCGCTATCTTGCGGCGCTGGGAGATTTTGAAAAACGAATCTTACAGATCGCACGCCAAGCCGCAGGCAGTATGCCGATTCCCTTGGATGTAGGCCATAACCAAGTCATTGCGATCGCGCGCGAGGTAAGCGATGGATTCTTGGTGGGACTCTTTCATCAAGGGGCCAAGCAGGCGGCAAGCCTTAATTTTATGCCTGGCGATAGCCATCAGGATGAACACGGACTTGGAGAATTTGAAGCCGATGCTCTATATGAATTCCGTGAAGTCTTTAATAACGCCGATCCCGCCGTCTCGCAGAAGCACCCCGGTCGCCGCTCTTTTTTCACCGGAGAAGAAATCGTTCATCTCGGTTTAGGCCCTCGGTTGCCGGTACCTAACTTAAGTGCCCAGATCTACCACTTCCGCAAAGCGTCGACGCGCTGGCCTGCTCCCGGGGATCACCACTATTTGGATGCACTCGGCAATGCTCTGAGTCGTTATCGGCAATTTGGCCGTCAGGATCGTTTTGCCCATACTTTCGTAGCTCATGAGCTAATCCGTACCCTGCAGGGCACGGACCGAAAAGCCTTCCGAGCGCTCTTTAAAAATCTATCAGAGCTGATTGAGCGAGAAGCCGATCTTGAAGTCGGCGATATTGGCCATGTCTTCTCCGATCTCGCTCTGTTCCATCCTGAACTTATTGGCAAAGTGAAAGACTATTTAATTGATGTGGCTGTTATCGCTCAGGAAACGTCTCCTGCGGCCAGCGCAAACGCGATTCGCATGCTGCGGACCATCGGGATCGGGGAAGTTGTTCTCGTGTCTCCGGAATCCATGTGCAGTTCCGGGACAGGCGGTTTGGCACTTTATGTGACAGACTT
>CAZDML010000027.1:0-19043 GCA_964506645.1 uncultured Elusimicrobia bacterium | reverse complement strand
CCGAGGCCGTTCCAAGCACTTGTGAACCAACCCGGACGGTGTCGCTTAAAACAAATGGAGGCGCGATGGAGGGGACCCTTTCAGCCTGGTGTCCGATGTGGAAGGGCTGGGAATGTGAAAGGATGCGGCCTTGCGGATCAACCACACTCGCGCTCACCATGGCGGGCGTCCATTGCCGCAGCCACGACGTGTATTTCACGAGAAGCAAATCATCGTTGGTAAGAAACGACTCCTGCGCCATATGCACTAGATTTTGCAGGACAGCCTGCTGCTCCAGATGCACCTGGGCGCGAATGTGCTGCTGCTCGACCCAATAAAAGGAAAGACCTAAGGCTCCCAGGGATAGGAAAAGCAGTGTCGCCATCATGAGGAGCACTTTGGGATAGAGCCGCATGGCTAAGGCACCTCGCGGTAGGAGGCCAGTTCTTTCTCGACCTTAGCTAGGGCGAGCGTGACTTTTTCCAAGCGTGGATTCATCCGCGCGGCGATACGCCATTCTCGCTTAGCGTCATCCAAATTACCACTCGCATAGGCCACGAGGCCTACTTCATAGTGATGTTGTGCGGCCACAGGGTCCACCTGACGCTGGATCTCGGCCGTGGCCATCGCGAGATACGCAGTCGCCTGGGGGTGGGAGGGGTCGAGCTGGAGGAGATTCTGAAAATAGGTTTGTGCCTTCCCCCATTGGTTGTCTTGAAGCGCCTGCATGCCTTTCTCAAAAAGGGCAGCGATCCGCGATTTTTTTTCTTCGTCCAAATGCTTCACACGCTCCTCTTCTGCGGCGGCCTCGGTACGTGCCAAATAGGCTGCCAGCTGCGGATATTCGGGATTGGCAATGGCAACACGTCGGAAAAGATCCAGCGCACTGCGGTAGCTGCCTTGGTCATACAAGGCCACGCCTTCAGCGAAAAGTCGCTGCACTTTCTTCGCTAGAAGGTCTTGTTGAACGTGACCCGCCGCGATGGATCGAAAGGCGTCATAGTGATACGTTGCGCTGGAAGCATCCAGCGTCACTGCTTTATCCCAGGCCGTGAGCGCCTTGGCGTAGTCGGCCTGGCCGTAGGCATAAAATCCTTCTAAGACATAGCGGTCGGTGGAACTCAAGGTCATATCCGACGCCAGCAAGCGATGCACCTCGCTTTGCAGAACACTCAATATCCGCTGACCGCAAACACTGGCATTGTTTTCCTGAAGAAGTTTCAGGATGACCTCATGGGCAGAATACCAATGCCTCAGCTGTGCTTCGGTTTCTGCTTGTTCACAAAGACTGACTTCGCGGCTATTTTTTGCCGCGGTCTCTGCCTCCACCGTATCGGCAATCGCTTTTTCAAGGACACGTGGATCACGACGCTGGGAATCTATTTGTTTCGACGCTGCGGTAAGCAGTTCCATACGCATTCGGTGTGTGCGGAGTGTCCGCTCGGACCGCCACTGTTGCGCCATCAGACGAATTGCGGTATGCGCTTCGGCGTTTTGGGGGTCCTGCTGAAGCACCTCTATACAGTCGCTTAACGAATTCAGAGCACGGCACGGCGAGGCCAGACTGATGCCAGCAAAACACAGTCCCAGCAAGCGCACGCCGTTCAGGAGCTTCATTGTTTCTGGCAGTACACCATCGTGAGATAGGGCGGCAGATGACTCACCGTACTCGTTGCGCCGCCATGGTTGTGGTTGCCTTCGGAAGTAATCGCATGATTGTGATCATCCCACCCGCACCCCAGATTGGGATCGCCCACCGCATCGAGGAACATATGCGGTATCGTCCCACCGCAGGACTGCGTCTGACGGTTGAAGAGATTGGCGGTTCCAGTCGCTCCACCATGGTTATGTGCGCCGTCTGCTGTGATGGCGTGGCTGTGGGTGGCCGACCCGCCAGTGGCCCCATAAGCGGCTCCCCCCAGAGGAAATACATTGTCGAGAGCCGTAAAGCGCACCCACCCGGAAGGACAACTGCCAGCAAACAGAGCAATCATTCCGCTGGGGACGAGCAGTGCCTGCACACCCGGCTCCAGCTTCGGCGCCGTTATCGCGCCATCTGGAACCGTTTGGCTCATGAGCGCATAGGCCCCCGCCGTAATGGGCTCGCGAGGCAAGAGCACCTGGCCTTCTACAGAAATTTCCAGAAAGGGCGAAATGCTTTGCCAGTCTACACCCGCTGGATTTAAAATCACCGCAAAAAGCCCCTGCGCAATCGATACCGGAATGCTCGTGCTCGTCCAATACACCGTCTGTCCATCCGAATTGGTCAAACGGAACACCATCTGCCGTGTTCCGTTGACCGGCGCTCCCTGTTCTTTCAGCGACCCTTGATACGTGATCGAACTGGGCATGGCCCAGGCCACCGAAGCACACAGCATCAGCAAACATCCTGTCCGTTTTAAGATCTTCATACCTGTTTCCCCTTTATCGAATGATCATCAGTTTTCCGTTTTTGGCATCCGAAGCCGACTCCACGCGCCAGAGGTACACACCGCTAGCGGCTTTAGCGCCGCCCTCTGTTTTTCCATCCCACTTTTCCTGTGCCACAGGTCCCGTCAGATCGGAGTGACGCAGCTCGCGCACGAGCTGACCACTGAGCGTGTAGATACGGATCCGGCATTCGGAAGGAACCTGGTTAAAGGTAATACCGCCGGCCTCGGTACCGGTTTGTCCGGGGCCATCGCCTGCGTGAGGACCGGAGGGCCGCCACGGCGCAGGATACACGGTTACCGTTGACGCGTCGCCCTCAGCACTTCCCATGACTGCGAAGACGGAAAAACGGGACAGCGGAGCGTTCACGGTCTGTTGCGCCGGATCAACACGGCTGTCGGGCAGGGCGATCCAGCGGCGCTGCGAGCCATCAAGCATCCAAAATCGCAAGGTCGAGGCACGCACGGGCACACCCAGGCCCTGCACCCATCCCTCACGAGCGGGAATGGCTACTGTCACCTCCGACATCTTGGAAAGCGTCTCGACCCGGCGTCCCGTGCGGTCGTACGCCACGACCTCGCGAAGAAACACGGGCACGTGATAGCCGCTTTGAGAAGCCGTACGCGCCGTAGCCTGCTCCAGCACAGAAGGGTCGGAAAATTGCGGTGTCGTGTTGATCATGACAACCGCATAATCGTTTAACGCGTCCGCCGGAATTCGAATGTGGACGGAGGGGCGGTATCCGCCTTGCCCCAAAGCGCCGGGATCGGCATTCACCGGGTACAGCACCCGGTTTTCCTGATGCGGATCAAGCATCGTTAAAAAGCGAATATGACGCGGGGTCTCGCGGGGTGCCCCATAGGCGGTGCGCAGCGCCGTCGACAGCACGACATCAAATAAGGTATTTCCGCTCCAGCCTTCCGTCCGCGCAATCACCAACGTGGAGGAGCGAGCGTCATGTGCCCATTGGAACGACACCAGGCGTTGAATGGATGTGCCTACCGCATCCCGCACCGCCGTGACAGATACACCTCGCGTCAGAGTGGCTTCATCCAGCGGATCGTTAAACTGAATTTCGATAACAGCATGGGGTGAAATACCGACGGGAATATCCTCCACGATAAACCCTGTCGGACGAATCTGCCACTGCACAGGACGCAAAGTCCCCATCACACCAAAGCGTGTACTGTAATAGCCCGACCGGCCCTGGAGCGTAGGGCCAGAAACATCAAACCCGGACACAGGCTCTCCCCAGGCAAATCCGACCGAGATCTCCTCATTTTGAACAACAGGATTTCCCGGGACTCCCCAAAGCGATGGGGCGAGTTGATAGGGGCCCCCTTCAGACGCATGGCTGTACGCTGCCAAACCCAGGAGAACAATTCGCAGACCGTTATTGAGGCTGATTTTTAATTTTTTCATAGCTTTCCTTCATCATTTGCAAAGCGTGAGGGTGCGTCGGATCCGTTTCGAGTGCTTTATTAAAGTGAACAAGTGCCTCCGCAAAGCGGCCCCTGCGGAATTCTTTAAGCCCACTTTGGAAGGATGTTTCGGCCATATACACAGGATCTTCAGAAGATCGGCCGATCTGAAGCGTGAGGCCCACCCGGTGTGTTGCGCCAAACACACCGGCCTGGGCAAAGGCGTAGTCCACTTGGAGGGTTTTAAACCGAATTCCCATCCCCATCCGCCAGCCATCAAGTGCGTTTTTTTGCGAAATAAATCCTGTTCGCAGGGCGAGCATGCCCATCGTCCATACTTCCACACCTGCACTGTACTGTCGGGACCCCGCGGCGGGCTGTTGGCCATCCATAGCCAGCGTCAGGGTTTGCCCCAACACAGGACCGGTATACGAAAGGCCTCCGGTGATGCTGCGCGGCAGCGAAAAAGCGTCCTGATCAAAACGTAGCGAGCTTCCAAGATTACGCACGACAACACCGCTTTTCCATCCCGTGAGATATTCCCCCCAGAGCCGTCCAGGGATAAACAGAATTCCGGTGTCCGCCGCATAGGCAGACGCACTCACCGCATCGAGCGTCTCCCGAATGTATTTTCCAGTAACACCCCCCGCGAGCTGAGCACCCATGCGACTGTTGTGATAAAGGGAAAATCCATACGACAGGCCAAGGGCCATATCTTGCGCACCGATATCGGTCGTGGGTTGTGCCGCGGCATCGTACCCCTGAAATTTACCAACGTTGAGATAGGAAATGCTTCCCGCAAGCGTTCCCCAGGCCGGGCGATGAAGGGCGTAGGCAGCGTATTGCTCCGTGATATTTTCTACATACTGCGCATGGGCAAATCCGACTTGCTGGTGATCAATTTGAACAAGCCCTGCAGGGTTCCAATAGGCCGCGTACACATCATCCGCCACTCCGACCTGTGCATTCCCCATCGCAATAGCGCGCGGGCCAATCCCCAGATTCAAAAAATCAGCACTTGATGTCCCTGCGTCCGATGCATGGACGGACCGCACGCACACAGTGATCAGGATGAAAATCCAAATGCGTATTCTCATACAGAACTCTCGAACCCGCGGACGCGTGGGAGGGGATGATCCGGTTTGGGTTCTAGCTTGCGAACATCGTCTTGAAGTAAGCGAATGTCCGTGTCGTGTAAATTCACCTTCCCTTCTAAACGTTCCACTTTGGCCGCAATTTCTTTGCCCTCCATGAGGGCATGCCTCAACTGAACAAATGCCCGCATGATGGCGATATTGACCTGAATGGCTTTTGGACTTCGAAGAACACTAGCAAGCATGGCAACACCCTGTTCTGTAAATACATAAGGCATGTATTTTCGATGGGCGCCATGGGCCAATCTTAAGGTCACAATTTGTGACCTTAAGATTTCCCTCGGTCCCGTTAACCGTGCCTTAACGAGCTGTGCATTGAGACGATGAAGTTGAAACATAAAATCTCGTGGAAATCGCTTCATATTGCGGGGAACTGCCTGGTTCAGCACTTTGGTAGGGACGCCATACAATTCCGCTAAGTCCTCGTCCAGCAGGACGCGCTGTCCGCGAATGTGATAAATGCGATCGGTGATAAGCTGCTGTTTCATGACACTCTTTAGAGTAAAGGTTTGGGTGTTTATTCATCGGCCGCGCAGGAGACACGGGCGATAGGAGGGAAATAGCGCATGGGGAGGAGATCCCCAAGTCCTAAAAGGAATTAGGCGGAACGGCCCAAGGTCACAGACAAAAAAGGGGCCAGTCCAAAAAACGCACCGGAAACAATCACAACGTCCGGATTACGTGTTTTGAACTGGCCCCTGTTGAAACAGCGGGCTATCGCCTGCGGGACAGCTCTCCCCCCGATTGGGGGAAGGAAGATTCGCCGTTGTCCCTACAGGGGATTACTGCATGGACACCAAGCCGCGTTCGATCGCCTTCACGACCGCTTCGGTTCGGTTTTTCACGCCCAGCTTTTTAAACAAGTGGTTCAGGTGGTTCTTCACGGTTTTTTCGGAGACGAAGATTTCTTCCGCGATCTGCTTGTTGGAGCGTCCCTGAACGAGCGAACACAGCACGCGCAGTTCGGACTTCGTCACGACGCCGTTGGCATCTTCCATCGCCGCCAAGTCCAGCTTACGGATACCGCCCATGAGCCGGGTCATAATGTTGCCCGGGATGAGATAGCCATCCTGATGGACTGTTTCGATCGCGCGGACCAGGTCCTGCGCCGAAAGCAGCTTAGAGAGATAGCCGTTCGCGCCGGCATTAAAGGCTTCCAGCACGTGCGACTCGTCATCGTACATGGAGAGGACAAGCACCGTCATGTCTGGATGGCTTTTCTTGATCTGACGGGTACAGGCAATTCCGTCCATGCCCGGCAGACGAATGTCCATCAGCACGATGTCCGGCTGTTTCTTTTCCACCATGTCCAGGGCTTCCGGGCCCGTCGACGCTTCCGCCACAATCTGGAAGTTACTCGTGCCATCGAGGAGGTCTTTTAACCCCGCGCGAAACAGCGAGTGATCGTCCGCGAGCAACAGACGTACTTTTGCTTCTTTTTCTTTTTTGGCACTCCCGTTTTTTACGACCGTTCCGTTTTCAGCCATGGTATGACCTCTTTTCCCCCGTCCCATATCTTTGCCACTGCTTTGCTTTCTCTTCATGGGCTTACAGCGCCCAGCTTTTCACAAATGAACCGCGTGCATCTTTTAGGACCACTTCATGAAATCCTTTAAACCGGTAGCCGGAAAGCACCGCGTGAGCCGTTTTCTCAACCACCTCAACGACCCGATCTTTATCCTGTGCGCCATGTTTGGCGATCAGCGCCCAGTTTTCCACCACAATGCCCAGGGTGGTCGGATCGGACACATCTTCATAAGCCTGGAAGCTCACCGGGCTCTGCCGTTTGGCGCGTAGCACGATCTGTTTGCCTAAAAACTGTTCCATGGTCAGCGGCATATCCCAGGGCTGGCTCGAGCGGTACATGCTTTTGTTGTCCATTTCAATGACCAGCCGATTGAAATATTCTTCTTCTGGCAGCCGTTCATACATCGACTCTTTAATATCCGGCACGTAGCGCCACAGGCTGATGGTGGCCCCTGTTAGCTTATCGGCCATTTTGATTTGGATAAAGGATAGCGCCGCATCTGTGCTTAAGCTCACGCGGGTCGCGCAGAGCAAGACGCCTTCCAAGTCCTTGGCCGTTTCGGGTTTCATCTCCACCTGGCCCGGCAGGAGCAGCCCTTTGTTCCAGTAAAAGGCCTGCAACGTGTCTCCTACCTTCCGTGTTTTGACGTCCAAACGGTATTCCACCTTGCAGATATGCTGCAGCGACTCCGCCAGCTTCTCTGACGTGTAGGTCGGTTTGACCTTCCAATCGCAGGCGGCGAGGGCAAGCATCAAAAGCAGGGCGAGTTTGCGGTTCACGCGATGGTTCGCTCCTTCCCATGGGCTTTAAAGATCGCCTCAATATCGTCGTAATCCAGTTCATTTCGTGTCAGTAGTTCCTGAGCAAAGACATCCATCAGTGCCCATTCGCTGCGCAGAAACTCTTCCACTTCCTTGGCCGCCTGGTGCAGAATGGTCTGCACCTCTTTGTTCAAGCAGTCTTTGATGTCATTGGAGATCTGCGTGTCCGGGATCACGGTAAAGTCGCCCACAAAGCCGTTGGTTCCCATGCCGAAGTTCCAGACCATGGCATGCGCCAGCTGCATGGCATGTTCAAAGTCGCTGCCGACCCCGGTCGAGGTTGTACCGTATTTAATTTTTTCGGCGACGTATCCGGCCAACGCGGATTTCACGTTGGCGAAGATTTCTTCGCGGGTCTTCGTATAGAGTTCTTCGCGCGGATGATGATAGACCACACCGAGGGCTTCGCCGCGCGTCTTAATCGAGGCTTTAAAGACGTCATCGGTCGGATGCTGGCGGTAAATCACGAGCAGGTGGCCCGACTCATGGTACGCCACACGTTCCCGTTCTTTCGGCGCCAGCTCCAGGTGCGTTTCAAGACCCAGGTCGACGCGTTCAATGGCTTCGGTCAGATCCGGGAACGTCACTTGATCGCGGCTGTGACGCAGCGAAATGAGGGCTGCTTCCTTCACAATATTTTCAATTTCTGCCGGGGACTTGCCGACGGTTTTGCGGGCCAGGCGTCCCACGTCAATACTGGCATCGGACTTTACCTTTTTGAGGTAGTATCCAAAGAGTTCTTCGCGGTCGCGCACCTTGGGTTTGGAAATCATAATGCGGCGATCGAAACGGCCCGGACGCATCAGCGCCGGATCGAGAATGCCTTCAGCGGCGTTGGTCGCCCCAATCACGATCACGTTCTGGCCTTCGCCTTTGCCCAGTCCATCCATGTTCACGAGCAGCTGGTTCAAGGTGTTGTCCGATTCCGAGCTACCGAACATTGAAAACTTGCGCTGTTGGCCGATGGCATCGAGTTCATCGATGAAAAGAATCGCGGCGCCATGGACATAGGCGGCAGACGACGCTTTCTGGAAGATTTTGCGCACGCGGCCCGCGCCAACCCCCACGAACACTTCTACAAATTCACTGCCGGCAATCGAGAAGAACGGCACGCCCGCTTCATGGGCGATCGCTTTGGCCAAATAGGTCTTGCCGCAGCCCGGAGGTCCCACCATCAAGAGCCCGCGAACCACTTTACCGCCGATTTTGCGGACTTTGGCGCGGTCTTTAATGAGCGCCACGACTTCCATCGCTTCCCGCTTGGCTTCCGAGAGGCCGATGACATCGTTAAACGTGACCTTGACCGCCTTGCTGTCCACTTTGCTGCCGCTGTTGCCGCTCATCGGCATGCCGACGCGGTAGACGAGCACCACAAAGAAATAAGCGCCAAGAATCGACCAGACAATCGCCTTCAGGAATTCGAGCGGCAGCGTACCGATAATCTGCTGTTGGAAGAACGATTCGAGCGACGCCAGCCCCAGGATGCTGAGCACCACCAGAACCAGCATGATGACGCCCAGAATGAACCAGAGCTTATTTTCCGACCAGAGAACTTTAATGCGTTTCCAAAACATACGGTCTCCTTATGCGCGAGCGATCGGAAGGCGCATCCAGAAGGTCGCGCCCTTTTCCGGTCCCTGGCTGTCCACGCCGACTTCGCCGCCGTGCGCCTGAATAATGTCTTTTGAAATCGCGAGCCCAATCCGCAGCCCGTCGGACGATCCGTTTTCCCCTGCCGTATCCCGCGACCAGTTAAACAAGCTTTTGAGCTGCTCCGGGGTAAAACCGTGACCGGTATGCGTGCAACGGATCTCAAGCATCTTTCCTTTAATTGCGGTACTCAAGAGCACACGTCCGCCACGCGGGGTGTGCTTAAAACTGGATCGCAGGATGTTTAAGAGCACCTGTGTCATACGTGCCACATCCACGTGAATAACCGTCGCCGCATCTGGCGCCGCCACTTCCAGCGGCACTTCCTTCATTTCCGAAGTCAGCTTCATACGCGACGCCACTTTCTGCAGAATATCGTCGACTGGGATTTCTCGCTTTTCAAGATTCAAGTTGCCCGCATCAATGCTTGCCAGATCCAGCAAATCGCCGATCAGGCCGTTGATATGGTCGGCTTCCTGAATGGTGATATCCAAAATACGTTTTTGTTCCTCGCTCATGCGGCCCTTCATGCCTGATTTAAGCACCTCGGCATAGCCACGCACACTGGAAAGCGGCGTACGCAAGTCGTGCGACATGACCGCAAGCATTTTGGATTTAAGTCCATCTACGCGCGCCATACCGTCGTTGGCTTTCTGAAGGTCGATTAAAAGCTGCTTATTTTCCAGCACGAGGCGCTGTTTTTCCAGTGCTTTATTAATCGTGCGCAGGAGCTGTGCCGGGTCGACCGGCTTAATCAAATAATCATAGATCGCTTCTTGAATCGCTT
Organism: uncultured Elusimicrobia bacterium; assembly: GCA_964506645.1. Lineage (GTDB taxonomy): Bacteria > Elusimicrobiota > Elusimicrobia > 2-01-FULL-59-12 > 2-01-FULL-59-12 > CAZDML01. The sequence goes on along the minus strand of CAZDML010000027.1, from coordinate 9,273 downwards.
TGACCGCCATTTCCAAAGAGGCATGACCAGTCATGAGGACCACCATCGTGTTTTCATCATGCTCGCGCACTTTACGTGCCAACTCGAGGCCGGTGGCATCGGGAAGTTGAAAGTCCACGACCACCAAGTTGTAGTGTTTGGCATCCAGGCGTGCGATGGCTTCGGCACCGTTTTTGGCCGTATCGACAATAAATTTAGCCTCTTCCAGAATATCTTTGGCTGTATCCAGAATATTGACATCGTCATCGATCAGAAGCACCCAGGGGGTGCCAGCCTCGAGATGCGCAAATAAATCATGATCTGGCATGGACGCGAGCCTCCTTACTAACCATTAGAAACAAATCGTGTCGTGCCGGCTTCGGTGGCGCCAATCACCGTCGAACCAGAGCCCACGGTGACGCCCTGCGGACCTTTGATCGGGAGGCGAATATGGAACGTCGTTCCTTCACCCACACGGGACTCAACTTCCAGTTGGCCCATATGCCGGTCAATCACTTTTTTCACCACCGCCAGTCCCAATCCGGTGCCACGGCTTTTGGTGGTAAAAAACGGTGCAAAAATTTTCGCAATGTGCTCCTGAGGAATGCCGCAGCCGGTGTCGGTAATATCGATTTGGACTTTATCCCCTTGGGTTTGGGTGCTAACTTTGAGCGTACCGCCGGAGGTCATGGCCTGACAGGCGTTTTCCATGAGATTGACCAACACCTGACGAATTTCATCTTCATCAAAAACGACTTCCAGATCTGCCAGTGTAAGCTGTTTCACGAGGGAGACCCCGGTCGGGATCTGAATTCGCTCGATGGCTTTTTCTACCATCTCGTCCATCTTGTGCGACGCCGCCGAGAGCGCACGGTTGCGGGCAAAATCGAGGATGTCGCGAATGATCGTGTTGGACTTGGCAATTTCCCCTTCAATAATCTGCAGGTGTTTTTCAAGCTTGGGATCGAGAGCACCCGCGGCCGCCGTGGTGAGTTTGGATTTCAAGAAATAGACGGAATTGTTCATCACGGCCAGGGGATTGCGCAGTTCGTGGCCGACCACCGAGGCCATCTGCCCCAGCGCCGCCAGTTTTTCCTGTGCAATCAGCTGTTCTTGTGCCTCTTGAAGCGCACGCGTACGTTCTTCCACGCGACGTTCCAGCTCGGAGTTCCATTTCTGGAGTTCGCGCTGGGCCAGGATCAGACGCAGCGTCTTATCTTTTAAGGAACGCGCCATCCAGACAAATTTTTCAGAAAGCGATCCAAACTCATCGTTCGAGAAGGGGACATCCGGCACATCGAAATTGCCAACCCCGACCTGTTCCATGGCACTCTGAAGGATTTTCACACGACGAACCAGCGACTGACTGAAGAAGAATGCCAAACAAATCGTGAGCAGCGCAACGCCGATGAGGGTACGCGTGATTGCACCACGCATGCGAGAGGACGATTCAAAGGCTTCTTCAATGGGTTGCTGAACAAAGACGCGCCAGTTCAGTTTGGGAACCGTCGCAAAGGCATCGATAAATTTCTGATTTTTCTGATCCTCAAATGTAATGGCACCGAAAGAGCGCTCACCGATTTCCTGTTGAATTTTTTCACTTTTCATCGCTTCCAATTCTGAGGGAGAATTTTCGCTATAAACAGCAGAACGCTCGGGGTGCGCGATGAGATTCCAGTCCGCGTCCACAACAAAGATATATCCCGTTTTACCGACTCGCAGATTTTCTACCAGAGAACTGAGGTCGATTAGATTGATAACTCCAATCAAGACGCCAATCGGACGGCCGGGAATGCGTTCCACCGGAACCGCGATGGTTAAAAGTGGATAGCGCTCCGCAGATCGTGTAACAGGACTAATGTACTCTCCATCGGCTTGGGCATGCTGCAGTATCTCCTTCTGAGGAACGGCGTCAGTGCCGCCCAGTCGATTCACCCGGGCCATCTCCTTGCCCTGCAAATTTAAAACGGATAACTGCATAAACATCGGATACGCGTTCATCACGTTTTCCAGAATAACAGTCTGCCGGCGTGGATCCATTGTCAAAAAGTCACCGGATTTATGAATGACCTGCAAAATATTGCGTGCATTTTCCACGTAGGCCGAAACATTCCCAGACACGCGTTGGGCAATGCCGACCTGCACGCGTCCAATTTCTTCTTCTTCCACATACGCGCGGCTAACACGCAGTACCTGATAGCCGGCCAGAAGCAGCGGCACAACCGACAGCGCCAGGAGCAGCGGCAAAATTTTATGCAGCAGTTTCCCGCGGACCTCGCCGGTCTTGGACATGTCTGCGTTCGATGAAGGGTTTACGGTAAACATTCTTAATTGATAATCGAAATTTCGACTTTGTGCCCGCCGGACGCGCGGCCGCCGGCATTAATGACACGGGCCGGATTCACGTGATAGTCCTCCACGAGCACGCGTTGAATCATATCGGCTCGTTTCTTGGCCAGGGCGCCCGGCTCACCGGCTTCGGCAAATCCCATGATGCGGACTTTCTGGCGCGGATAGACTTCCATCGTTTTGGCGATTCGCTCCAGCGAACTCTTGAGCGATGCTTTCAGCTCGCTTTCGCCCCGTTCAAATTCAATGACTTGTTTCCAGATGGCTTGCACGGAATCCCCTGCGCTTGTCATGTCACTGGCGGGTTCTGCGGCGGGAGCGGCAGCGGTCGCAAGGGCGGGCATGTCCGGCGCGGCAGCACCGACAGGAGCCTCCAATGCATCTGCAGGTTTTTCAACGGCTTTGGCGACCACTGCTTTCTTTTTCTTCTTTTTAGGAGCTGCGGCCTTGGGTTTGTCGACCAGAACGGGCGCTTCGTCGACCGTCGGCTGAGAGGTTCGCGTCACCTCCAAGCGTTGATCCTGTTTCATCGTATACCCGTCGGAATCGGTGGCGATCAAATGGCAGATGTAGGGGCCGTTCGGTACAAGATTTCCACCAAGGTCGCGTCCGTCCCAGCTGACACGCTGCAACAGATTGCCCTGACCTTCCAATTTCATGACCGGCGTCTGCTTCGCTTTGGGCGAGTCGGGCATGATGAAAAAGCTCCAGCTGCGTAAGCCGTTACGCGTGAGGGCGGCGAGATCAAGACTGGCCCATTCCCCTTCTTCTGGGTTCACCATTTTGCGTGATGTCAGAATGGAAAATTCCAGCCAGCGGTTGCTTTGACCGGTTTTGACGTTGTCTGTAAGAAACTGCATATTCGAACGGCCGCCGAGCGCTTCGATCACCACCATCGGTCGTGAGGACATGGCGACCGACATATCGTCCGAGGACACAGGACTCGATCCATCGCTCTTGAGTAAATTGGCACTGATGAAACGGCCTGCCGGCATGCGGCGTTCTTCCACAAAAAAGCTGTACAAAGCGGAGTAGCGTTTTAAGAAAAGGCTGCCCCCTACTTCGGTGCTCTGATTTTCTTCCGGATAGCAATGGATGACGACCGCCTGACGACCGAAGGTTTTCAGCCAGGCGGCAATACGGTCGAGCAGGGGAATGGCCCCTTCTTTGAGTCCACCGCTGTTGTCACCGAAGATCAACGCCGTATCCATCTGGACTTGCACCTGATTCTCGCCTTCGATAAGTCGGACCCCGGGAATGGCTTTGAGATCCCATGTTAAAAGCTGGCGCTGCTGAAGCACACGGCGCACCTGTTCGTTGACCACAGCCTGCGAAGGGATGGCCTGGCCCGGACGGCCGCCCAAGGCATGCGTAGACATGGCCGTAGGATTTTTACGCATGACATCGACCACCAGGCGTAGGTAGCGGCGAGCATCGGGGTTCTGCGGTTCGCGCCTCAGGATCTGCATAAATTTGTTGAGAGCCGCCAGATACTGGCCGTTTTCAAACAACGTTCGGCCTTCTTCCAGGAGCACCGCATTGGATGTCGGAATCGCTTTGGGGGAGGCACTCATGGCAGCCGCTTCGACACCGGGTTCGGGCGGCATGGCGGTGGAGGAGATATCGGGCAAGGCATCGATATCCGCCGCTCGCGCGTAAAGCGGCAGCGCCAGGGCACAGGTGATTAGACCAAGTCGGATGTGAGTCATTTGTCTCATCCCATTACCTCGACGACCCATACTGTTGGGATCGTACCGGCTAGTTGAATTTAAGGTCGATCGGTACATAAATATACGTGCAAAAGGGTCAAAATACTAGGCCTTATGCTCTAGGTAAAGGGTACCAGAGGACTGTTACAGCAGTATTACGAAGGGGTGAAATCCATGTAAATTCTTTGGCCTTAAGACCCATATCCTACCAACTTCACAGGCCTGCAAAAACGCGTTATATTGATTCTTTGTACCAGGATCAAAAAACGAATATATCGCGTTTTTCTGAATAGGACTTTCAGCACCCCCGATTTAACACAAACGTAACACTCCATTAACCCTCCCGTAACACAGCAGGCGCATACTATGCCTAGGTAAAAACCCATGGGACTCTTCACCTTTAACCCAACAGTCAACGATGGCCTGGCCGACTTCCTCAATCGGCTGCCGGTGAGCCGTTCCGGCGATATAGGCGGCCAATCGGCGACCTTTTTAGGCCTAGCCTCTGATGGGATGGGGATCTATAAAGGAACCAACGGTGTCCTCTATTTGGAAGATGCCAACGGCGCCTTTCAGGAACTCTCCGGTAAGGGGATGGATCTCTACCTTTCTATGCATCCGGAAGTTCGAGACGTAGACACCCCCGCGTCTAGGCATCCGGAAGTCCAGGGCACAGACGCCCGCGCCGCCAGCTCCTCCTGGGAAGACTCTCTCATCGATTTAGGAAACGGCACCTTTCGTGGTTCTGATGGGCATATCTATTACAAAGACCATGGGCGCTGGGTAGGGCAAGCCAATCCCGGCGTTGTGACGCATCCGCAACCACACCAACGACCCTCCGGTTCCGGCGGATCAACAGGCGGATCAACCGGCGGCTTGAATATTCCGGGCCTTCCTTTTATTCCGGGAGGGAACGTTTCTGGCCTCGGCAATTTGGCCGCACTAGGAAGTCTCCAGAACGGGCAATACGACAAACTTTTGAAAAGCGCTGGGGTCAAACTGCCGAACGGCGGATTGTCCGGCATGATCAATAAATCGATTGGGAAAACGGGAGCTCTCGCATTATCCGGGTTAGCGGCCATTGGGTCTGCGGCCGCCATCTATCAAATGCTCAGCAACGGCATTAAGTTTGACCCACAAAGCCTGATCCAGATGTATGCGGCCGGCGCCCAAATGTTTCAATCTCTCCTGGCGTTAGGACTCAATCCGACGCTCGCTATCGCCGTCATTGCCTTTATCATTATTGCCGCGATTTTTAATCTCTTCGGCGGGAAGAAAGTCGACCGAGGGATCAGCGAAGAAGGTCAGCAGCTGCAGCAGGGCCTAAGTTATATGCCCAGTCATACGAACGTCAGCAACATGGGCGCATTGGCAGCCGGGACGATGTTAACCCTGGGATCGATTATCGGTACGCCCAATATGCCGTCAATTACCAGCACCTCCATTCGTGTTCCCGAAACCAATGCCGTATCGATGACACGCGTGGCAGAAGCCTCCTTTAATACCGTGAAAGGAAAAGATGGGCAGAATCATGTGGCACTGACAATCGTCTCACCAACGTCCGATGCCAACACCATTCAAAGCACCCGCATCCTAGACAACCCGGGCGTGACAGGAGTAAATCCGGATCAATATGTCTCTTTCTTTAAAACAGATCCGCAAACAGGACGTGCCGTGGCCAATAAAGATGCGTTTATTGCCTTGGGCGTCAGCAAATCCGCCTTGGAAGCGATGAAGAAAAATAACAACTTAACAGCCGCGCAGAGAGCTCGGCTTCTGACCCAAGTCAGCGCGCTCGACAAGCAAGGCGCGATCCGCTAAACAACCCCTTCCAAAAAAGAAAACCGGCTTATCCCCCTCCCAGGGCAACAAGCCGGTTCTTCATTTCAAACCTCAAATCCAACATTTCAAACTTTCAAACTCGTTTTTCTCTTTGAGGTGTTGGGTTTTCTTTTTGCGGTTCCTCTAAGCGACTTTGCCTTTGACTCTGGAAATGGAATTCAGGCGGGCCAAGAGAATATCAAGATCAAACGGCTTTAGGATATAGTCATCGGCGCCGCGTTCGAGGCCACGGACACGATCGCGTACTTCCTTATACGCACCGGTCAGCATCACCACCGGAATATGCGAGAGCCGAGGATCCCCTTTCATCCGGTGACAGAGTTCCATTCCGCCCACACCCGGCAAATTGAGATCTAAAAGAACGACATCCGGCTTCAGAGCGAGTGCTTCCTGATAGCCTTCTTCCCCGTTATCCACCCAATAACAATTCCACCCCTCGCCAGTCAAAAACTCCTGGACCAGTTTTCCAAGGGCGATATCATCATCGATCATGAGTAAGCGTCGTTCCATAGCGGGCTCCTTTTTTACTCTATCCCTACGCCCCGAGTATATCCGGAGGCTGTCACGCCCGTGTTATCGCCTTGTAAAAGAATTGTAAACAGATTCATGTTGTTTTTTAGATGTGTTTTTAAGTGGTCGGGAGAAAAGTCCTATTCATCCGAGAAGCGGTAGCCGAATCGTTCCACGGTTTGAATTCGCTCACGACCTTCGCCGCCCAACTTCTGGCGCAGACGTGCGATATGCATGTCGATCGTGCGCGTGAGCACTTCCTCTTCATAGCCCCAGACATATTCCAGAAGAAACTGACGTGACAACACACGGCCGGATTTCTTCATCATCACTTCCAAGAGGCCAAATTCTTTACCCGTAAGCTCGACGTTGGAGCCGTCGACTTCCACTTTGTGTTTCGACAAATCGAGAGTGATTTTTCCGACGCGCAGCACTTCGGCTTCGCTGGACTTTTTGTGATAACGGCGAAGCACGGCATTCATACGGGCCACGAGTTCCTGCGGTTCACAGGGTTTTCCCACATAATCGTCCGTCCCGGCTGCAAATCCAGCCAGAATATCAGCACGCTCTTTGGCCCCAGTGACCATAATCACAGGAATCGCCCGTCCGCGTTCGTCCTCACGCAGAATACGGCAGACTTCTTTGCCGTTAATTCCGGGCAGCGCCAGATCCAGCAGGAGCATGTCGGGCTTCCAGGTCCAGACCATTTCCAGTGCTTTCTCACCGGAATCGGCGATCGAGGTCTGAAAGCCGGCCTGATGACAAGTCGTCGTCAGCTGCGCGGCGTCTTCTTTGGTATCTTCAACGATCAGAATTTTGTATTTCATGGCGACCTAGTCCTTGCGCCGATCCAGCGCGCAGGACGACCCCTTGTCTTTTTTTTCTTTGGCGAAATGCTTCATCTCTGCACCGATGTGGCTGACTTCGCCCAGCGACGTCATCGGGCGGAACATGTTGGAGACGACCCCGATTGCGATGGACAACAGCGGAAAACGTGTCATTTGGCCTTTACGGTCTTTGGTCTCAATGTAGCCACGGGCACGGTCCTCGTCGTTGTAAAACGAAGGGGCCTTGGCATCAAAACGTTCAATAATCGTTTGGCTCAGCATCTCCCACCGATCCGGCGTTGACACCACCACAAAATCATCGCCTCCAATATGGCCGACAAAATCCGTTTCGCCTTTCGAGGCCGATAAAATAATCTTGGCTGTTTCTTTAATCACTTCATCGCCTTGCACGAACCCGTAGATATCGTTGTAGGCCTTAAATGAGTTTAAATCGAGATACAGCACGGCAAACGGCGCTTTGTCTTCGATACGGCGTAAAATTTCTTTTTCAATGGTAACGTTCCCCGGCAATCGCGTCAGCGGATTGGCTTCCAGACCCAGCCGTGTACGGCGAAGAATCGTGCGCAACCGTGCGAGAAGCTCGTCCAAATCAAAGGGTTTGGTGACATAGTCATCGGCCCCCGCTTCGAGGCCTGTGACTTTGGTCTGTGTCTGGTTTTGCGCTGTGAGCATGATGACCGGGATATGGCGCAGGAAGACATCAGACTTCACCGATCGACAGACGGTAAACCCGTCCATGCGCGGCATCTGCAGGTCCAGAAGGACGAGGTCTGGTTTATGTTCTTTGATCTGGGCCAGAGCCTGGACCCCGTCATGCGCCAGAAGAACGTTGTAGCCGGCCGATGTCATTGCGAGCGAGAGCATGTTGAGAATCGTATCCTCGTCATCCGCGATTAAAATGGTTGTTGTTGCCATACACCCCTGCCATCGGTCATGCAGCCTTGCGGGCGTGATGCCGTGCCGGCATGGCCTTGCGAGCTGGCAGACACCAGGCGATGGTCGTACCGTGCGGCGTGGAGTTATCGATCCACACACGCCCGCCCTGGGCTTCAATCCATCCCCGAACCAGCGTTAAACCAAGACCCGTACCCGTCGTTTTACGGACGCGGTGCCGGTCTTCAAGCACCTGCTCAAATTTCTTAAACACATCTTCCCAGCGATCTTTGGGAATACCGATGCCGGTGTCTGTAATCCCCATGACCAGGCCATCTTTTCCGTCTTTGGCCCAGAGGGTTACCGTCCCGCCTTCGGGCGTAAATTTCATCGCATTCGACAAAAGATGCTGAAGCACCTGAATCATCTTGTCGCGGTCTGCCGTCACGCACGCACCCTCCGGACACTCAATAATCGGGGCAATGCGGTCGTAGGCCAGGGTCGCCTGATTGCGGCGGATGGTTTCTTCGAAGAGCTCATGGACATCCAGCGGCTCCATCGTCAGCTGAACCAATCCGCTGTTAAGGACGGTCAGATCCATCACGTTATCGATGAATCGCCCCAGGCGGTCCATGCCCTGGCGCATCAGTCCAAGATATTCCTGATGTTTGGGGGATAGTGTGTCTTTCTGCATGATCATAAGGTCCATATATCCTTTTACAGCCGAAAACGGGGAGCGAAACTCGTGAGATACGTTACTCAGGAACTCTTCCCTCAATTCTTCCAGGCTCATCGTCCGGTTTTTGGTGTCCGGTACGGCTCGTTTGGTGGCACGAGGGGCCATAATTATTTCTTATCGTCCTTGAATTTATATCCAACACCGCGGAACGTTTGAATCTGGTCGGCTTGCTTCACCCCCAGCTTCTTACGCAGGCGACGAATATGTACATCGACGGTACGGGTCGACACATCTACCGCGTATCCCCAGATCCGTTCCAGGAGAAACTCGCGGGTCAGAATACGTCCGGCGTTTTTCATCAAGACATACAGCAAATCGAATTCCTTGGCCGTCAAAATGAGCGGCTTTTTCTCAACATCCACCGAATACGTCGTTAGGTTTAGCGTGATACCGTTCTTGGAAATGGCATCTTCCGGGGCGCCGC
>CAZDML010000026.1:0-19078 GCA_964506645.1 uncultured Elusimicrobia bacterium | reverse complement strand
GGAATCCCTGAATCAAATTCTGCCGGTCTCCTGGAGCCATAACAATCCCATCGATATTCTCGGCGATGCGACTGCCGAACGTTATGCCAAAACGCTCGATATTGCCGCCAAAGATACCAACAGCGACGGTCTTTTGGTGATTTTGACACCTCAGGCGATGACCGACCCGACAAAAACCGCAGAAACCGTTGCCTCCTATGCGCGGGCCTCTAAAAAACCGGTACTGGCCAGCTGGATGGGCGGACCGGACGTGGCCAGTGGTGAGCGCATTCTTACTCAGGCCAACATCCCGACATTCCCCTATCCGGACACGGCCGTGCGCGCATTCGGTTATATGTGGGCTTTTGAACGCAATTTGAAAAGTCTCTACGAAACACCGCAGCTTCCCAAGCGCTCGGAGATTACTCCGGAGGAACGTCGAAACGCCGAAACCCTATTGGCAGGGGTTCGGTCCCAAAACCGCACACTCCTGTCCGAGTTGGAATCCAAACAACTGCTTCATGCGTATGGCATTCCCACGGTCCCGACACATCGTGCCGCCAGCGAAGGGGAAGCGGTCCAATGGGCCGACCACATCGGATACCCAGTCGTCTTAAAACTCCATTCCGAAACCATTACGCACAAAACCGATGTCGGCGGGATTCAACTGAATCTTCGAACGGCAGAAAGCGTTCGCAAAGCGTTCCGCGATATCCGCGCCTCCGTTTCTAAGAAAGCGGGGGCAGCTGCCTTTCAGGGTGTGACGGTCCAACCCATGATAAAAGTGGAAGGCTATGAACTGATTTTAGGCTCGAGCCTGGATCCGCAGTTCGGACCCGTCATTCTGTTTGGCACAGGCGGGCAATTGGTGGAAGTCTATAAAGACAAGGCCCTCGGACTCCCCCCACTCACCTCCACACTGGCACGTCGGCTCATGGAACAAACGCGCATATATACGGCCCTCAAAGGGGTTCGCGGACGCAAATCGGTTGATCTTGCAGGTCTACAGGATATTCTGGTGCGGTTTGGCCAACTCATTCTTGAGCAACCCTGGATTAAAGAAATCGATATCAACCCACTGGTCGCTTCAGAGGAGATGCTGCTGGCACTCGACGCACGCGTCGTCCTGCATGCGCCCTCCACCAAGAGTGAGCACCTCAGCCAAGCGGTCATACGGCCGTATCCGTCCCAGTACACTTGGCGATCCAAAACGAGCGACATCACCTTCCGCCCGATCCGCGCCGAGGACGAGCCGCTGGTCGCGCAGTTCCATGAAACCCTTTCTGAACAAAGCGTTTTCCGTCGCTATTTGCGTCAGATCAGCCTGAGTGACCGGATCGCACACGACCGTCTCGTTCGTGTTTGTTTCAACGATTATGATCGGGAACTGGCTCTCGTGGCCGATCTAAAATCCGGAGGCCGTCATTCCATCGTGGCCGTCGCGAGACTAAGTAAAGCCAAATATGTGTCCGAAGCGGAAATTTCCGTACTCGTCAGCGATCAGTTTCAAAAAAAGGGCTTGGGGTTTGAAATGATTCAGCATCTTCTTGATATCGCCCGAAAAGAAAAATTAAAAAAACTGACCGCCAGTATCCTTCCGGAAAATACCGGCATGCAGTCCATCTGCCGCAAGCTGGGATTCCAGCTGCAGACCGATCCCGAGAATACTTTCGTCAAAGCCGAACTGACGTTGTGAAAATCCGTTCGGCGATTCATCTGGGTGAAACATCGTTCCATCTCCAGCTTTACCCAGTCCTTCAGGAAACCACCGACCACCTGGCCCTTAAGCTCGCGGCGGCCCTGCTGTTCCATGCGCAGGAACCTGTCGTTGTCACGAGTCCGCAGCAGCATCCCTGCTTGATGGGTCAGGATTTCTACCCCGACCTCCTTGCCCTGGACGTGTCCGGGCAGGCAACGCTCTGGGTAGAATGCGGCAAGACCACGGCCCACAAACTGGAAAAAGTATCGAAGCGGTTTCGGGACACGCGCATCGTGATGCTGACGGAGCAGCCGCGCGAAGGAACACAAATGGCGCAGACCGTCAAAAGCGCAGGCATTGACCGGGTTGAAATCTGGAGTTTTGAGGAAGGCGAGTTTGGACGCTGGAAAAAACTAATCAGCGAACAGAACGATATTATCGGCGAAGCAACGGTGTCGAGCCTAAACCTGGTCATCAATAGCGAAATGTTTGTGACGGAACTGCGTCGCATTGCCTAAAACAGATTCCTATAATCACTTTATGTCCGCTCTGAAGCAGGTCCTCGAGGCCATTGATCGGTTAAACGCAGAAGACCCGCGCGGCTACGAACTGCCGTACTCCCAACAACTCTATGCGTGGGTATTGAAACTCAACCCGGGAGCTTCCGAACTCCTGCGCATCGCCGCGCGCGGCCAGCATGTGCAGCGGTGGAAGATTCCCCGTGATTCCTATCCGATGAACCGTCCCAGCTATCTCAAATGGCGTGAAGATTTGAAACGCTTCCATTCCAAAACCGTAACAGACCTGATGGAAAAGGCTGGCTATTCCGACACCGACCGCGAGCATGTACACTCGATTATGCTCAAAAAGAATTTGAAGACCGACACGGACACGCAGACGCTCGAAGACGCGTTGTGCTTGGTATTTTTGGAATCGCAGCTGGAAGATTTTCGGCAAAAAGAAACGGAAGAGAAGATGATTAATATCCTCCGCAAATCCTGGGGCAAGATGAGTGAGAAAGGCCGCGAGATGGCACTCACGCTTCCTTACTCTACAGAGCAGAAAATCCTTTTAACCAAAGCCCTGGAGGCCGCATGAGACGCACCGCGTACAACGCGCTACTGATGACACTCCTGGCGATGCAGGCCTATGCCGCTGAGCCGCGCAATTCCTGGCTGTCGCCGTTTTCCACATCGACCGGGACCTTTTCAACCCCGCTGCAGGGCGTTTTTCCCGCACCGCCGCCGGTCGTCCTGCACAAGGAACTCATTCCAAAAAACATCTCGATCGTCCGCTGTTACTACCAGCAACAGATCGTCGGGCCCGGAACCACCTTCGGTTTTGATATTAACGGCAGCGGCTTCACCTCTGAATTTCACAAGATGATCAGCATCAATATCGATGAGGTCGATGTCCGCGTTAAAAACCTGCGATTGATCACCACGAACCAGATTCACGGAGAAATTGAGGTCGGTCCGGAAGCGCTCACCGCATTTATCTACCCGCGTATTTACATCCGACATCTGCCTGTTTTTACAGCTCCCGAACCTTTCGGCGTTGTACGACCAAACGAAGTCCTCTACATCTCCATGTTAAACGTGGACGACACGGGTTTGAGCGGGAAGTACCGGGTGATTACCAATTTAGACGACGCCGCGTTTAAACGCTTCCACGTGATGCCCACGACACCCGGGCTTGAACTGGGCAATACGGTGGCCGATTTGCCTTTCCGCGTGGACGGCACAATGATCTTGAGCGAGCGAGTCCCCACCGGGAAATACGGTCTTGTGGCCTACCTGGGGAAACGTGAAATTTATCGCGAGCCGGAACTCGTACAGATTGTGCATCCCAATGTCGGAGTAACCGGCCTGATCAAGGACATCACCGCACCCGACCCGTTCCAGCGGCCCGGCCGCAGCACGACCCTGACTCTGACCGGCAGTAGTTTTGTCCCGGTGCAGGCGACCCTGTTGAAAGTACAGATCGTCGAGCAGAATGTCACCGTCAGTTCGGTGATGTTTGTATCGCAGGGACAAATGGCCGTTTCGATCGCCATTCCATCCGAAGCCAAACCCGGATTCTTAACTGCGCGCGTGATGGGCTCGCGCGGCAAAGTGCTCCTCGAGAAAAAAAATGTGATTGCGATTGTTCCGGCAAACTGGCTGGGGTTCTACCGCGTGGAGCCGGAGGTCCGGCCAGGCGGGACCAGCCAACTGAAAATTATCGGGCGAGATTTTACGGATGAGTTTATCAACAGTCTGGAGATTCAAATGGAAGAGGCGGGAATCCACGTGGGACCGCTGAAGAAAATCGACGCCAACGTCTTAAGCGCCAGCCTCCAGGTAGACCCCACCGTCGCTTCCGGCGATTACCTCGTCACCCTCACCTCCTATGGCAAGCCAATGACCCCAGTTGGTAGCCGCATTATTAAAGTCACACCGTAAACTCCAATCACCAAATTCCAAACCCCAAACAAAAATCAAAACACCAAACAGGGTGTGTTTGATGTTTTGTTTTTGGAATTTATCTGGAGCTTGGTATTTGGTTATTTGCTTTTAGCGGGGTCCGGATCAAACCGCAGCGATGCGGAGTTGATGCAGTAGCGCATCCCGGTGGGCTTGGGACCGTCTTCAAACACGTGCCCCAAGTGCGCCCCACAGCGCTTGCACACGACTTCTGTGCGAGACATGCCGTAACTACGGTCGGTGTGCGTTTCCACGTTGGCCTTGTTAACGGGATCCCAGAAGCTGGGCCAACCTGTGCCGGAATCAAACTTCGTATCGGAGGAGAAAAGTGACGCACCGCACGCCACACAGTAGTACATGCCTTTGGCGTGGTTGTTCCAATACTTGCCGGTAAACGCACGCTCCGTGCCCTTCAGACGGCAAATCTCATACTGTTCGTCATCGAGCTGCTTCTTCCATTCTTCTTCGGTCTTCACCACTTTGTCAGTCACGGGTTTTCCTCCTGCCCATACGGATGATGCGACACAAAAACAGGCTAAAAACGTTTTAAATCTATTCATCGGCGCACCTCTTTTTTCGAACTTTATGATACTATTCTCCTGTTTGACGCCATGAGAAAAAAACCACTTTTCATCGTCGTTGGGGTTCTGACGCTACTGCTCCTGTGGTTCTGGCTTGCCCGGCACCATGCCCCCCCTCCGCCGCCCATAGAAATCCCTACCCTTGTCAGTGTTTCAACGGCGCCGGTTATTACATCCTCAGCCGCCAGCGTCCCAGAAAAGCCGTCAGCCAAAACGGCGCCAGCCAAACCGACGCCCCCCCTGGCATCAGGCCCGGTCGCGCCGCCTCCCATTCAACTGCACAAAGAACTGATCCCCAAAGACATTACCATTGTGCGCTGCTACTACGACCAGGATGTGATTGGTCCGGGTGTAACCATCGGGTTTGACGTCAACGGCTCTGGTTTTAACAGCGAATTCGAAAAGATGATTAAGGTCGACCCAGGGACCAAGACCATTCGTGTGAAAAATTTGAAACTGGTAACAGCCAACCAAATTCACGGGGAGCTGGAAGTGGGAGCCAACACGGAGACCGCGCTGATTTATCCTCAGGTCCTCATCAAAAACCTTCCTGTCTTCCGCGCTCCCGACCCCTTTGCCGTGATTCGCAAAGGCGACGTTCTGACGCTCGTCTTTACCAGCATGGAACCGAACGGCCGGGCCGGCCGGTTCCGGTTGTTCACCCATTTGGATGATGACCTGTACAAACAGTTCCGCCTGGAGCCAAGCACCGCAGGATTACAGATTTCCGATCTCGAGCCACATCTTCCCTTTATCGTGGAAGGCACCCTGCGTATTGGCGCCGGGGTCAGCCAGGGGGCTTACGGCTTAAGCGCCTTCATTGGATCCAAGAAAATTTTCCAACGCGACGGCATTATCCGCATCGTGCGCCCGAACCTGGGAGCCACCGGTCTCATCCACAGTGTTCAGCCGTTGGAAGTGTATCACCGCCCGGGAGATACCCTCAGTTTCTACTTGCAGGGCACAGGGCTAACACCGGACGATGTTCCCCTGCTGAGTGCGCGGATGGAGGGGTTCGACATGGGCAAGGCGACCTTTACCTTTGTCTCCACCAGCCAGATCCGGTTTTCGTTTGAAAGCCCGAAGAACACCCCTCTGGGCAGCTACGGCATTACCATCCTGGGACAAAACAATGCTGTCCTCCATGAGAAAAAGGACGTCGTCGCTATGGTTCCAGCCAACTGGGTCGCCGGAATTCAAATTACCCCGCCAGTGACCCCCGGACAAAAGAGCGCCATCCGATTGATCGGCCGCGACCTCTCCGCAGACTTCGCCAAGAGCCTCAAAGTCGAGCTCGATGAACCCGGAATACATATCTCGTCCTTTATCCCGATCGATGCGTCGACCCTGGCCGGTGAAATTAATGTCGAACCGGGCGTAGCCCCCGGCGATTATCTGGTTACATTGACGGCCAACGGCAAAGCAGTGAAACCGCAATTTGGCAGTTTGATTAAAATTAATTCCCACTAATTTCTTCCGGAACCAAAAGAGCGGCGTATCGTTGTAATAACGGTGCGCTGTTCTGCACTAACAACTACAAGGAGCTACTTATGAAGACATGGTCACACTCTCTGCTGGCACGCTTTACTCTCGGACTACTCGTTCTATCCGCAGCCTCCCTGCAGGCCGCTGATTACACGATTGATGTCGCGCATTCCGCCGTTGAATTCAGTGTTCGCCACCTCGTTTCTAAAACCCGTGGGAAATTTGACCAGTTTGAAGGAACGTTCAGTTATGACCCGGCCAAACCCGCTGCATCAAAGGCTCAGGCCGTGATCAAAACTGCCAGTGTAAATACCAGCAATGAAAAGCGCGATGCGCATTTGCGTAACGCCGATTTCTTTAATTCAGAAAAATTCCCAACAATGATCTTCACGAGCACCAAAGTCCTCCCCGGCGCCACCGCGGAAGCCTTTAAGCTGGAAGGCACACTGACCCTCCTGGGCGTCAGCAAAACTGTCGTTCTCGATGTGACCTCCGGCGGGGTGGCCAAGGATCCCTGGGGCGGCGTTCGCACCGGCTTTGAAGCCAAGGGCACCCTCAACCGCAAGGACTTCGGCATGGTCTGGAATAAAGCCCTCGACACCGGCAGTTTGATGATCGGAGAAGATGTGCAGATTATTATCAACGTAGAAGGCATTCAGAATAAATAACCTAAAGGAAGGTACCTCATGAAACTGAAAGACCTGCAAAAGTTAATATCCGCTGGCGTGTTTTCCGCCTCACTTCTGGCTGGCGCCGCCTATGCGGAGACCCCTGCTGCCACCTCCACGGATGCCTCTCCAGCACCGAAGGCGACAGCCGGTAAAAAACATGGCAAAAGCCATATGAAGCCTAAGAGCGCTAGCGTTGCTCCGGAAGCAACTTCCAAAGCAGACCATTCCTGCGCAGGTAAAAATGGCTGCAAAGGCAAGGGGGGCTGTCAAACCAGCGACATGGGCTGCAAAGGCAAGAACAGCTGCAAAGGCAAAGGCGGTTGCGCCTCAGAGATGAAGCAATAATAAATACGTCGTCCCGGCAGGTTGTAAGCCGGGACCCATCAATCTATTGACATGGAATGGTGGGCCCCGGATTACGGATCTCCGGGGCGACGTTTTTACGCATGAAAACCAACGACTACTCTTCTCTTCCCGTTCTTGGCGCCGGCATCGGCCTACGTAAAGAACATTTCCAATCCCTAAAAACCACCGAGCTGCCCGTCCAATGGCTGGAAATTATTCCTGAAAACTTTATGGCCTTCGGCGGCTACCCGCAGGCCGTTCTCGATTTTGTCACCAGCCGATGGCCGATTATCTCGCACGGCGTCAATCTGTCTATCGGAAGTATCGATCCCCTCAATGAAGATTACCTCAATCGCTTAAAAACTTTACTCACACAGACAAAAGCGCTCTGGTACAGCGACCACTTGTGCTTCACCAGCTCCGGCGGCGAGTACTTTCATGATCTGTTACCGCTGCCGTTTACCTATGAGGCGGCCGACCATGTCATCAAGCGCGTGCATCAGCTGCAGAAAAAAATAAAACTCCCATTTTTGCTGGAAAACCCCTCTTACTATGTCCTGCCGCCAGGCGCGGAAATGAGCGAGACCGATTTCTTCAATCGCGTGCTCGATCGGGCCGATTGCGGCATGTTGTTGGACGTCAACAACGTCTACGTCAACAGCCGCAATCACGGATTCGACGCCAAAAACTTTATCCGCCGACTGCCGCTGCACCGAGTCGCTCAAATTCATATGGCCGGGCATTTTGACCGCGGCGATGTCATTATTGATACACACGAAGGTCCCATCATTGATCCGGTATGGGATTTGTACCGGTTTACGATGGAAGCGATCGGCCGCCCCGTCAGTACGCTCATCGAATGGGATACGAATGTTCCAGCCTTGTCAGCGGTCGTGGATGAAGCCGTACGCGCCGAATCGATTGTTCGTACGCTGGGGATGGGAGGACGACCACGGCTGGCACCGAAAGTGCCGGTTCGCTTTACGAACATGGAGGGCCTTCGCCGACCCCACGACAACGTTTTGGCCGTCCGCCGGGAAGCAATCCTGCGATGACCGCTAAGCTTGCGACCTATCAGCAGGGGCTGAAACGGCTTCTATTTTTTCAGAACAAGCCGGTTCGTGTCTCGCAGATCTGGGGCCGCTCCATTCCACCGCGTCTTTCCGTCTACCGCAACAATACCCGGAGCAACTGGACAGACACACTCGACCATGATTTTTCGCTGACCCGTTCGCAGTTTCGTCCTCGTGTCTGGCAGGCGCTCGTACAACGCTTCTTTATCGCCCACCCGCCGCGCCACTGGGAACTCAACACCTCTGTGGCCCCCTTTCCAACATTTCTTGCCACACAACGCATGAAACCCTATATTCAAGAACTGGCCGATTACGAGTGGCAAAATCTGCAGATTTTTATTCACCCCGCAAGGGTCAAGAAGGGTGCGGGCGGCGTGAATCCGACGGCCGTTGTGCGGGTGTATGAGCATTCGATGTTTGATTGGGTTCAGGAAGGGGCCCCGGCGGGGCGCCCGCCAAAGGCAGTGCCGGAAGTGCTGCTATTTTACCGGGATTCGCAGAACACGTCTCACGTGCGTGAAGCCGATCCGCTCCTGCTTCTTTTTCTGGAGCATTTTAGAAAACCCGATGCCTCGGTGAAGACGCTGGAAGTCAAACGCAAAAAAATCCTACCCCAAAACACCATCGCACTGGAACGCGTGTACCGGCAACTCAAAGCATGGGAAATCTTACTTTGATCCTGGCACAAAAACGCAACGTCGTGATTCTTTATACCAGGATCAAATTCAGTTGTGCCAATCGCGCACGGATTTTCGGTTCTGTTTGAGTTCGGAACGTTGGTGTTTGTATTCGAGCGTTTTTTCTTTGGCGCGGCGGGAACGTCGGCGTTTCTGCTTGCGGATTTTCCAGGCTTTCATCTCGGCTTCGGTTTTTTGGCCCAGGATCTCGGCCTTGTAGCGGTCGAGCAGCATGCGGCGGGCGAGGAACCGGTTGACCGCCTGGGAGCGGTCGGCCTGACACTTGATCTGAATTCCGGTGGGCCGGTGCAAGAGCTGCACGCAGGTCGACACCTTATTGACATGCTGCCCGCCTTTGCCGCTCGACCGAATAAATTGCTCGTCGATATCGGCTTCAAGAAGACCCTGCGCGGCCATCGCCTGGCGCAGCGCCTCTTCTTTTTGGGGCGTGATCATTTTTTCTCAACTGGCGGCATTTCCTGCTCCATGCCTTTGCGAATTTTGCGGATGGATTCTTCGGCGGTACGTTTGAGACGGCCGTCGAGATCCCCCTGAGTCAGCTTCAGAAGCTCCGGCACCGCACGCTCATCCCCGATCGCTCCCAGCCCGCGCACCACCGCCATCTGAACCAGCAGGTATTTGTCTTTAAGCAGCGCAATAAAATGGTTCTGCACGTCCTCCCGGCCAGCGCCCAGGCCCATCAACCCCCGGATGGCGGTCATGCGGCTTTGCGGGGAATGCCCATAGGCCGTGAATTTTTTAAGCATCTCCACCGATTCCGGCAACTTGAGTTGTGCGATCGCTTCCAGCGCCGCGTTGCGCAGGACATCATTCCACGAATCGCGCTCGGTCAGCTTCTTGAGCATCGGGAAAAGGGACGGATCACGCATACGGCCCAGGCTTTGAATCGCTTCGGCTTCTGCAAAATAGCTCTTTTCTGTTCCGAAACGGTCCTGAAGCTCACTCTGCACGCGCACGTGGCGGAAATTTCCCAGCGCCTCGTAAATTGCGCGGCGCACTTTCGGATGATCGATCTTCGCGAGTGCTTCCACGAGCGCGTCCATGGCATGCACCGTTCCCGTTCGGCCGAGCGCCCGAGCGATCTCCCCCGCCGTGCCCCAGAACGGTTCTTTGAGCAGGGCTTCGGACAACGCCTGCACCGCACGCGGCCCGCCGGACTGTCCGAGCGCCTGCGCGGCTTCCAAGCGACCCAAGATATGTGGATCGTGCGTCAGCTGAAAGATCAGCATGGCTTCTGAACGCACGAAGTCCACCTTCTTCAAAATGTTGTGATCCGCGTCAAAGAGCACCATCTGCGGCTCGGCCGGAAGGGCATAGCTGTAGATCTGCTCTTTTTTATCGACGGTCTCGGTATGACGCTTCACCCCTGCAGAGGTATAAAACGCAAGCGTAATAGGCAGAGAAAAGAGGCCTGTTTCCGCATTCACACCGTGGGTCTGCAACACGCGCAGATACACTTTCTTTTCTTTCGCGTTCCACCAGCTCCGTACTTTGTATTCCGGATGGCCACCCTTATAGATCCATTGATCAAAAAACGGCCGCATATTTTTCCCGGTCGCTTCCTGAATGGCATTGATGAGATCGACCGTTTCCACACCCTGGGCATAGTGCGCCTTTAAATACACGTTCATCGAGCGCCAGAACGCCTTGTCGCCCAGCTGGCAACGCAGCATGTGTAAAATCAGCGATCCTTTTTCGTAAAGATGGCGATCGAAGAGGTCGTTGGTGTTCTTATAGGTATGCGTCACCATCGCGCGGCGGTAGCGCTCGCGGTCTTCACTGAAATACGCCTGCGCATTTTCGTGAAGTTCATACAGAAATTCGTCTTGCCCCATGTCATGTTCTTTAAACAGTGCTTCGAAGTAAGTTGCGAAACTTTCGTTGAGCCACGCATGCGACCAGTCTTTACAGGTCACAAGATCCCCAAACCATTGGTGTGCCAGCTCGTGCGCCACAAGCGGGTCGCTAGAAAAATCCAAATGCGCCCGTTCATCGTGCAGCGTAAAAGCGGTCTGTGTTGTCGCGGAGATGTTTTCCATACCACCGTAGATAAAGTCCAGCGCGGCCACCTGGGAATACTTCGCATAGGCGTAGGGCACGCCGAGCGCCTTGGAGAAGAAGTCCATCATCTTGGGTGTTTTGCTGAAGGCACGTTTGGCGTCTTCTTCGCGGCCCTTCGGGCAATAGTACAGTACCGGAATCTTTCCCCACTTGTCTTTGATCTCACTGAATTCTCCGACAGCCAATGAGGTCAGGTAGGCCGGGTGCGGAACATTCTGCTTATAGTGGAAGGTGCGACGGTTGCCCTTACGAATCACACGCTGCAACGCGCCGTTGGACACGGCCGTAAAGGATGCCGGGACAGTGATGAGCGTTTCGGTGGTCATACGCTCCTGCGGCGCATCATGACACGGGAACCAGAAGTGGTTGTACTCGTCCTCGCCCTGTGTCCACACCTGCGCGGGCTTCGTGGGATAGCCTTTGTCAGGAAGAATAAAAAAGAGTCCCAGTTTGGGCTCGACGACTTTATAAGAAATAACGACCTCGGCCTTATCGCCACGGCGCAAGGCCTGCGCCCAGGACACGGTGATCTTTCGGCTGTTGTACTGGAAGCGCGTGGAACGGCCCGGTGACGCCACTTTTAAATTTTTAAAATCGACCGCATCAAACACCATGGACTCAACGTCATCCGTAAGTGCCGTCACCGAAGCGGTCACTTTCCCCGTGAGTGTTCTTCCCTTAATATCGAGATCCAGCTCGAGCTTCAGATGGGTGATGTCACACGTCCGGTCAGGCGCATAATGCGGCGCAGACCCGGACAGGGCAAAGCGGGCATCCGCTCCGGCCTGGTGGTGAGACAGATGACACGCGAAAAATTCTTTATCCCGATTCAAGAGTGCCCTCCTGGTAAAAAATCGTCGTAACAACCCACAGAGTATACAAACTGCGTCTCCAGAAGAAAGAGCACAAAAACAACTCTAAAATTAGAGCTGTTTCATGTGTAAAATTTCATGCCGCTGTAAAATCTCTCGTTGAATTCAGGACGTGTTTCCGGTATGTAATGGCGATGATCCGACGGCCGCTTTTTACTGTTTTTGTCTCCTCGTTCTCGCTCCTGGCACCGAGCCTGCTCTGGGCGGCCGCTACACTCCAACCTTTGAAAGGAACCGTTTCGATTCAGCATGCTCAAAGTACCGGCTGGGAAGAGATCTCTCAAGACATGAAGGTTGAGCAAGGGGATCAGATCCGTACGGGCGACCAATCCCGCGCTTTCCTTATTACTACCGAAGATCACCGTGTGGCCATCGGCCCGAACACCCACCTCACGCTCTCGCATCTGGAAGACGGCAAGACAAAACTCTATGTCGCCAGCGGCGTGATCCGTCAGAAAGTCCGCAAGCTCAACATCGACCAGGGGCAGTACTACAAAGTGCAAACCCCCACGGCCGTCTGCGCGGTGCGAGGCACTGACTTCTCGACACTGGTGAATTCGCTCGACAAAATTACAACGCTCAAAACATTTGAAGGTGCTGTCTCCTTTGGCAAAGATGAAGTGCACGCGATCCTTGTGCAGATGGGCGAAGGCGCTTCCGCTCACGCCGGGAACGCACTGCCCATTCAAAAGGAAATGCTCCCCCCTCAGGAGCAACCTACCCCTACACAGGGCCAAGAGGATAAAAAAGCCGATGACAAACAAAGTCCAGACGGTAGTGGCCCCAAAGGGCCCCCTCCTCCCGGCGGCGGACCGAGCAGCGGTCCAGGCAATTGGTGGGACCATCCCAACCAATCCTCGGATAACCTCTTTAACGGCGAACCTGACAAAACCGGCGACACCAATCAAGGACCGCACGGCCAGCAGCCAGGTCCGCATAACCCCTGGAAAGAAGGCCGCGGTTTCGGGCCCGATTTTGATCCGCATCACCCTGGACACAACAATCCCCTAGGGGGATATGGCAATAACTATAACGGTCAAGGTGGCGGAGGTGGCGGTGGAACAGCGCAAGGATTTGATGCGCTTATCGACACACTAAGGGCCAATCAGTTTCATGATCAGGCCAACACAATTCTAGTCGCCGATTTGTTCCAACGCCGGGCCGTAGGAACCGATCCACTCACAGGACAGTATCGGCAGTATGCAGACGCCATCGCCAGCGCAGGAAGCAGCGGTCTGCGCTTCCTTTCGGCCAGTATGGTCGCAGGCCAACCCCAAACACTGAGTATGGACATGGTCCGCATGACGTTTAACCAACCCCTTCCATCGCTATACACGGATGCCACGAAAACAGCTTTTTATTCCACCTCGATGCCCACCTACTGGGTCAAATCGTATGTCCGCGACATGACCAACACGGTCGACCACGTGCTCCTGAATTTAGACAATGGACACCCGGTCGCAGGGACAGGAGGCTATGTCACCCGATTCGATGACGGAGCAGCCAAAGTCGCGTATCCGGGCGGCGAAACGACACTCTGGACGTTAAGCGGTGGCAATATCAGCTATCTCGGGGGTGCCGCTCCAGACCATACCGTCGTCCAAGTCGGGAACGCGAACACAGAAGTCCAAAATGTGTACCACAACACGGGGGCAGGAGATTTGTTTTTTAGTGTGCGCAATACATTTTCGGAGCCGGGGGGGCGTATTGCCAGTCCTGGGAGTGTTCCGAATGGAATGTCTGCCAGCGAGTACTTAAGCGGACTCAACGTGCGAACGACTATTTTTTGCAACCGCTTCGCCAAAGGCCGTATTGACCTCTTCGGATCGGCTCAGGCCCGTCTCTTTGCCGGGCTTTTTGCTTTTCAGGGAGATAGCGAAGCCAGTAACATCCTGCACGGCAATTCGATTCGCGAAGCCCCGAACGGCCTCGATCCCTTCTAACCCACATGCGCCACCTTCTTTCGCATTCTCTTCTGACGCTCGGGCTTAGCGCTTGGTTTGTCCTCCCTGTACAAGCTGTGACCTATTCCCCTATCGCCAATATGACAGCCCTCGGCGGACAGTATTTCACTAACAGCACGCATTCCTCCGGCGCCAACGTGGACGCGTCGTTTGTCCCGGTGCTTGGATTATCTCCTAAGCTTTATCTGATTCCTATCCTGGTCGTGAACTACAAAGAAACACAAAACGTCTATAACTTCCTAGGAGAAAACACCCTCGTTAACAAACAACTCGACACCCTTAGCGTCCTGCGCCTATCCTGGGAAACCAGCGACACGTGGCGGCTAAAACCGCGCGCGGGATACAAATACGAATGGGCCCAGCAAAGCACCGACGGCAGTCTGACCGGCGGACTTTTCAACAATCAGCGCCTTTTTGGCGGCCTTTCCGCAGAACACGTGCTCTCGGTCGGAACGATCGAGCTCGGTTACGAATACAGCGACACAACCTATCCGAATTACCAGTCGCTCAGCGCCGATCCGCGTCTCACCGCCACGGGAATTACCAGCAACGCCGGAACGAACGTCTTAAATTTTCGCGGCCATGAAACCACACTCAACTACACGGTATCTGCCGATGACAAACGATGGCGCTCTCAAAATATTTTCACCTGGCTGCGTGAGGATTTCGCTGATCAGAAAGTGATTACTCAAACCGATGGCGGTTTTGAAGATTTTGTCGACAAAAAGCGCACCGATGATATTTTTAATCTGGCGCTCACCCAGTCGTTTCGACCACACACACGCTACGCTTTGTCCCTGGGAGAGATCCTGCAGTACTATCTCTCGAACCAGAATGCGTTTGATTCCAGCCAACTCTTCGTCAATCCGTTCACGTATCGCTACTACAACTTTATCGACTTACAACTGAATCCCACACTCACCGGTTACTGGTTTGATGGAATTTTTGAAACATCACTGGCCGGTGTCTATGGGTATCGCCAGTATTCTCATCGCAAGTCCCAAGACGGCCTCGGAAATTATGAAAATAAGCGAATTTACTCCATGAACCGCGGCGCAACCCTAACCCTGCGCTACCGGCTCCCGCCGCTGGGGAGCGTCAAAGGGCTTTCTGTCATGATGACCTCCAGCGTCCTGACTTACTGGTCAAACACCCGCTACGAAGCCAACTACCCTTACAACTACACCGTCTACAACTACCAGGGCGGCCTCTCCTGGGAATATTAGGCCCTAGGACCCAATAAATTCGTAGGCCTTTCACCCAAAAAATAGCGACTCCCGCTCCATAGATCCTCCGTCGAAAAGTCGATATTCTATCTTCAATGAAACCGGCCTTCCTTCGTATAACAGCGCTCCTGCTGGTTCCCTGCTTACTCCAGGAACCGGTAGAAGCCGTGGTCAGTGCTACGTGCTACGCAGAACCTCGTATCCCCTATCACGTATTACGTATCCCATCTTCAGAGTTCACGTCCCAAGCTTTTATTCCTGAACTGGTTTTTGTTCAGCGACTCCTCGTTGACATCCAAAGTGCTTTCCAGACGCTGACCACCGTGGGCCACGCCGTCACACCCGAAGGCCTGCGCATTCCCATGGCGATGGCGCGCGAGAACAAAGTATCGAAAACATCAAGTGGGGGGTCCTCCGGCGGAGGAGATTGGTACGACCTGCCGAATTCCAACTCCCGCGATCGGGAAATGGCCATCGCCCAATGGGAAATTATCCTAGGGCATTCCTTTTTGCATCACGACATCGCACTCAAGATGCTCGAGCCTTTCGATTTCATGCATGAAGAAGCCGATTTCCTAGAAATGATGGGCGAGTCGGCTATTAAGTGGGCCGCGTACGATTATGCGCAGCGCCATGCGATGAACCTCACCGGGCCCGAGATGGATGCTTTCCGCAGAGCACTGTATGAGCACATCGCCGACCGGGCCTTCTCTTCGCACAATCCACTCTCGGACATTTACACCGTATACCGCCGACAAGTCACCCAGCGCACGGGCGAAATCCCCGTGCCTGCCCAGGATTTCGACTTGGGCCTCATCGGACTGTTGGTTGCCGAAGGCGCCTACTCCGTCATCCGCCGCGTCACCGATCCCACGCTCGACCAGATTGCCGCGCAGTTTCCCGAAGGCACCAACGGACACCTACCCGATTTACAGATTCCCATCCAGGAGCTGCTGCCCGATGTATCCATGGACCCAGCAATTCAGGTCCGCTTTCAAGTCGGCACCGTCAAAAAATTTCAACGACGGCACGGTGGCTATTTGGTCGACAGCTCTATGGCCGTCTGGGGCGACGCTCTGCTCCAGATGCTGGTGGCCCGCGAAATGTGGACCTATGCCAAAAACCGCAAGGAGGATAAAGGGCTCTATGTCCGGGTGATGGAGTCTCTGGTGAATGATCGCTTTCTACACCGTGTCCTCCATGACCGGCTAGTCTGGACCGAGGTCCTACCGCTCATTGGTCCGGATCACACCGCACAACTGTTTGAGGCCATGGTGGCTGCTATTTACGAGCACTACGGTGGAAGCCAGAAGGAAGGATTTGCCAAGGCTACGGAATTTGTGCATGAACAGCTGGGACCCACGGTCATGCGTAAAATGGAAAAATCGTCTCTACAGCGACTGCTCCGCATGTTCCATCGACCCGATCGCGACACGCGCATCGCAGCTCCGGGACGATTATCCGCAGAAGCTCCGACGCTGCATTTCATGCGGCAAATGGGCGGCTATATCGACCGCCTGCACGCGCGCACCCCGCTGACCCCGCTGGAAACAGAGTATTTCCTACATCACATTTTTGAGTATTACCAGCACACCATCGAAGCCGAACGGTCCCGAACCGCCATCGCGCTGATAATTCTGTTCTGGAACCGCATTGAAGACGTCGCTGTGCGGTACGCCTCATTGCATCCGAGACTGAGCGCAGCGGAGCTCATGAGCACAGCCATGCAGGGATTTCAACAGCGCGCAGACAACTGGTTCAAGCGCCGAGCGGTAGCGCATATTGAGAATGACTTTGTCCGCTCTATCAAACACCGCATACTGGATTATCTTGTAACGTTGCGACGACAGTCGTCCCGGGAAGAAAATTTGGACAGCCTCTTTGGCGATCGCTTTGGGGTTCCCGACATGGCCGACGACAGCGTTATCGAACAACAAGATTATCAGCGCCTGATCTTCATCATCGACTCGATTTATAAAGGACCCATCCATGAATTTGCACTCCACATGTTTTTTGATGTGAACGAGGCGCTTGAACCGATTGCTCCTCGGTCCTTTTCTGAAAAGCGGACGATCAGCGATATCGGCCGCCGGATGTCTCATCCCATGCACGCGACCATCGCTTACGCGCATGCCAGCCAAATAGCGCTGGAATTGGGACTCATTCTGCATGACGAGTGGCCGATGCTGGCGACTGCACTGGAAACCTATTCTCTGGATAAAGCCATCGCACGCAACATGGTGCCAGCGCGCATCGACCGTTTAAAATTTCTGGTTCGGCTCGCAGAAACCTCACCGAATAACAAAACCGCCATGGAGAAGCGTGTTGTGGAAGCTAACAATCTACTGTGGTACCGCGTTGAAATGGCGGAGATGGCCCAGCTGGATGAAAACACCCTCGGACGTTTTTTGAATGGCAAAGCGGAGCGGCGGACCTACACATCCACATTAATGGCACTCCACGAAGGCTTGCGAAAACTCGCCATGACAGAAAGTCCACTGGAAGTCCTTCAAGCCACTCGCCGTGACCTCCGCCGCTTTGTGGAAGAAACTCACTTCTCCAGAGACACCATCGCGAAGAAGGCGAAGGTATCAGACCAGACGATTCATCAGATCTTGGGAGATGACGTTTTTCGCTTAGACCCCTCAACTCACCGCGGCATTTACAAGGCCATGAAAAAATTGCGAGCCGAAATTTCGCCTGCGGTGGAACTGGACTACATCCGGGAAGCAGTGCCCCGGCTGATTGAAAGCAAAGGGTATTCGCACGAATATATTGCCGATGCCTGCGGCATCGCAAGCCCAACGCTGCGCGCAATTTTGGCAAACAAGCAGACCCCCACGGATGAGACACGACAGAAAATATACGCCAAAGTTCAGGAATTAAGTGCGGCCCCCGGCCCTCAAGACCGGCTAGACCTCTACGCCCAGGTCCTTAAACGCATTTCGAGCGAGCGCCTATTCACAGAAACCCAGCTGGTCGCAGCAACTCGCTTAGACGGGGGGACTTTGAGTCGCCTGCGTAATGGCAAAGCCAAACGTCCTTCACCCGAAACCTGCGTGAACTTGGAAAGAGGCCTTACAGAACTGGGCGTATGGCCGCCCGCTCCTCCCCAGGAGACTTCTACCCCCGGCGGCCGATGGCCGTGGCTGCAGAAATTTTATGACCGCTTCGGACAGGGCCGGTTGGGCCAGGCCGTGATACCTGCTTTGGTTGAATCCGTCCTATTTGTTGGGGGAATCTCCCTTCTGCTGACATTTTCCCATGGCGTTCCCTGGCACACCGCGCCGCCCGCGCTCATCCTGGCCGTAAGCACGGTTCCGCTCCAAATCGTTTGGCACCTGCTTCATGGCCGCACGGCATGGACGTTTGATAAATATCGAATTTCATTCCAGACCCTGATCACTATCTCTCTTTTCTACCTGATGACGTTTACGTTGCATGGCTTGCCACCCGCCATTCTAAGCACCCTATACCTTCTAGCCCTCTTTTTCCCACACGTGGACGGGAACAGCATGCAGATTCCCGTAGACGAACTCCCCGTCGAGCTTCCCTATCCCCCTTCGCCATTTGCTCCTGAGCTCTCCTCTCGGGTTCCCGCGGATTATTTGCTCGAAGCCCTGGCGCTGCGAGAGGAGCCGGAAGCTCTCCGCGAATCAACCGAAGACGGACTGCGCATTCGGCGCATTTATGTCAAACCTCAGCCCCCCCAACAAATCCCACAGGGACTTCATATTTTAACGACCGAACTTTCTGATCCCAAAAACATCATCATCACGCAGTTTGACCTTCTTTATAATGCCGAGAATCAATTGATCGCGATATTCCCAGTCCTGCCTGAAAACACACCCCTGGCAACACGAAAGCGCGTCAGCCTGCATTTCTTAAATATCGCGCCCTACCATATCAACATTCCTGAACAATGGGATGAGAGTGCGAAAGCCGCATGGCACGATTTT
>CAZDML010000025.1:0-19319 GCA_964506645.1 uncultured Elusimicrobia bacterium | reverse complement strand
ACCCCGAATACGGCTGGCGCATCCTGCGCGAGAACCCTCGCCTGCAGATGGCGGGGGTTTTCTTTTTGCCGGTCCTCCCTGCCAGCAGGCAGGGATTGACAGCTAAATAAAGGAGGGTTATACTGGTGCACGGTGGTGAAAAGTGGCGGAAAGTAGAACTCATGCCTTTATTGGACACTATGCGCATGGAATCGACGACAAAAATCGTCTGTTCTTGCCTGCGCGCTTTCGCGAGAAAAATAATTCATCACATTTTATTTTGACGCAGGGGCTCGAGGGGTGTCTTTTTCTATACACTCCGTCAGGATGGGAACTTCTTGCTTCCAAGCTCGATCAGCTTCCGCTGGCCAATAAAGTAGAAGAGCGAGCGTTTAAACGGGTGCTTTTGTCCGGGGCCAGTGAAGTGGAAGTCGATCAGCAGGGGCGTATTCTGATCCCGCCGATGCTGCGTGCGTACGCTGCGATTCGCAAGGACGCCATGACCATCGGCCTGCTGACGCATATCGAAATCTGGTCCCGCGAACGCTGGAAAATTTATGAGAAAAAAGCACGTCGAAGTTTCGAAAAAACAGCGCCGCATCTTGCGCTCTAAGCGGTTCCTATGGGCTATGCGCATGTCTCAGTCCTTGTGTCAGAGATTCTTCGAGTCTTCGAAGAACTACCGTTCGAATTGATGGTGGACGGGACCTTGGGATTGGGTGGCCATACGGAAGCGCTCCTGCGTCAGAACCCTGTGCGCCGAATCATCGGCTTGGAGTGGGATCCAGAAGCACTGGAAACCGCGCGAGTGCGACTGGCTCCGTTTGGGAAACGATTTACCGGCATTCTAGGCAGTTATACCGATATGAACAGACATTTAGAGGAGGCCGGTATCGGTCCGGTGGACGGCGTTGTGTTGGATCTTGGGTTGTCCTCCAAGCAATTGGCGGATACGGCCAAAGGCTTCAGTTTTCATGCTTCAGGGCCTCTGGATATGCGTATGTCGCCCGCTTTGCGGGAAACGGCCTGGGATCTTCTTCAAACGCTGGATATCGAAGAGCTGGCAGCTATTTTTTATCGTTGGGGGGAAGAACGTTATTCGCGTCGCATTGCCGCTGCGCTTCGTAAAGCGATAGATGTCGATCGGCTTCCTAACGATGCTTCACAGGTCGCTAACGTTATCCGTGGCGCCATGCCCAAGGGAAAGCCGACGGGTATCGATCCTGCGACACGCTGTTTCCAGGCGTTGCGGATTGCTGTGAACCATGAGCTGGATAATGTCGACCAATTTTTACGAATGATTCCGGATGTGGTGGCCCCGGGGGGCCGGGCGGCTATCATTTCCTTTCATTCGTTAGAAGACCGTGCTGTCAAGCATGCGTTTCAAAAAGCTGTGAATCCTTGTGTATGTCCGCCCCGGGCGCCGCAATGTGTGTGTGGTAAGACCCCCTGGGGGAAAATCATGACCCGTAAACCGGTGATGGCCAGCGACGAAGAAATCCGCGAGAACCCGCGCGCGCGCAGCGCTAAATTGCGTGTTTTGGAAAGGATCCATCGTGACTGAACCGCGAGGCTCATCGGCCCTGGCCATTCGCTTTTGGGCGAAGGTGATTGCGGGGATCTTGTTCGTGCTTTTAGTGATGGTCTGGGAGCATGTGCAGGCGCAGCGCCTCGGGCGCCAGGTGATCCCGATGAAACAAGAGGCCGACCGACTGACCTACGAGAATGCGCGGCTTCAGATGCAGATTAACCAATGGGTATCGCCCAGTCATCTCGACGCTCTGGCTAAGAAAGAATTAAAAATGGGGCCCCTGGATAACGCCCGCGTGATTGGAATCGAGATCCATGATTAAACCGCAGCGCTTTAAGATGGTCTCCTGGGCGTCCTTGCTCATCTTCTCGATGATCGTTATGCGTCTGGGGTATCTCCAGATTTATTGTCACGCTTCGCTTGTGGAACGTGTGGAACGCGAGCAGGAACGACGCCGCGGACCGGTGGAAGCGACTCGCGGGCAAATTCTGGACCGGTCGGGTCGTGTCCTCGCGATGAGTATTGGCGGTAGTTCCTGTTTTGCAGATCCCCGTCATGTTGTGAATCCGACAGCCACAGCCGCCGCGCTCTCCCCGCTGCTGCATGTGCAAGCGTCCACTTTAAAAGAGAAACTTATCGAACATAAACGTTTTGTCTGGCTTGGCCGTCGTCTGGATCCCGATGCCACACAGAAGATTCGCGACCTGAAGTTAAATGGGATTCATGTCGTCACCGAACCTAAGCGCCTTTACCCAGAGCAGACGCTTGCGGCACAGCTTCTGGGTGTTGTGGGGGAGAATCACCAAGGACTCTCCGGCGTGGAAAACGTTGCCAACAGCTGGCTTACCGGAAGCAAGATGCCGGCATTTTTCCGTGAATGGAAGCTGGCGCGCAATAAACAGTGGACACCTGTGAATAACGACGACCCCGAACCTTATTCCGTCGTGCTGACCATTGACCGCACGCTGCAGTATATTGCGGAGCAGGAATTGGCTGCACAAATGAATCAGGCGCATCCCAAGAGCGGTACGGTGATCATTCAGGACGCGCAGACCGGCGATATTCTTGCGATGGCCACGGCGCCGACCTTTGATCCCAACTTGTGGGGAACGTCTCTCGGGAAAGAATATGTTCCGGAATTGCTGAAGAATCAGGCTGTTGAAAAAGTATTTGAGCCGGGCTCAACCTTCAAGATGGTGACGGCAGCCGCTGCTCTGGAAGACCGTATCGTCAATCCAACGGACAGCTTTTTTTGTGAAAACGGTACCTGGCAGATTTTAGGCCGGACGATTCACGATCATGAAAAAGACGGTTGGCTGACGTTCACGGACGTTATCGGTCATTCCTCCAACATCGGAACAGCCAAAGTCGCTTTGAAATTAGGCCAAGACCGGCTTTACCGGTTCGCACGCGCCTTTGGATTCGGATTGCCGACAGCCTGCGGCCTGGCCGGCGACAGTTCGGGTATTTTGCGCAACCCCTCGCAATGGCGCCCGGGCAGCTTAATGACCGTGGCTTTCGGGCAGGAAGTCGGAGTGACTCCGATCCAGATGGTCAACGCGTTCACGGTGGTTGCTAACGGTGGATGGTTGGTCGAACCGCGCATTTTCAAAGGGCTGGTGGATGAAGATGGGAATTACCAGGAATGGAAGCATACACCCCCCATTCGCCGGGTTGTCTCCGAGCGCGCGGCGCAGCAGTTGCGGATGATATTAAAAGCCGTTGTGGATACGGGCACAGGAAAATCTGCAGCGGTTCCCGGTATTTCTGTTGCCGGAAAAACGGGTACGGCGCAAAAGATCGACCCGCGTACCCGTCAATATTCTGATCGGCACTATATTGCCTCGTTCTGCGGTTTTGCTCCGGCCGATCGCCCTCGCTTAGTCATCGGCGTGTTTCTCGATGAGCCTCAGGGCGATTACTATGGCGGTTCCCAGGCAGCCCCGGTCTTCTCGCGCATCGTTCGAAATGCGGCGGCCTACTGGCAGCTAAAATCGGAATCCCTAGGACCGCTGGCGGTTCTGAAAACGGCGCCGCGTTCATGAGTAAAAAATTATCTGATCTCGTCACCGCGCTTTCTGCGCGTGTTGTAGGCCCGGCCGATGTCCCCATCGACGATATTGTTTTTGATTCCCGCAAGGTGAAACCAGGGGCTCTCTATGTAGCGCTACGCGGTGTGCATCATGATGGGCACGCGTTCATCGCTCAGGCAATCCAATCCGGCGCGAAAGCGGTGGTTTGTGAAGAACCGCTTTCCGGTGCGAGCGCAACGCAGGTCGTTGTGCCGGACAGTCTGAAGGCGTTGGCACCGCTGGCCGTTCGCTTTTGGAATACGCCTTCCCATGATCTCTTGACCATTGGCATAACCGGTACCAATGGGAAAACAACATCAACGTATTTAATTGAATCCATCTTCCAGCGCGCAGGGTGGCCGATTGGCGTCTTGGGGACTATTAATTATCGTTTTGGCGCACAGAGTGTGCCTGCCCCCAACACCACTCCTTTTGCCAGCGAACTGCAGCGCTTTATCGCGCAGATCCGAGATGGGGGCGGACGCGCGTGTGTGATGGAAGTGTCTTCTCATGCGTTGGCCTTGGGGCGGACGGAAGGCGTCGAGTTTGATGTGGGAATTTTTACGAATTTGACTCAGGATCATCTCGATTTTCATAAAACGATGGATGCCTATGGAGAAGCCAAGAAAAATTTAATGAAAGCGCTCGATCCAGCATCTACGAAGCGCTTTGCGCGGGCGGCGATTGTGAATATGGATGACCCGTATGGGGCTTCGATGAGAGCCGCCAGCCGCGTGTCGGTTCTCACGTACAGTGTGACCAGCAAAGCCGATATTTATCCGGAGCAGCTTGTGTGCGATGCCGCAGGAAGCCGTTTTGTGCTGCGCGGGCCGAAAATCTCGGTTCCTGTCTCTCTGCCGCTCCTGGGAGACTATAACGTCGCCAACGCGCTGGCCGCTGCTGGAGCGGCCATCAGTCAATCCATTCCGACAGAAAAAATTGTTCAAGGGCTGCAAGCCATTCAGGGGGTTCCAGGTCGCATGGAACGTGTCGATGTGGGTCAGTCTTTTACTGTGGTCGTGGATTATGCCCACACGGAAGACGCCCTGCGTCATGTGATGCAGGCCCTCCGACGGCTGCGCCCGAGACGTTTGATTACTGTGTTTGGCTGCGGCGGTGACCGTGACCGTACGAAACGTCCTCTGATGGGCCAGGCATCTGCGGAGTTGAGCGAGGAAGTGTTTGTGACCTCCGATAACCCGCGCAGCGAAGATCCTGAGCGTATTACACTTGATGTGGAAGTGGGGCTGCGCCGTGTGCGCCCGGATCACTACAAAATTGTGATCGACCGCGAAGACGCTATCGCTCAAGCGTTTGCTGCCGCACAGCCAGGCGACATCGTTTTAATCGCTGGAAAGGGACATGAGACCTATCAGATCGTTGGCGACAAGACCTTGCCTTTTGATGATCGTGAGGTTGCGCGTAAACTTCTTCGTTCCGTATCAGGCAAGCGCCCCGCATGAATATTACTCTTAGTCAGCTGGTGAAGGCCACTGACGGTCGTTTTATTTCCGGGAACCCTCACGCTTCACTGCAACGCTTGTCCATTGATTCCCGAACCTTTCCTGTGGGCGCCCTGTATTGGGCCATTCCCGGTTCTCGTTATGATGGACACGATTTTATTTCGGATGTTGCACGACAGGGGGCGGCGGCTGTGGTCATACAGACCCTAGACGGACGTCTTCATTTCGAAGGGGTTTCAGCGCCGGCAGTCATTCAGGTTCCAGAGAGTTTGCCAGCGCTGCAGAATCTGGCGC
Source organism: uncultured Elusimicrobia bacterium (assembly GCA_964506645.1). Taxonomy (GTDB): domain Bacteria; phylum Elusimicrobiota; class Elusimicrobia; order 2-01-FULL-59-12; family 2-01-FULL-59-12; genus CAZDML01. The sequence continues at coordinate 13,980 of CAZDML010000025.1, read as the reverse complement.
GGTTTCTACGTCGCCAGAGCCAGGCCACATTTATCGGGCTTACAGGCACGAATGGAAAAACGACCAGCAAAGAAATGATAGCCGCTATTCTATCGCGTGCGGGAAAAACGTTATCGACACGTGGCAATCTCAATAATCACATCGGTGTCCCACTGATGATGACCGAGCTCGAGCCCGATCATCGTTTTGTGGTTCTGGAAATGGGCGCCTCGAGGGAAGGCGATCTCGCGCTCTTGGCCGATATCGGACAACCGAGCATCGGGCTGATTACCAATATTGGTAAGGCGCATCTGGAACATCTAAAATCTCCACAGGGCGTTCTGGCTGTGAAACGTGCGTTGTGGGACGCTTTGCCGGCCGATGGAACGGCGGTTGTCAATGCGGATGATCCGCTGCTCGCGGAAGCCGCCGGTTCTTTAAAATGCAAGCTCTTACGCTTCAGCCAGAAAGGTCCGGCTGATGTCACGGCTCGTGATGTGAAGCAGGAAGGCTGGTCGGTGCGATTTACATTGACCATCGGCGATAATACATCGGAGGTGCGCATGTCTGTTCCGGGCCTGTATCAAGTGAGCAATGCCCTTGGAGCTGCAGCGGTGGCGCATGCGGCGGGGGTGTCGCTGATTGATATTGTGGAAGGACTACAGACGTTTAAACCAGCAGCCATGCGCATGCAGGTCTTGAAACACCCTGGCGGTGCCGTCCTGGTGAACGATGCGTACAATGCCAATCCCTCGTCCGTGAGAGCCTCAGTGCAAGGATTCTCTGCCGCCTATGATAAGCAGGCCAAATGGCTGGTGCTTGGAGATATGCGGGAGTTGGGTGACACCGCACGTCAGGAACACCGCGAGCTTGGGCGCTGGCTTCGCGATCAGTCGATCGATAAAATCTTTCTCTATGGGCGCGATACCCGTTTTGTGCTGGAAGGATTGGGGTCAGGGCCTTCGGTAAAGCGATTCCGGAAGAAAACACTTTTGCTGGCAGAATTAAAAAAGTCGATCGCACAAAAACCGGCGGTGCTCTTCAAGGGTTCCCGCGCAATGAAACTGGAGGATGTCGTGAATCCTCTACTCCAAGGATAGGTTATGCTTTATCACCTGCATTCGCTCCGATCATTTTTCTCGCCGCTGAACGTCTTTCAATACATCACCTTCCGAACCGCGGGGGCCTTCCTGACGGCTCTCGGCATTTCCCTCATGATTGCCCCGGGCATTATTCAGTGGCTCAAAGCCAAGAAAGCGGCACAAAATATACGTGCCTCTGGGCCGCCCCAGCATCATGCGAAATCCGGTACTCCGCCGATGGGGGGCATTATTATCTATCTCTCCATGGTTGCCTCAACGCTGCTCTGGGCTCGCATGGATAACCGTTTTGTGATTCTCATGGTGGTCTCCTCTACGGTGCTTTGGCTAATCGGGTTCTGGGATGATTATTTAAAGTGCTTCGGGAAAAACAAGGAAGGCCTTACGCCGATGGTCAAAATGGCCGGGCAGCTCGTGCTCGCGTTCGGCATAACGGGATATCTGTATGTGAATCCTCCGAATCCGGCTTTTCATAGCAGCATCAGCGTTCCGTATTCGAAGGAATGGGTGCTGGGATTAAGCGTTTTTTATGTGCCTTTCTGCATGATGGTCCTCGTTGGAGCATCGAATGCCGTTAACCTGGCCGATGGACTAGACGGTCTGGCGTCCGGCACCCTGGTGATCTCCGCGTTGACGTATGGCATTCTGGCCTACCTGGCCGGTAACGTTAAGTTTTCACAGTATCTGCGCATCATTCCTGTACCAGGCGCCGGAGAACTCACCGTTGTTTTGGCCGGTCTGGTGGGCGCCTGTTTGGGATTTCTCTGGTTCAACGCCTATCCTGCTGAGATTTTTATGGGGGATACAGGCTCTCTTTTTCTCGGGGGGGCGATCGGGTTGGTGGCCGTCTGCGTGAAACAAGAATTGCTTCTGCTTGTGGTCGGCGGAGTTTTTGTTGCCGAAGCGCTGTCCGTTCTTGCGCAGGTGTATTCTTTTCGTATCCATGGAAAGCGAATCCTCAAGATGGCACCGCTGCACCATCATTTTGAAATGATTGGCTGGGCCGAGACGAAAGTGACCATCCGATTTTGGATTGTCGCGATCGTCCTGGCACTCTTTGCCTTGGCCTCCCTAAAACTTCGATAATCTCGCATGCCTCAATCGCAATGGAAAGGGAAACCGGTCGGTGTTCTCGGGGCCGGAAAGTCCGGTCTCGCAGCGGCCCGGCTTCTGGCGCGTTGGGGTGCTCATGTCCTTTTAAGCGAATCCCAGCCGCGTCTAAACGTTTCTGTTCCTCGGACTATTAAAACTGAAACGGGAGGTCACAGCCTTTCCCTTCTGAAGTCCGATCTCATTATCCGCAGTCCGGGTATCCCGCATATTTCCTTACTCAAAGAAGCGCATCGACGCCACATCCCAGTTTGGAGTGAGTTGGAACTGGCTGCGCAGGCCGTACATCCCCGCGACTTGGTCGCCATCACAGGGACCAACGGAAAAACCACCACAACGACGCTTGTGGGAGAACTTTTTAAAGCGGCCGGGCGCCGGACATTTGTTGTAGGAAACATTGGAACGCCGCTCTCGGATGTGGTGGTCAAAGTCACCGCGAAGAGCTCGGTCGTTGCTGAAGTTTCTAGCTATCAACTCGAAGATATCGATACGTTTCATCCCACCTTGTCGGCCATTCTCAATATCACTCCCGACCACTTGGAGCACCACGGCACGATGCAGGCCTATGTGGCGGCGAAGGCACGCATCTTCGAAAATCAAACCCGTAAAGACGTCTGCGTATTGAATGCAGATGACCCGGCCTGTCGAAAGCTGGCGGCGCGTTGTCCGGCACGCGTTTTTTTGTTCAGCCGCCGCGCCCCGCTGAGACAGGGGATTTACTATCACCAGGGAGATATCGTCGTGCGTTGGAGCGGCAAAGCCTACCGTTGGGCTTTGAAAACCCAGCTCCCTGGGCCTCACAACATCGAAAACATTCTGGCTTCTGCGGCGTTGGCCTTGGCTGGCGGTATTTCTCCAACGGTGATTCAGAACGTCCTCGAACGTTTTCGGGGGGTTGAGCATCGCCTCGAGGTCGTGCGTACGCTAAACGGAGTGCGCTACATCAACGATTCCAAAGCGACCAATGTCGATTCCACGCGTGTAGCGCTGGAATCGTTTCAGCAACCGCTGCTTGTGATCATGGGGGGGCGTGGGAAAGGGACTCCCTATACAAGTCTGGCTGGACGTATTCGGGCCCGGGTGCGGATGTTGCTCTTCATCGGAGAAGATACACCGCGTCTCAAAAAAGATTTAGGACCCCTGGTGCCGCACGAGAGCTGTTCCACGATGGCCAATGCCGTACGGCGTGCAGCGAAGCTGGCTTGGCCCGGGGATGTGGTGTTGCTTTCTCCGGCCTGTGCGTCGTTTGATCAATATCAAAACTATGAAGAGCGCGGCCGTGATTTTAAATCGCTGGTTCGCCGTTTGAAATGAAGCTGAAACGTTTCTGGCTGGATCGGCCGCTGATGCTGGCTACTCTTGTGCTGATGGCCGTTGGCCTCGTGATGGTATTTTCCGCCAGCGCGATGATGGCGGAAACCCGTTATGGGTCGGCCTATCTGTTCTTTCGCAAACAGTTGATCTGGGACGTTCTGGGGCTCGTTGCCATGTTGTTGGTGATGCGTTTGGATTATCACCGCTGGCAGAAATGGACTCGACCGCTTCTGGGGGCGGCGATAGCCGGGCTTGTCCTCGTGCTGGCTGTTGGACGTGTCGTGAAGGGCGCTCGTCGTTGGATCCATTTCGGCGGTTTTACCTTCCAGCCCTCTGAACTTGCCAAAATAGCTCTCATTTTGTGGTTGGCCAGTTATTTGGACAGGCGCCAGAGTCAGATAAAAAATTTTGGCAATGGTCTTTTGCCTGCGCTGATGGTCATCGGGGCGGTGTGCGGGCTGATGGTGGTAGAGCCGGATCTGGGGACGCCGTTGATGTTGGGCTCGGTCTGTATGATGATGCTCTTTCTTGCAGGGATTCGCATCGACCATATTGCGATGGTCGCCTTGGCCGCCTGTGGACCGCTGTATTTTCTGCTCTTTCATGTGCCTTACCGCCGCCGCCGACTTATGGCTTTTTTGAACCCGTGGGCCGATGCGCAGGGCGCCGGATATCAGGTGACGCAATCTTTGATGGCGTTTGGCTCCGGCGGATTCTTAGGGAAAGGGCTGGGGGCGTCAACGCTTAAGCTGCTCTACCTCCCCGACCCACATACGGATTTCATTTTTCCGATCATCGGCGAAGAGCTCGGTTTTCTCGGTGCCATTATGTTGATTCTTCTCTTTATCTTTTGGGGGATGCGTGGCTGGCAGGTCGCTAAACGTGCCCCGGATTTGTTTGGCCAGCTCCTGGCTTCCGGGATTACGGCCTGGATGCTCCTGCAGGCGGTGATCAATATGGGCGTGTCCTGCGGAGTGCTACCGACCAAGGGTCTGCCTCTGCCGTTTGTATCCTTCGGCGGTTCTTCCACGCTTATTTCCATGATTGCAGTAGGAATTATGTTGAATATCTCATCCCAAGGCCGTTTTGAGAAAATCCAGACCACACGAAAAATGAACCGAACCTTATCCCGATGAGTCCCCCACTGGCCATCATCGTAGCGGCTGGCACCGGCGGACACCTCTATCCCGGCTTGGCCGTGGCGCGTTCGCTTCAGCAGGAGGCAAAGTGGGACGTGTTGTTTGTTGTTCGCCAGGGCGATATGGGCAAAGCGCTTTTAGAACGTGAAGGACAGACGGTCAAAGCCATTGTTGGACAGGGCCTGCCGCGAGGGCTGTCGTTAAAGTGGATCATGTTTCCTATTCGCTTAGGTGTCGGCATGGGTCAGGCGCTACAACTGCTGCGTCGCCACCGTCCGCGGGTTGTGATAGGCATGGGGGGATATCTCTCGTTTTCGATGGTCGTGATGGCGAAATTCCTGGGCATTCGCACGCTGATCCATGAGCAAAATGTGCTGCCGGGGATTGCTAACCGCGTGCTAGGACGCTGGGCCGATTCGGTTGCCGTCAGTTTCCCTGAGAGCCAAACCTATTTTCCAAAGGATAACGTCTGGGTCGCCGGATTACCCATTCGGTCTGAAATTAGAGCGCTGGATGTCCGGCAGGCCCGTGCCGTATTTAGACTCCGTCCGGAAGGGGTCGTCTTTCTCCTGTTTGGCGGGAGCCTGGGTGCGCATAGTATGAACGAGACGGCTATGCAAACGTGGGATGTGCTTATTAAGGAAGGACTGTCCTTTCAGGTGCTGCACATCACGGGGGCGAAGGACTTCGATGTTATTCAGGAGCGCTACCGTGCACTACCGATTTTGGCCAAAGTGCTTCCCTATTGCCACGATATGCCCCATGCCTACGCCGCGGCCGATGTCATCGTCTGCCGGGCGGGGGCTTCAACGATAGCAGAGTTATCTCATGTCGCTAAGCCGGCCGTGCTTGTGCCGTATCCCTATGCCTCCGAGAACCATCAGCTCTTTAATGCTGAGATTCTGATGAAACGTCAGCTGGCCGAAGTCCTGTTGGACAAAGATCTTTCTGTAGAGACTTTAGCGAAACGTTTGCGGCCCTATGTACAATCAGGGGAGAAGGCCCGTCAGGTTGACCAGCGCTGGCAGGCGTCTGACCTTCGGCAAACCCATACGGCGGCGGCTCAACGCATCACGGAACGGATAACAAAGCTATGAGTAAATGTATTGCGATTGTCGACGACGATGCATCGATCGTCTATATGTTGGCGGAGAATTTTCGCAGTGAAGGCTACGAGGTCCTGGAAGGGGATAACGGCCAGATGGCGGTAGACTACGCGCAGGCGAACCACCCGGACCTGATGTTGATCGATTTTCATATGCCGGTCATGTCGGGCTTGGAGGCTCTTAAAGTCATTCGCGCCAGCGCAGAAACGGCCGGGATCCCTGTCATTCTCCTGACGGGGGAGGGGGCGTCCCGTGAAATCGATGCCGTCATCGCCGCTTATCCCAAGGTGTCCTACATTCAGAAGCCGATTGACCTGGATCTCCTGAACCAAAAAGTCAGCGCGGCGTTCTAAATTCCATGGCCTTTGAACTGGTTTCACCCTTCACGCCGTCCGGTGATCAGCCGGCGGCTATTGATGAATTGGCGAAAGGTGTTCAGGCCGGGGAACGCCACCAGATTCTTCTGGGTGTGACCGGAAGCGGTAAAACCTTCACCGCCGCCAATATCATTGCCAAGGTCCAAAAACCGACCCTCATCCTTTCTCCCAATAAAATCCTGGCCGCTCAGCTCTACGCCGAGTTTAAGCAATTCTTTCCGAACAATGCCGTGGAGTACTTTATCTCCTATTACGACTATTATCAGCCGGAAGCCTATGTTCCATCGTCGGACACCTTTATTGAAAAGGATTCCTCGGTCAATGACCATATCGACCGATTGCGTCTGAAAGCAACGACCTCCCTGTTGGAACGTGAGGATGTCATTGTTGTGGCTTCGGTGTCGTGCATTTACGGCTTAGGATCGCCGGAAAACTATCGAAACCTGTGTGTTGGACTGACCCGCGGGCAGACGCTGTCCCGCGAAGAACTACTGCAGCAGCTCATCCGCATTCAATACGAGCGCAATGAGGTCGAATTTTCTCGGGGGAAAATGCGTGTCCGTGGCGATACGGTTGAAATCTTTCCGGCTTATCTGGAAACGGCCGTTCGCGTTGAGTTCTTTGGTAACGAGATTGAGAAAATCTCGGAAATCCACCCGCTGACCGGAAAAATTCTCCGGGAGAAGCAGAAAACCTTTATTTATCCCGCTCGCCATTTTGTAACTACGATCCCAGAATTGGAAGCTGCTATAAAAAACATTGAGCAGGAGCTTACCGATCAGCTGGCTTTTTTTAAATCCAAAGGGAAGCTTCTGGAGGCGCAGCGCATCGATCAGCGCACCCGTTACGACCTGGAAATGATGCGGACGATGGGGTACTGCAACGGAATCGAAAACTATTCCCGTCATCTGAGCGGGCGTGCAGCCGGAGAGCGACCGGCTTGTTTGATGGATTATTTTCCCAAGGATTTTCTTCTTCTCGTCGATGAATCGCATGTGGCGCTCCCGCAAGTCAACGGCATGTACGAAGGCGACCGCTCGCGCAAACAGACGTTGGTCGACTATGGGTTCCGGCTGCCATCGGCGCTGGATAACCGGCCACTGAAGTTTAAGGAATTTGAAGCTCTGGTTCCGCAATCGATTTACATCTCCGCGACCCCCGGTCCCTATGAACTGAAAGCGACGCAGGGTGTCGTGGTCGAGCAGGTGATTCGCCCGACAGGGCTGGTGGACCCGGACGTGGAAATCCGTCCCATTCAGGGGCAAATCGATGACCTGATGGCGGAAGTAGAAAAGGTTGCCAAACTCAAAGAGCGGACGTTGGTGACGACGCTGACCAAGAAGATGTCAGAAGATCTGGCCGACTTTCTCCAGCGTAAAGGCCTACGCGTGCAATATTTGCATTCCGAAATCGATTCACTCAAACGTATTGAGATTCTTAGAGAGTTGCGGAAGGGGACGTTCGATGCGTTGGTCGGCATTAACCTGCTACGAGAAGGACTCGACCTCCCGGAAGTGTCGTTGGTGGCGATCCTGGATGCTGATAAGGAAGGATTTCTTCGCAGCGAAACGACGCTCATTCAGATCTGTGGTCGTGCGGCGCGCAACATTAACGGTCGTATCATCATGTACGCCGATAAAGTGACAGGCTCCATGAAACGGGCACTGGATGAAATGAATCGACGCCGTCAGAAACAGCTCGATTACAACAAGACGCACAAGATTACACCCAAAACCATTATTAAATCGATCCATGAACTCGAGGAGTTTCAAGCACAAGCGCGGGGGACGCATATGTCGAAAGCGATCATTGGGGGAGAGATTCCCGTTCTCCATCCGGAAAAGCTACCGCAGATGGTGCGGGATTTGGAGGCTCAGATGCTGGAAGCCGCGGAGGGGCTACAATTTGAGTTGGCAGCCGCCATCCGCGATAAGATTGTTGAAATCAGAAGCATGATGCCGAAAACACACCTAAAAAACAAGCAGAAATAGGCCTCTTCCTACAATAAATAAGGGTTGAAAAGCGAAAGGGCCGGGGCTAGACTTTCGACGTAATGAGTTGGTTTTTCAACCTGAATCGATCGCGGAAGCACTCCACTTCCGAGGACCTCCTGAGAACTCGGCAGGAGCTTGAAGCCACGGCGCGAGAGCTCATCCGCACCGATTGGCAGCTCCATCGTGCCAACGACCGTTTTAATATCCAGATTTCACAGTTGTATGCCCTCCACCGCGTCGGAACGTTGATCAATTCCACCTTTGACCTGGAAGTTATTTTTAACACCGTCGTGGATTCTATGTCCAAAGATCTTGGATTCGATAAAACCGGAATTGTTTTTCTGGATAAAACAGGCGCACGACCGCTGCAGAGCGCGTATAAAGGATTCAGTTCAACTGAATACCGCCTTTTCCTGGACCATTTCGAAGATCTGGTGAAAAATACCATTCAACAAGAGGAGGTTTGTCTTCAGACCATCTCTCATGCGAATGAGGCGTGGGGCCGCTTCTTAAGGACTCTGGGAATTGATTCCTTGATGCTGCTGCCGATGCGCATTAAGACGCGATTAATCGGATTTATTGTTGGAGGAAAAGCCAATGTCACGCTGCGTTTGAGTGAGGCCGATCGACGATTTTACTGTATGTATAGTGGAGAAGCTTCTAGCGCCATTGAAAACGCCCGGCTCTATGAAGCCTTAGGTCAGGCCAATCTGACGTTGGAGCAGAAAGTGCAGGAACGCACCAAGGATCTGGTCGAAGCCAATGAGCGTCTGCGCGAGCTCGATACTGTTAAATCCAATTTCATCTCCCTTGTCTCCCATGAACTCCGAACCCCGCTCACCGCAATTAAAGGATTTGTCTCCACGTTGTTGCATTATGGGGATGAGATTCCTGAGGATAAAAAGAAGATGTATCTGGGTATTCTTAATGAAGAAACCGACCGTCTGACTCGGCTGATTACCGAGTTGCTGGACATTTCCCGTATCGAGTCTGGTAAGGTCGAGATGAAATGGCAGAAAGTCACTCTCCCGGCCGTTGTTCAGAAAGTGTTTGATGCGCTGGCGATGAACAAACCGGCAACGCTCGAGCTGATCAAGGATTTCCCAGACGATTTCCCGGAGTTTATGGGAGATATCGATAAGATTGAACAGATTTTTGTGAACCTGGTGATGAATGCCATCCGCTTCTCTCCAGTCAATGGGGCCATTCGCGTATCGGGCAGGATTCTGGCCGAAGGCGGCGTACGGTTGGAAGTGCAAGACCAGGGCCCCGGCATTCCTTTCGCGCAGCTGGAAAAAATCTTCGATAAATTTTTCCGTGCCGACAACGATGTGAACCGTAAGTGCCCGGGAACCGGCCTGGGCCTACCAATCTGCCGTGCTCTGGCCAACTTGCACGGAGGCAAAATCTGGGCGGAAAGCGAGGTCGGCCAAGGAACCCGGATGATTGTGACGTTGCCACTTAACCGGGATAAAACGGAAACGCCTTCGACGCATGTGTCGAACCGGAGGGTGGCCTAATGGATTTTGGTGTTGGGTACAGTACGCAAATGGATATCACCCATGCGGGCCAGGAGGCGGCCCATCAAGCCATGACGCAGATCGGCCGACAAAAACCTGATCTTACTCTCGTGTTTGCGGATGTACACTACGCAGATCCTCGATTGTTGAAAGGGATTCGCGGCGTTACCGAGGGGGCTCCTCTCGTAGGATGTAGTGATGCGGGGGGCATCCATACCTCAACTGGACTTCAGCGCTCTGTGATTGTCATTGTGATGCGCGATGCGAAGGGCAAATTTACTCTGGGGTGCGGCCGTGGCTTGACCAAATCTCCTGAAAGAGCAGTTCAAGAATTTTGTACGGATCTGAAATCGACACCAGACGCACGCGCCTTGTTTATATTTCCCGATGGGCTTGCCGGAAACAGCTGTGAGTATTTGCGCTCCTTAGTAAAGGAAGTCGGCGCGACCGTTCCCATTCTGGGGGGATGTGCAGGCGATGGGGCCATGTTCCAAAAAACATTCCAGTTCTATAACGAAGAGGTTTTAACCGACGCGCTGAGTGGGGTGCTCTTATCAGGCGACATGGCCATTGGCATGGGTACGGGGCATGGGTGGTCTCCGTTAGGTGCCGAACGGGAAGTGACCAAGTCAGAGGGTCGGTTTTTACAAGAGCTGGATCGCAGGCCCGCGATCACGATTTATGAGGAATATCTTGGTATGAAACGGGATGAGTTGGCCGAAGAGGCAATTGCCAACGTTTCGATGATGTATCCCTTGGGGGTCTTGGGATCCGTGCCGGACCGGTACGTTCTTCGCGATGCCATTCGTATGGACAGGAAAGGAGGGCTGGTTTGTACAGGAGAACTTCCGGAAGGCAGCCGAGTTCGTCTCATGATTGGGCGACAAGAAGGAGCACTTTCGGCTGCCCATGAAGCAGCAGATAAAGCATTGAAACAAATTGGCGATAAGCATTTGAAGGGAGCACTTGTCTTCTGTGGGATGGCCCGACAACGCCTTTTGGGGGGCGAGCGGGATGGGGAAATTGATGTGATCCGCGATGCCTTGGGCGGGGCGGGCGTGCGCATGGGGGGGTTCTATACGTTTGGTGAATTTGCGCCGCTCGATCAGCGTGTCCAATTTCACAATGAATCGGTTGTTGTTGTGGCTCTGGGGTAATGCATGGCTCAAACGAAGAAAAAAATAATTTGGGTTGTAGAAGACGATCCCGCGACGCAGCGCGTGATTTCGGCCCATTTGTCCGCCAATGAATTTGAACCGGTGGTCTTCGAGACAGCAGAGAAGGCGTATGCGGCGCTGCGCGCCGGTCAGGAGCCTGCGCTTATGTTGGTTGACATCATGCTGCCCGGTATGAGCGGTGTCGATTTAATTCGCTTGATCAAACAAAACAAAGAGTGGGAGAATATCCCCGTGATTGTTGTCACGGCGATGGCGCGGCCAGATGCGCCCGAAGCAGCGCAGGAGTTTGAGCTCGATACGCGCTGGGTGAACAAGCCTTTTGATGCGAATGATTTGGTGCACACAGTTCAAAGCATCCTTTCGGCGGTGAAATAAGATGGCAAAAATTTTGGTTGTCGATGACGAAGAACATATAGTCATGATTCTCCGGGATAGCCTGGAGTTCAGCGGTTTCCACGTCAATACAGCCTACAACGGTGTTGAAGCGGTAGAATCCGTAGGGCGGGAAAAACCAGATCTGATGGTTCTGGATATTGGTATGCCAAAGATGGATGGCTGGGAAGTGTGCCGTCGCATTAAAACCAACGAGATAACCAAAGATATACCGATTATTATTCTGACCGCTTATGCCCAGGCGTCAGACCGTAAGAAAGGACTCGATTTAGGGGCGGACCGCTTTATCACCAAACCCTGTGACCCGATGTATCTCATCGAAGAGATAAATACCCTGCTCGCCTCGAAGAAATAAAGCACCTCAAAGATCAAACTCAACACGTAAAACCTCAAAAATTTTGAGGTTTGAAATGTTCGATTTGCGGTTTGAGGTTTCTTCTTTAGGCGGCGGGGGCCGGCGCAGCGGGTGTTGCTGTTGCGCTGTTTTCCGTGAAGAGCATGGGAACAAACTTGTAGCCTTGGCCGGGAACGGTCAGGATTTGTTCGCCTGCCTTGGGGCCGAGTTTCTGGCGTAGGTGCAGGATATGCACGTCCAAGGCGCGGGAATCCTGACGCCCCCAGAGTCTCTGGAGGAGGAAACTGCGTCGCACGACTTTTGGGCTTTTGCGAAGCAAGACGAAAAGGAGTTCCATCTCTTTATAGGTAAGAGATTCGATTTGGGTGCCATTCTGGGTCACACGATGGTGTGCCAAATCAACGATGGTCCCTCCGGCGCTGGCGACCATGCGTTCGGAGCGGCCGACATGGCGGCGACGTAGCAGGGATTTCACGCGTGCGATGAGTTCCGGAAGCTGGAAAGGCTTCACTAAATAGTCGTCTGCTCCGGTTTCAAAGCCTTTCACGATATCATCCAAACTATCCAAAGCCGTTAACATGAGAACGGAAACCGATTGAAAGCGGGGGTCTTGACGTAGTTTCTTACAGATTTCAAGCCCATGAATATCGGGGAGCATGAGGTCGAGGGTAATGACATCGGGCACCATGGAGTCCAGGAGCTCTAACGCTTTCTGGCCATTTTCAGCGCTGGCGAGCTTAAATTTTTCCTTGCCAAACGTGTACTCCAGTAAGCTTCGGACTTCCGGATCGTCTTCAACGATAAGTACATTCGGTGTCATTGATATGTGTCCTCCTCGTGAAAAAAGTCTAACATGCGTTTTTTTTGTCTGCAATAACTATTTTTCATCTTTCTTTAGGTCTATTCATGTGCGTTAACATGAATTCATGTTGATGCAAAAAAACACATCTAAATTACGGCATGTTTTAGTTCTATCTTAAAAATCCATTGACATTAGTATTGAGCAGGGATAAATAGGGTGTGTTCAAGGATTCTCAGGAGGTAGATAAAATGGACATTCGACGCAGTAACTTAGGCTACGAATTTGACCCCAAAGCGATGGAAGTCGCTATTCTGGACCGCTCGGGTCGACCGGTTTGGCAAAAGCGCAAGGGAGAGGTGACAGCCCCAATTCGCTGGATGGGAATGGACGCACAAGGCCGTTCGGTAGAATCGGGTGATTATATTTGTCGGATTTCCTATTCCAACGAAAAAGTAACGTATTTGCCGTTCGTTTTCATGCGTAAGCCGTAAACCCTGGCAGGGGCCAATAATTTCATGGGCCTATTGGCCCTCTTTTTTTAGCCCTCCGTTCTATTCATCCACTTTTTCCAATCACGTAAGATATTGACCTAACGGGTCAATGAAAAGCTCCCTCTCACGCATCGTTGCAGTTCTTCTTGTTTCCTCTATGGTATTTACCAGCGTGGATGCGCAGGCCTATGCCGGGCTTTTGCAGCCGAGGTTCCCAAAAGGAAATCCTGCCGGGTCTTGTTCTGAGCGTTTCAATGAAAATGCACTCCAGCTCCGCTACGCTTCCTCCCGATTCATTCCGCGGCGCTTAGAAAGCGCACAAGCCCCGAGCCGTCTGCATGAGATGTACATGGGATTGCCGAATCCTGGGACTGTTTCAACGGATAACAAACCGCTTTTTACGTTGTTCGGTGTCCCCGTCTTTTTCCATGGATCTGCGCTCTTGCCTGGAGGTCTCTTCGCTGCGGCCACATACATGCAAATTCCAACCATGTATTCTGTCCCCTGGGTGGAATTGCTGTTCTTCTCTGCTCTGGCTCCCTTCCTTCTCTATTTCAGTGTACTAATACACGAGTTTGCGCATGTGTTGGCGGCACGTCGCACTGGGAATGGGTCGTCGGGAATTCTTTTGAACGGGTTCGGGGCGAAGGCCGTACTGAATCGTCCACATCATTCTCCGGGTGAAGAATTCTGGGTCACCTTTGTCGGACCAGCAAGCAATGCGGTGATTGCAGGGGCCATATTCCTAAACCAACAATGGATGGCGGTTCATGTCCCTACCGTTGTTCTAGTTCCACTGATTCTTCTCTTCCTGGCCAATGTTTTTCCGGCACTTCTCAATTTTGCAGTGCCGTTTTATCCGATGGACCTCGGCCGCATGGTGCGTGCTGTTATCTGGAAGGCCACTGGCAACGAAGAAAAATCATTACGGATGAGTCTCAATTTCACTCGTCACTTCAGTCCCATTGCGTTCGGTGTAGCGGCTTGTCTTTTATTCGATAAAGGTTTTTTAGGCCAAGCTGTTGCGATGGCGGCCTTTGGCCTTTATCTTCGGAATGTGGCACAGGCTGAATACACGCAACACTTTCCTGTCAGTGAGGACACCGAAGAAACGGACGAATC
>CAZDML010000024.1:15420-19723 GCA_964506645.1 uncultured Elusimicrobia bacterium | reverse complement strand
ATAAAAAAATCACATATGAACTGTCCTAGATCTCTAAAATTACCGAAATAATTCGGATTTCTGAGATAGCGACCGACGAATAATTGACAATAAACTGTACGGAGACGAAAGCCATCTTTTGCAGTTGGATACTCTACCCTCGCTATGCCTACCAAAGACCGACCATAATCACCGAATCTGCTAATGACGTAATACGCACCATACAATGGGGCAATCCCCAACAGCTGATCGATTTTTTCAATTTCTGGCCACTTAAGATTAAGTCGCGCAAATTCTATTCCTTCATTTTTTAAAAAGTCATAATTGAAGGGTGAAAGATTATATGTTCCTTGCTGATATGGATTGACCCAAGTTTTTGGATCAACGTGAAGTTTAATCCCGGCAATTTTTCCTACCGGCTGTTCTTGAGCTGAGAGAGTGCCCTTATCATCTCCAACGTGAGCACCTGTTTCATCTGCAGACTGGGCCAGGACATGGGAAGGAAGTGGATCGTAGTAACCTAGATTTCCATGAGGACGGGGGTTGCGGCTGTCCTTTCGAGATAAGGTGCCGGCAAAGGCCCAGCGCGGGCCCTGCACCAAAGCACGGAGCCTGGCTGCAAAAAGAGAGGCGGCGTTGTACATCGGTTCGAGACTGTATTGGGCCGCATAGTTCAGGCCCGAAGCGGCCTGCGCTGGGGTGAGGTGATGACCAAGAAGGCGTTCCAGGTAGAGTTGTTCATCGACTTTCGTGTGGCGGCGGAGGTTCGGGGTGATGACGACGTAGCTCAGTCCCGCCCGTTTGGATAGTTCCGTCAGACCGGGAGTGTGGAAGCCTCCGGTGACCAAAACAGTGCTGAGTCCTGAGTTCTGAGCGCTGAGCTGGGCGCGCAGCGCCAAGGTATTCTTAAACAAATCCTCATCGCGGAGTAGTGCCAACGTATAGAAATGGATGGATGCCTGGAGAGACTCCAGCAAACTATCTGACCGCAGAACTACCTTCAGGTGTTCAATCGCCGTACCGGCACGCTTGAGCACGTGCGGCAGTTCCTCCGGAGTCACCTGGTTCTTTACGAGCGATTCCACCGCCGCGATGTCCTGTTCCACAATGACCGCGTTGTCACGGACGTGCGAATCTCTTATTAAGGAAGGCAATACCTCCCGAAGGCGTACCAGCTCGGCCTGCAGGCGCGCTCTCTCCTTATATGAACGTTTAAAAACTTCTAAATTGGCATCGTAAGACGCTTTCGTTTCCACGCCATAGAGCGACCCTTCCCCTTCGGTGACTGCAAAGTGCATCGCGCCAGGCATTTCCCCCTGCTCCACCAGGTAATCCGCTGCTTTCTTGCGAAGATTCGCGTTTGCGACATTCTGCATGGAGGTGATATCAACGGGACCCGTGGCCCCTTCCACCGCGATGGCGCCTTTCAGGAAACCCTGCGCTTTCAACTGCTTCAAAATTCCGGAGATCGCAAACTGAACGGAGCGGTTAACGTGTAGATTTTGGATGAAGATAATCTGAGGGATACCCGGCGTCGACGTCTCCGTGATAAATCCCAGTCGAGGAGAAATGGAAATGGACGAACCTGGTGTTTGCGTGGCGTATCCCGGAACAGAAGACATTACGAGCGCCAATACCAGACCGATCGCGATACTTTGACGTGCCAACATGGTCGTTATGCTACCGAAACCCCTGCGGCAAATCTATATGCCTAAAGGCTAAAAATGATGGGTCTTTGGACCTTGGGTCTTAGAGGAGTTCGGAGGCGAGTGCGGCGAGTGTGCTGCGTTCGATCTTGGAGAAAGTCATGTGGCCGTAGACGGGTTGGCCTTTAAAGCGCTCTACCAGATTAGAGATACCGGTGGATGAGGCGTCGAGATAAGGATTGTCAATCTGATACGGGTCGCCCGTAAGAACTATCTTAGAGCCTTTTCCGACACGCGAGATGACGGTCTTTATTTCGTGCGGTGTCAGGTTCTGTGCATCATCAATGATGATGAATTGGTTCGGTAGACTGCGACCACGTAGGTAGGCCACGGCTTCCACGACGATCTTGCCGGAATCAAAGAGCGAGTCTACATCATCTCCTGCTGCATCGGGACTGTCTGGGTGGTCAAAGAGAAATTCCAGGTTGTCGTAGATCGCCCCCATCCAGGTGGAGAGCTTTTCTTCTTTGGAGCCGGGGAGAAACCCGATATCCCGTCCTACGGGAATCACCGGGCGCGCTACCAGCATGCGGCGATAGGTTTTTTCTTCAAAAATTTGTTCGAGAGCGGCTGCCAGTGCGAGGATAGTTTTGCCTGAGCCTGGCACACCGATCAGCGACACCATTTCTACTTCTTTACGCATCAAAAGCTCGAGCGCAAACCGTTGTTCGGTGTTGATGGGTTTTAAACCCCACGGTTTGGCGTTGGCATAGGTCAGAGGAAGTAAGAGGCCCGAGTCGACATCGTAACGGGCCAGCGCGCTCTGTGAGCCCCCTTCGTCCGACCGAAGGATGGCCATTTCATTGGGACTCCAGTGATTCACAGGAGCCTGAAGCTTCTTTGTTTTGAAAAACTTATCGATTTCTTTGGAGGGCAGTAACAGTTCGCGCCACCCCAAATAGAGTTCTTCCGGATGGACCTTCTCTTTTTCGTAATCTTCGGCAATCAGACCGATGGCCTCGGCCTTAATGCGCAAATTAATGTCCTTGGTGATAAAGATCACGGTCTCGCCCTGCTTCGCAATACCCAGCGCGAGTTCGAGAATCATGTTGTCTTTGGAATTGTTACCGAACGTGTAGGGAAGCTCAGCGCGGGATTTCACTTCCACTTTGAGCGATCCACCGTGCTCCAGAGGAACACCCTCCGTTAGCTTACCGTGAGCGCGAAGCTCGTCGAGGAACCGCGTGACCATACGGGCACTGCGGCCGCGGCTGTCATTGCCGCGTTTAAACGTATCGAGTTCTTCGATGACGGGGAGAGGAATAACAACTTTACTGCCTTCAAAGGTGAAGAGCGCTTCGGGGTCGTGGATCAGAACGTTGGTGTCGAGGACGAAGGTTTTCAATCAAGTTTATTCTAGCAAACCTTTTGAACGGTGCAAAAAAGTCAATGCGTTAACAACCCATCACAAAAACGCCGGCGAACAGCATGCCGAGATCACTGAGGATAGAAATGCCTACTCCCTTGATACACCATGACCAATGGGCTCCTAAGGGGCTTTCCTGGCGATGCACAATCATCTTATCGATAAGCATCCAACTGAGACCATGCAGGAACCCATAGGTTGCCAAATAATTGCCTGGGCCCAGAAGACCCAACTGAGGCATCCCCTTATAATTGGGGAGTAGCGTAACCACGAGAATTCCCAACAGAGCTCCGATCATTGACCGGAGCAATCCCCACCGGGCAGCAGATGCCCAACGGGAAGCGTTCAGCCGCAGTAGCGGATGCATGCAACACCAGTACCAATGAAATGGGAATTTGAGAAGTAAAACAAACACAAGAACAGCTATTGTTGACTTTAATAAAGGCATCAAGCGATCCACTCCCACACCGATTGATGCGCCTCGTGTTTGTCGGCGTATTCGATGAACTTCAGGTAAAAAGGATGTCGTGATAAGGTCCCCGAGTCACCGAGAACGATCAGCAGTCGCCGCGCGCGCGTCATTGCTACATTCATGCGTCGAGTATCATCTAAAAAGCCGACTTCCCCTCGTTCATTGGAGCGGACCAGCGACAGAATGATCACTTCCTTCTCACGGCCCTGATAACCATCAACACTACCGATTTCTACTGCGGGGTCAGGCTTGAGTGAGCGGATGAGCCGTGTTTGCGCGACGTAGGGCGTTAAGATCGCCATGGATCGGGAAGGAATCCCGGCCTGGCGCAGTTCTTCATAGAGCTTAAGAGCGAGCTCCGCCTCGCCTGGGTTTTCTCGGCTTTCCAGGAGATCGTTCCAGCGTTCGTCATAGCCCGCCCCGACCGTATCGATGTAGGCCAGGGGGCTTTTGGTGAGCGGTGTGTTCGCCACGTCCGGCAATTCGTTGGCCGTGTGTTGCCGAACAGACTCGTCTGCAATAAGGGCGTTGTCGTAAAAGAGCCCTGAGGAAAATCCCATGATCGTTTCATGCATGCGATACTGAATCCGCAAGAGCGTCTGCGCTTCTTCCGGCAGGAACTTCTGCAACCGCTCAAAAAGCGTCAGTCCCAGGCCTTGATCCCGGGCTTCTTTCGAATAAATAGTTGGGGGAAGCTGAAGGGGGTCTCCAGCAAAGATAATCTTCTTGGCTTGAATGATGGGAATCCAGGAGAGCGGCTCGCTCGACTGCGACGCTTCG
>CAZDML010000024.1:0-15410 GCA_964506645.1 uncultured Elusimicrobia bacterium | reverse complement strand
TAATGAGAAGATCAAACGGCTTCTTCAAAATAGGTTTGGAGATGCCACCATGCGTGGCCAGAACCACATCGGAGCTGGCCACAATCTGACGGCCAATGCCAAACTCCATGTCCCGCGCGGCCTGCCAGAGTTGATTGATCTCATTCTGCATCGCTTTACGCTCGTTGTACGTGAGTCCTGCACCACGGTCGGCGGCACGGCGCATCTGCCGCACCAGTCGTTCGCGCTGCTGGTCGAGCTCAACGATGTGCGACTGATCTTGATGTTCGGCCACCTGTGCCGACAGCGTGGCATGACGTAGCGAATCGAGAATTCTCGCGGGATGCCCCATTCGCACCACCCGCAGGTCCGTCTCCAGCAGTTTCTCCAAAAGATTATCGACAGCAATGTTACTGGGTGCGGAGGCGAGCACGCGCTGCCCCTGTGCCACGGCCTGGCGAATAATCTCGACGAGCACAGTGGTTTTCCCCGTCCCGGGAGGCCCGTGAACAATCGAAACTTCCTGAGCCGCCAACGCTTTTTCTACCGCTTCCCGCTGGAACTGGTTTAACCTGTCATTAAAAAATTCCAGCGGCTTACGCTCGCCAAACTCCGCCTTCTGCACCCCCATGAAGATCTCGCGGAGGCGAACCAAAAACGGCTTCTCGGTGGATTGCACTGTAGACAGTGCCTTCTTCATGCGCTTGTAGGTGGCTTCGCTGCCCAGGACGTCGATCTGACACTTGCCTTTGGGGAGCGTTTCGGGAGGAGGGCCGTCTAAGGCCAGGGTGACCTCAAAGAGGTCGACATCGTATAGGGTGCCACGCAGTCGCTGGGTTTCGCCGTCCTGGAGGTAGGACAAGGTGACCAAATCGCCCTGATTGAGGGCTTGGAAGGGCGAGTATTCTTCCCCAGACGCCGGCCGGGATAGGACCCAGAGGGGGTGCCCCCCCACCCCGAAGTCTTCCCGGATGACCACCAGCCGGGTGACCGTCTTTCCCAGCGCTTCGCGCTCCTGAACCGCTAATTTCTCGAGTTTTCGCTCGTTTTCGGCGCGTTCTGCGTCTCTTTCGACATCAATCAGGCGTTCTAGCTTTTGAAAATGGGGGTCGTGCACGGGGGTATTCTACGAAAAAAGGGGGTGAAATTCGTCGGAAATGTGCTAAAATAGTGACGGTTCGTCGTATGACGTCCTCCCAGACACCTGGGGCAATTAGATAACAAGTAGAGGTAACTGACGTGAGTACTAAAGGAAAAGTGAAGTGGTTTAATGACGCAAAGGGCTTTGGTTTTATTACACCGGAAGATGGTTCCGCGGATGTGTTTGTGCATTTCTCGTCCATCCAAGGTGAAGGCTTCAAAAGCTTGTCTGAGAATGAACCGGTCGAATTCGACATCGTTCCTTCCGACAAAGGGCCGAAAGCGGCGAACGTTAAGAAAGTAAAGTAAACCTTTCGTTCACTACTTCAAAGAGAAACCCCGCCATGCAAATGGCGGGGTTTTTTGTTGTCCTAAAACCGGTTCAGGCGCGGGGGTGGGCGCTTTCGTAGACTTTCTTGAGGTGTTCGGTCGTCACGTGGGTGTAGTTCTGGGTGGTCGTAAGATTGCGGTGGCCGAGCATCTCCTGCACGCTGCGCAGGTCGCATCCGCGATTCAGAAGATGAGTCGCAAAGGAATGGCGAAAGGCATGTGGACTGATCTGGTGGCGTAGCGCCGCTGTTCGGACCCATTTGGAAACGATTCCCCGCGCTCCGCGATCAGAGAGGCGAAACCCCCGCGGGTTAAGAAAGAGAGCCACCCCTCGGCGAAGCGCTTTGGGCCGACTTTCGACGTAGGCTCGAATCGCCTTTTGCGCCGTTTCCCCCACCGGCACCTCTCGCTCCCGAGACCCCTTCCCAAACACCCGGACCATGCCAGTCCATACATCGACATCTTCGACATTTAACTGACAGAGTTCAGAGATACGCAAGCCCGAAGAATACAGCAGCTCCAGAAGCGCCATATCCCGAAGTCCTGTTTTCGTGCGCGCTTTGAGCGGGAAGCTGAGCAAACGTCGCATCTCCTCTTCTGATAGAACGCGTGGCAAGCGCTTCTCACGCTTTGGCATCGGGAGTCCGACAAAGGGCGTCTGCGCCATAAGTTCTTCACGCACAAGAAATTTAAAAAATGCTCGCAGAACGGCGATCGATCGCAGAAGCGTTGCACGTTCATGGTTTTGCTCATGCAAGGTAGAGAGATAGTCGCGCACGATGAGCCGCGCGTTTTTGAGAAAGACGGGATCTTGCGGGTATTTCTTCTGAACAAACGCCAGGAACTGAGTGAGATCGAATTGATAGGCTCGCAGAGTGTGAGGAGAAGCGCTGCGTTCGGCACGCAAGAAAAGAAGGTAGCGTTTAATCCATTGATCTAGCATGGAAGTATTGTACATCGAGGCCGTCACCCCGGCGAAGGCCGGGGTCCAGTATAGGGATGTTCTGGATGCCGGCTTTCGCCGGCATGACAAGAGAGAATTACGCGGCGACTTCTTCTTTAGGAAGGCGCTTGAGGTTGCGGCAGCGCGGGAACCCTGAACATGTGATAAACGGTCCGCGTTTGCCCTGGCGCAGCAACATCGGTTTTCCGCATTTTTCACATTTCCGGTCGGTCATTTGGGGCGGCGGACGAACGATAATGTTGCCCGCCTTATCGATCGAGTAGGTTGTTTTACATTCGGGGTACCCTGAGCAGGCCAGGAACGGTCCGCGGCGTCCAAAACGTTTCATCATTGGCTTGCCGCAGGTTTTACAGGTCTGATCGGTCACTTCCGGCAGAATCTTTTTGCCCGACGCATCGAGCGAAATCTTGTTTTTGCATTTCGGATAGGTGGAGCAGGACATGTAGCGTCCGAAACGGCTTTCGCGAATGAGCATGGGCGCTCCGCATTTTTCGCAGTTCTCCCCCGCCTCTTTCGGCTGGAACGGCTGGGTCGTGATGCCCGTATGTGCCGCAGCCAGGTCTTTCATAAACGGGTCGTAGAAATCTTTAATGACCTGCTGCCACTTCATTGAACCATCGGCGACTTCGTCTAAATCTTCTTCGATGGTCGCCGTAAATCCTAAATCGACGATTTCTTTGAAGTGTCCTTTTAAAAGGTCGGTGACATGGATCCCGAGGTCGGTGGGATAGAGGCGACGATTTTCATCGCGCACGTAACCGCGGCCAATAATCGTTTGCAGAATCGGCGCGTAGGTTGACGGTCGGCCAATGCCGTGTTTTTCTAGCATCTTAATAAGGCTCGCTTCGTTAAACCGGGGAGGCGGCTCCGTCTTGTGGCTTTCTGGATGCAGCTCCACCAGATTCAGCGGATCCTTTTCGGCAAGTTCCGGCAGTTTTTGACCGTCTTTTTCTTTATCGGTCGGCTCCTTGTCTTCCGCATCCGTATAGACTTTCAAAAATCCAGGCATTTTCACCGTGCGCCCACTGGCGTGGAAAAGGTAGCTGTGCGAACCGCCCTGCTCTTTGGCCTCAATGTCGACACCGACCGTATCAAACGTGGCGTCACTCATCTGGCTGGCCATAAACCGGCGCCAAATCAAATCGTATACGCGGGCCTGTTCCGTCGTCAGGAACTGCTTCACCGATTCCGGCGTACGCAGAACGGAGGTCGGGCGAATGGCTTCGTGCGCTTCCTGCGCCCCTTTTGACTTCGTCTTATACACGCGGGGGGTCTTCGGCAGGAACTGATCGCCGTACTGTTTCTGAATATAAGTCCGCGCTTCTTCCTTCGCACTTTCGGCAATATTCAAGGAGTCTGTACGCATGTAGGTGATCAGACCGACTGGGCCACCCGAGCCGAGCTCCACACCTTCGTAAAGCTGTTGGGAAATGACCATCGTTTTAACGGCCGAGTAACCGAGACGACGCGACGAATCCTGCTGGAGTGTTGCGGTCATGAACGGCGGTGCCGGAGAGCGGTGGGCTTCCTTCTTAACGACCTTGGTGACGTGATAGACCGCTTTTTTCAGGCGGTCGACCAGCGTGTCGACGTGGCCCTGTTCTGTCAACGTCGTGGTGGAGACACGGTAATCATCGGCAAAGAGTTCGAGAACGGTCGACTGCTCTATTTTTTTTCCATCGATCTCGACAAGATTGGCCATGAAGGCATGGTCTTTGCCTTTTTGGAGCTCCGCTTCGATACTCCAATACGCTTGCGATTTAAACGCCTGAATTTCACGTTCCCGTTCGACCAGGAGCCGGAGGGCCACCGACTGCACGCGGCCAGCGGATAATCCTTTGCGAACCTTGGACCATAACAGCGGAGAAAGTTTGTACCCCACGATCCGGTCGAGAATGCGGCGCGCCTGTTGGGAATGGACCAGCGTCATGTCCACCTTGCGCGGGTGCTTAAGAGAATCTTGAATGGCTTCCGGCGTAATTTCGTGGAAGGTGATGCGCGCGACCTGTTCTTCATCGAGCTTAAGCGCTTCGATGACATGCCAGGCAATGGCTTCGCCTTCCCGGTCAAAGTCTGTTGCCAGATACACCTTCGACGCGTTTTTGGCCGCGTCTTTTAATGAGGGAAGAACCTTCTTGGCTTTCGGAAGAACGACGTACTGCGGTTCAAATTGATTTTCTTCATCGATCCCCAGCGCACGCGAGGGAAGATCGCGGATGTGACCCAGGGTTGCGATGATCTGGAAGTTATTGCCTAAAAATTTGGCGATGGTTTTCTGTTTGGTCGGCGACTCAACGATGACAAGGGCGGCTCCATTGCGGGCGGACTTGGAGGTCGATGTCTTTTCTGCTTTTGGCACCTTTGCGGCTTTCTTCTTAGTGGTCTTCGTTGACATAGTGGGATCCCGGCAAACGCCGGACGACTCCTTTGAATTCCAAATCCAGTAGCTGATCCATCAGCTCCGAGACTGGTGTTTGGGTCTTCTGAACAAGCACATTGATGTCCAGGGGCCCTTCCTTTAATAAGTTAAAAATCTGTCTTTGCATCTCTGTCAGCCCCTGCGGGACTGTGGGTTGCTTATGCCCTTCGGCGAGAGGGTGTTGGCCCCATTCTTCCAGGATATCTCCCGCATTTTGGACGAGCTTAGCTCCTTCCTTTATAAGGCGGTGACAGCCGATGCTGCCGGTCTGAAAAATACTACCAGGGACAGCAAAAACGTCTTTTCCTTGCTCTGCGGCGAACCGAGCCGTAATCAGGGCTCCGGACTTATCTCCCGCTTCGATCACCAGGACTCCTTTGGACAATCCCGAGATAATTCGGTTTCTTCGGGGAAAGTGGGTCGCGTTAGGTTCCGTATTATAAGGAAATTCTGACACAAGAACAGCTTTTTCTGCCATTTCCCCCTGAAGTCGGGCGTTTTGGCGGGGGTAGACATGCCCCAATCCGTTACCCAAAACCCCTACGGTCAAGCCTTTTTCGTCCAAGGTCGTCCGATGGACACAGGTATCAATTCCGCTGGCTAACCCGCTCACCGACCCCATGCCCTGACCGACCAGGTCTTGAGTCAGGCGCCTGGCAGCCGAAAATCCATACGGACTGGGATGCCGGGTGCCAACGATCCCTATGCATGTCCGTTGCAGAAGGGGCCACTGACCTTGGTAGTACAAAACCGTGGGACGTCCTTCTACCTCCCGAAGCACTTCCGGATAATCTGCATCAAGTTCAGTAGCAACCCCGAACCGGCCCTGTTCTATCAAACGCAAATCCTGGTCTAAACGTTCCCAGGCACTTTTGTCCCGAAACGCATCGAACCACATCTGGGCATATTCCATCGTGACCTCTGCTTGCTGTAGACCTACTGGCGACAGGCGTAAAATCGCCTCCGCTGATCCTACAGCGCGAAGAAGTCGATGAAACCGTATCGGTCCTAACTGCGGGACACTATTGAGAAAGAGCCATATGTCGCGTTCAGGTCTCATATTTAAAGGATTTCATCCGCCATGTCAATGGTTTTCAAGATAGGGGAGCCCGGTCAAACAAACGATACTGAATCGCTTCGGCCACATGATGTGCGCCAATACCATCGACGTTTTCAAGATCGGCCAGGGTCCGGGCCACGCGGCGGATGCGATCAAACGCCCGGGCTGAGAGACCTAATTTTTCCACCGCACGCGACAACACCCGTTTGGCCTCGACATCGAGCGAGCAGAATTTTTGTAGATCTCTCCCCGCGAGATGCGCATTGACGATGCCGATCGACTTCGGTCCAGCGGTACGCCGACGCTGCCGTTGCCGGGCTCGCTCAATTCGTTCTTGAACCGAGATGTCCGTGGTGTCTTTGGGGATTTCCGTGAAGAGTTCGTCCACCTTCAGCGGTTGAACTTCCACCTGCAAATCAATGCGGTCGAGAAGCGGCCCAGACATTTTGGTTTGGTAGCGGTTGAGTTGACCGGGACTACACTGGCATTCGCGCTGCGGATGGCCCCGGTAGCCGCAGGGGCATGGATTCATCGCCGCCACTAGCAGAAATCGACAAGGATAGGTCGCGCGGCCCTTTGTGCGCTGCAGATGAATTCGTCCTTCCTCCATCGGCTGACGCAAGGCTTCCAACGCATCGCGACGAAATTCGGGAAACTCATCTAAAAACAGGACGCCCCGATGCGCCAGCGATATTTCGCCGGGTTTTGGGACTTTCCCACCCCCCACGAGCGCCGGCGTAGAAACAGAATGGTGCGGACTGCGAAACGGCCGTTCCTCTAAGAGACCTTCCTGCGGCAAGAGTCCTGCGGCGGAGTGAACCTGTGACGCATCGAGCGCCTCTTCCAACGTCCAGGGAGGACGAAGAGGACGCAACGCTTTGGCCAAAAGCGATTTCCCTGTTCCCGGAGGACCGACAAAAAGTACGTTATGATTTCCAGCGGCAGCAATTTCCAGCGCACGTTTCCCGAGTGCTTGGCCTTTAATCTCTTGAAGCGAAATTTCAGGCTTTCCTGTCGACACTATAGCCGGCCATACCGCTTCTTTGCGTTGGGGTTCGAGCGGCCCTTCACTGCATAACCAGGAGACCACTTCGGAAAGCGACCGAAACGCGAAGAGATCCAAACCTGAGACAAAGGAAATTTCGTTGACGTTGTCTTGGGGAATGATCCAGGGTGCCCATTCTTTTTCCGACAGGCTTTTGGCAAGTGGCAATAGGCCACTGACCGGCCGTAGCGCGCCATCGAGCGCAAGCTCCCCCAGCCAAATGCCGCGTGGCCAACGCGTAGGGACCACGGTTTCACTGGCAATGAGAATGCCGATCGCCATCGCCAGATCAAAACAACCCCCTTCTTTGCGCAGCTGTGCCGGCGCGAGATTAATCGTGACCTTGCGCGAAGGGAACTGGAACCCGCTGTTCCGAATGGCAGAAACCACACGGTCCTTGGCTTCCCGCACCGAAGCATCCGGTAGGCCTACGATTGAAAAGCTGGGCAGGCCCTTAGCTAAACTGACTTCCACCTGCACGCGGGCTCCCTGCATCCCGACCAGACAAGCACTCTCCACTTTGGCAACCATAGAACCTCCTTTACCGGGTGAAATAAGAATCGACCTCAAAGGCTCCACGCAGCCATTGCAAACGCGGGCCTTCGATCAAAATGACATCAAATCGAATATTGTCTTCGGAATAACCATAGTGTTTGAGAAAGGACAACGCAGCGCCAACGATTTTGCGTTGTTTGGACGGCGTCACGGCATCGGCGGCAGAAGGGTTGTACTCCCGCTGGCGGGTTTTGACTTCGACAAAGACGAGCGTATCACCGTCGCGGACGACGAGATCAATTTCGCCGTAGCGAGTCTGGTAGTGACGTGCGACGAGCCGAAGGCGCTGCTGCCGCAAATAAGATGCGGCGCGGTCTTCGCCCCATTGGCCGTAGCGATGGTGTGAGTCGGAGGAGTTCATCCTCCCTTAGAGTCTTAGGAGGAGCTTTTATTCAGGAGGGCGTTGCGGACAGGAGCGAAGCTTCGACGATGAATCGGGCTGGGCCCCCATTGGGTGAGCGCCTCTTGGTGGGCACGCGTGCCGTAGCCTTTATGCTTTTTAAAACCGTACGCAGGATACTCGCGGTCCCAGGCTTCCATCAACCGGTCGCGCGTGACCTTGGCCACCACCGAGGCCGCCGCGACACAGGCACTTTTGCGGTCCCCACCCAACACACCCTTTTGAGGAAAGACGTTCTTCGGAATAGGATATCCATCGACGAGCACAAAGGCGGGGGACGTTAAGAGTTGAGACAGCGCACGCCGCATGGCGCGATACGTGGCCTGGAGAATGTTGTATTCATCGATCTCGGCGGGTTCGACAATACTGACTCCCATCGACAGCGCTTTGGCTTGAATGTCGCGATACACTTTCACCCGCTGAGCGGAGGAAAGCAGTTTGCTGTCGTTTAAAAGTGGGAGATCGACATCAGGTGGCAAAATAACAGCGGCGGCCACGACAGGACCCGCAAGCGGACCACGGCCGGCTTCATCAACACCAGCTACCAGGCTGTATTTTTCCAGATAGGGATGATCGAAGAGATACAGCAGTGCTGCGGAAGAACGACGGGACGATTGAGCGGTTCGCCGAAGGCGGCCCGCCATATCGCTTTACTTCGCGGCGACAGGTGCCGGCGTTTTCGCGGCGGCTTTCGCGGCAGGAGCGGCGGCCACGACGGGCGTCGCTTCTTCTTCACGGCGGTCTACTTTTTCATCCAGGCGGGCGGCTTTGCCGGTGAGGTCGCGCAGGTAATACAGACGAGCGCGGCGGACATGTCCGGAACGGACAATCTCGAGCTTTTCAATACGAGGCGAGTGGACCGGAATGGTCCGTTCAATGCCGATTCCGTAAGAGACTTTGCGAACAGTAAAAGAAGCGGAGAGCCCGTGTCCGCGCTGGCGGATCACAGTGCCTTCAAACGCCTGAAGGCGCTCGTTGTCACCTTCAACGATTTTCAGCGTCACGCGAAGCTGGTCGCCCACGCGGAACGTCGGAAGATTTCTTTTTTGTGCGGCTTCAACTTGATCAATGATATTCATGAGGGTCTCCTACTCCGTTTCAATAAATCCGGCCTTTTTGTCTTTGTGACTGCGGCGGCTTGTTTCTGCCGCCACACTTGAATCTTTTCATGGTGTCCCGTCAACAACACGTCAGGGACTTTTTGTCCCCGCCAAACGGCCGGGCGGGTGAAATGGGGATAGTCCAGCAATCCGTTTTGAAAGGAATCGTTTTCGATAGAATCGAGCTCTTTGACAACACCCGGCACTAGACGAATCACCGTGTCGGCCAGAACCATCGCGGGAAGTTCTCCGCCAGTAAGCACGTAGTCTCCGATCGAGACTTCCGCATCCACATGCTTCATCACACGTTCATCGAGACCTTCGTAGTGCCCGCAGAGGAATACGAGCCACGGTTTTCCCGAAAGCGATTTTGCGACGGACTGACGAAGCGGCTGGCCTTGTGGCGAGAGAAACACCACATAAGGCTTTGTTCGCTTCATGGAAGTCCGTCCAGACTTCTCGATATGGCGAAGGGCTTGATACACCGGCTCGGCTTGAATCACCATGCCCGCACCGCCACCATAAGGCCGATCATCGACTTTGTGATGTCTCGGATCCTGGGAAAAATCCCTTAAATTGTGAATGAACAGGTTTACAACACCGCGTTCTCGGGCTTTCCCGAGAAGACTTTGCGACAAAGGGCCTTCAAACATCCCCGGAAACAGAGTCACGATATCGAGCCGCTGGAGTGTCGCGCGCTTCATAACGTTAGACCAGCTTCCCTTGCAGGGATTGGGGTTTAAGCAGTGACGCGTTTCCAAACACCGGAGGCCACCAAAAGGTTCTTCACCGTTTCGCTCGGGAGTGCACCTTTGGAGTGCCAGTGTTTGAGGCGTTCTTCATTGAGGGTCAGCTTATCTTTCTCAAGACGCGGATTATAAATCCCGATGACCTCGACGGGGCGGCCGTCGCGCGCAGAGCGTCGATCAATGGCGACCAGGCGGTAATACGGCTGGCCGGGTTTGCCTTCACGCTGGAATCGAATACGTACCATAAATCTCCTTAAAACATCCTTTTTTGACAGTAAAAACAAAAGCAGGTCCGATATCGATCCGGACCTGTTCTTTTGAAATCGGACATATTCTACCTAGAACAAGGGGGGTGCGTCAACCGCCAAAACGGCCTAAAAGGAGACCAGTTTTTGAAGATTTTGGAAGGCTTCCGTGGTGTTTCCGGTGCCGTAGACGGCGCTTCCTGCGACCAGTGACGTTGCCCCGGCTTCTGCGGCCAGGGGAGCGGTCTTGGTGTTAATCCCCCCATCGACCTGGAGCTCGGTTTTAAGCTTCTGCTGGTCGATCTTTTCGCGCAGCGCACGGACTTTGGGAAGCATGTCCGCCATAAAAGCCTGGCCGCCGAATCCGGGTTCAACAGTCATGACCAGAGCCAGATCCAGGTCCTTCAAAAATGGGAATAAGACATCGGCGGAGGTCTTAGGACGAACCGCAAGCCCGGCATGGATGCTGCGTTTCTTAATCTCCTGAATCACCTTCGCCGGTGTCCAGTCGCCTTTGCAGGCTTCTACATGAACAGTCAATAAATTGGCGCCAGCCTTCTGGTACGCATCGAAATACATCCAGGGATTTTCAATCATGAGGTGAACATCGAGATAAATCGAGGCATTGTGCTTGCGGATAGCGCCCACCACGTCAGCCCCCACCGTGATATTGGGAACAAAGTGGCCGTCCATGACATCGATCTGCACGGACTGAGCTCCGGCTTTTTGCACGAGCGCAACATCTTTGGCAAGATCCGCAAAGTCGGCAGAGAGAACAGAAGGAACGATGCGACGGGCCAAAGCCATTACTGGAGTTCCTGCTGGTCGACCATGATGCCGTTAGCGAAAATACGGGCTTTGGCGCGACCCTTAATCGAAACCGGGAAATCAATGCGACTGCCGGGCGACTGCGATTTGCGATAGACTTCGCGTTCGCCCGATTCGTCCATCACGAGAATGCGGATGTCTTTGTCTGACGCCCCCTGCGGAACTTCGTAGCGTACATGTGGCCCGTCGACCGATGCATTTAAATTGTTCACGACCACAGCAATCGTATCACCGGAGCGCATCGGAGAATCGCCGGTGGGTGCCTGCATTAAAATTTCGCCCTGCGATTTGTTCATATCGGCTTCTTCTCGGGTGGTCAGTGTCACTTCATGACTGGCGGCCCAGGATTTGGCTTCGCGAATGTTTTTCCCTACAAAATCGGGCGCCAACAACACGTCCGAGCCTGGAGGCCCGTCGGACACAATCAAATTCACCATCGTGTTTTTGCTCACCGTTGCGCCGCCGACGGGGTCGGTGGCCACGACTTGGTCTTTTTCATACCGCAACGAGGGTCGGCGTTCCACTTCCCCAATACTTAACCCTGTATTTTGCAGCACCGTCTGCGCATTGCGTAGCGGTTGGCCAAGCACATCCGGAACAAACAGCGTTTCACCGCCCTGACTCAAGATGATCCGGACCATCCGACCTTCGCGCACCATCATACCGGCCGACGGATTTTGACGGACAACGGTCCCCGCTGGACGCTGCTTATCAAACTGCTCGCCTTCTTTGGACAGGCCCAGATGCATCGAGGAGAGAATACCCAAAGCTTCGGTAACGGTTTTTCCGGACAGATCCGGCACCATAATAACCTGGCGGTTATGCACGACGGCGCCGATCGCCCATTCGAACGAAAGGTACATGAGCAGCGCCAAGATGCCGAGAAAGAAATAGGGGGTTAGTTTTTTCATGATAAAGACGATTTATTATAACTTATGGCTTTGCTGCACCCAGCTGGCCACAGGCCGATCCAATGTCTAACCCTTTGGGTTTACGGATGAACACCGGGACCCCCCGCTCTTTGAGCCATCCCTGAAACCGCAGCACCGATAAATGAGTGGGACGTTCGTAGGGCAGGCCGGCCACCGGGTTATAGGGAATCAAATTCACTTTATTGAGGAAGCCTTTCACGAGGTACGCCAGTCGGTTGGCATCGACGAGAAAATCGTTTACCCCTCCCAGAAGGATGTATTCAAACGTCACCGGAGACTTCGTCTTATGGGCATAATATTTGGCCGCTTTAATTAATTCACGCACGCCAAACTTCCCCGACACCGGCATGATCTGCAGACGCAGATCATCACGTACAGCATGCAACGAGATCGCCAGCTTCACACGCACATCGTCATCGGCCAGCTTGCGGATCTGTTCAACAAGACCCGAAGTCGACAGCGTGATGCGCGAGGGGCTCATCCCCACCCCATTCGGCGAAGAGATCCAGCGGATGGCCTGTACGACCTGGGTGTAGTTGGCCAGCGGCTCCCCCATGCCCATAAACAAAAGATTGGTCGGCTTTCGTCCGGAGTCTTTGGCAATCAGTAAAATTTGATCAACGATTTCCGCCGCCGAGAGCTGACGCTGAAACTTGACGAGTCCCGAGGCACAAAAGGTGCAGCGGTAAGCACAGCCCACCTGAGTCGATAAACACAGCGAGAGCCGGTCGGCTTCCGGCAGAAACACCGTCGAGATGTCATTGCCGTCATGACCAATAAAGTGATAACGGATCGTTCCATCCAGGGCCGATTCTTCTTTGCGAACCAAGCGCAGGGGATGCATGCGGTAGCGTTCATCAAGTGCGTCACGCAGTGCTTTTGGCAAGTCAGTGATCTCATCAAACGACGAGGTCCCGCGCTGAAAAAACGCGCTGTAGATTTGTTTTGCACGAAAGACAGGCGCACCTTGGGACTTTAAAAAGTCCATGACATCATCGGTCGGAACATCGAGAAATGTTTTTTTCATGCGATAAAATATCGAACTAACGAAACCAGCGGATCGAGAACACAGTAGAGCGCCATCACACTAAACGCACTGGCACAGATGATTACCACAGCGCCAAAGACCTTGCGCATTTTGAGGGAGTGCGCTAGCAACACGGCGCTCCAAATCCCTCCACCAAAACCGGGAAGCACGGCAATAACGAAAACACCAAACGCGCCCATCGAGTGGACCCAGGCTGCCCGCGGCCGCAAGCGCTGCAGCCGTTCGAGGCCGCGTGCCAATTTTGGCCAGCGCGCTGCCAGCACCGTTCCATGCTCGTAAATCCAATAATACAGCGGGATCTGCAGCACATCCAAGCCCAACACCACGGCCAATAGCCCGCTCACAGGAACTTTCAATAAAAGTCCGACAAAAATCGAAAAGATTCGGTTACCGATGACGGCAGCACAGGCGACCCACGCCAAGGCTGCGGGAAGGGTCATTTAATGATCGATGGGATTTTGTAAGGCGAGGCCGTCTCAGCCATGGCTTCCAAGCGTTTCACACGCTGAGCCGTCGGAGGATGCGTCGAGAAAAGCGCCATGAGTCCTTCGGCACGGAAGGGATTGGAAATAAAGAGATGTGCTGTTGCCGGGGTCGTGGCCAGAGGGTTGTGACGAACCGCATTGCCCCGTTCAATTTTCTGTAACGCGCTCGCCAGCGCCATGGGGTCACCGGTAAGGTGTGCACCGCCTTTGTCCGCATCGAATTCGCGGCTACGCGAAATCGCTAGCTGGATGAGAGAAGCCGCCAAAGGTGCCAAAATCGCCACGACTAAGAGTTCCAGGCCACCGCCACGGTCTTCACGATCACGACCGCCGTAACCGCCGAACATCATGCCCCAGCGCGCCATATGTGCCAGCATCATCACGGCACCGGCCATCACGGCGGCCACACTCGAAATCAAAATATCACGATGCAACACATGCGACAGCTCATGACCCAGAACCCCTTCGAGCTCCCGATCATCGAGCATATCGAGAATGCCCTCTGTGGCAGCCACCGCCGCATGCTGCGGATTACGACCCGTTGCAAACGCGTTGGGAACTTGGGTCGAAATGACGTAGAGCCGCGGCATGGGGATGTTGGCTTTAACAGCCAGACGCTGCACGATTCGGCGAAGCTTTTCCCCTTCGGTGCCCGTAACTTCTTTGGCACCATACATACGCAGCACGATCGAATCGGAAAACCAGTAGGATGCCACGTTCATCACGCACGCCATGACAAAGGCATAGACCATCCCCGTCTGACCGCCCAGGAGTCGTCCGACGAAAAGAAAGAGAGCCATCAGGCCTGTAAGCAATAAAAATGTTTTTAAATTATTCATGGTTCAAACCTCTAACTGAGAATGTCTCCGACTTGGAGTCTGGCGCCCTGCCAAAATGCCCAGGCCGACATGGGGCGCTTGCCTTCGGGTTGGACATGGAGGATTTTCAGGAACTCCTGTCCACATTCTACGACGAAGCCTTCCTCTTTCGCAAGGCCAACAACTCTTCCGGCATGGCCTGGATTTGCACCGGGCCATGCGGCCAGCGGGACCGTCTTTAAAATTTTTAAACGTGTCGATTTGCCGCCGATCGTCACGTGCGTACTCGCCCCCGGCCAAGGCGTCACGCCACGGACCTTGTTATGGATCTGGCGTGCCGGAGACGACCACATGATGCTCCCGTCTTCCTTGCTCAAGGGAGGAGCCATGCTCACGGTCCCCACTTGTGGCTTACGGATGAGCTGGCCCTGCGCGATTTGGCCTAAGGCGTCTTCCAGCACATCGATTCCTAAGGCCACCAGTCCTGCACGCAGGCTATCGGCATCATCTTCTTCCCGTATAGATAACGTCTTTTGAAGAAAAAGGTTTCCCGTGTCCATCCCCTCATCCAGCCAAAAAAGGCTCACGCCCGTGGTCGTTTCCCCCGCCATGAGCGCCCGTTGAATGGGAGCTGCACCGCGGTAGGCCGGCAATAGAGAGAAATGGACATTCATGAAGCCGTGTCGGGTGCTTTCCAATACGGTCCGAGGAAGCAATTTCCCGTAGGCCACAACCACGGCCAGCTCGGCTTTGAAAGCAGCGATTTGGGCCGCAAAGGCCACGTCTTTGACGGATTCTGGCTGCAGCACAGGAAGTCCCAGCGCCAGCGCTTTTTGTTTTACCGGGGAGGCCTGCAGCGTGTAGCCGCGGCCAGCCGGCTCATCCGGCGTTGTGACAACGGCAACGAGGTCAGATGTTTGATGGACAAGATCCAGGAAGGGAACGGCGAGGGACGGCGTGCCGAAAAAAAGTGTTTTCATGGCCTAAAACAGGCCGGCTTTTTTCCGTCGAGCAATCGCGCGTTTCATTTTCAGTCGCGCCACCAGAGGCAGATGGTCGATATAAAATTTTCCATTTAAATGATCAATCTCATGCTGAAGGCAGCGCGCCATGAGCCCTTCGCCTTCAATAATCACCGGCAACCCGTCTTGATTGAGCGCCCGTACGCGCACTTTGGCCGAGCGCTTAATCTTGGCCGCAAACCCAGGAATAGACAAACAGCCTTCTTCTTCAAAAAGCGTTCCGGATCGCGACTCAATCACCGGATTAATAATGACCAGCGTATCTTTTTTTCCTTTCTCATGGAGATCACG
>CAZDML010000023.1:0-20342 GCA_964506645.1 uncultured Elusimicrobia bacterium | reverse complement strand
GGAAGGGTAAGAACGGAATTAGCTTTCGGCTTTGGCGCGCAGCGCGTCCATCACCGAGCTGATAAAGCGCTGGCTCATCCCGCGGAGAATCCATTCAGGAACAAATCCTTTTGGAACCAGTTTGGCATTGAGAGAGACAACCCCAATGGCCGGGTTTGCGGGGTCAGAGGTGACGGACAATGTGCCGCGGAAGCTGTTGAAATCCCCGGCGATGCGTTCAAATTCGATACTGTGATCATAGGGATGTTCGATCAGGTGAAGGTGAAGCGTGACTTTGAAGACGAAGAACATGAAGCGTGCCAGCGAGACAGTCTGCACAACGGTGGCCTGGCCGTCTTGTCCTTCTTTCTGACTGGTTAGAATGTCCGGAATATATTGGGAGAAACGGTCATAGCCTGTGACGGTTTCCCAAAGTCGCGCCACGGTCGCGCGGCTACGGACCTTGGCCGTAATCAAACGTTCTTTGCCGGAGCCATTCTCTAATGAAAACTCCACCGGACCTATACGGCCTTTGCTGATGGCTGTACGCGGTGCAATGTCTGCTTTGGTGATCGTCGGTCTGGATTTTTCACCCGTGAGGGAGGATGACGAGACTTCATCCGGGGTCGGTTTGGCTGCAGGCTGCTCGCGGACAAGAATTTTCGAAATCGAATCGAGGCCGTACGCGGCCCCAATTTGCTTGGCCTTGGCTTCGGAATAGGTGCGTACAAACTGACGGACCACGGTTTGAAGTGCTAGAGGAGACGACTCCGGCTGTGCCGCAAGAACGAGTTCTTCGGTATCTTTGGCGACGGCCGTGCGGTCATCCGGGGCAATGCGCGATTCATCAAAGAAGCCGTGCATTGTGTTGGATTGGATCGCCTCCGTGCCGCCGGCTTGCACCGTTTTACGTTCCAGGTCGGCTTCAAAAGAGAATTTCAGCGGCTTTCGGGAAGTTCCATCAAGTTCTTTTCCCCCCGAGAAGGTGAGCTGTACTTCATACAGAGGGCCTTCGATCTGCGTCGCACCCCAGTCCATATCGTTATAGAGATAAAGTCGTCGGCCGGATTCAAACGCCGAGGTGTATTCCCGGTCGCGCAGGACCTGGAAAAGGATTTCGGTGTTGCGCAGCACGGTGCGGCGTCCGCCGTAGATGCGCTGATGCTGTGCCAGATAAATGGCTTCTTCGCCTCGGCTTTCCCATAGCTCTTTTTGTCCGCGGCGTTTTTTAGCGTAAGGCGAATCGATGGGTGAGGATTCCCGGCGGCGCTGAGGTGCTGCTTCCGTCACGATATCGTAGGAGCCGGCCCCCGTCGTCATTGGGGCGGTGTTGGTGTCCTCGTGATAAATGGATTTAAGTGCCGGCACCGAGGCTGCTTTTTGTGCACGCTTCGGAGTCGCGGCTGGCGTGACGCCGGGCATGGAAGCGGCTTTGGGGTGGGCGCGATACACCGTGGCCGTGTGTGCGGACGCTCGATGGGTGTTCTGCGGTGCATGACGCTTGGCATGGGTCGTTTTTGTCTGACGCGGTGCCGAGGGTGTGGAATGAGCCAAGGTTAATGCCGGAGCTGCGGCCGCTGCTTTTTTGGCCTGATGTTTTTTCCAGCCTTTATGTCCAAATAGAACAACGATCCCAACGATGGCCATGCTGCCAATGATGATAGCGAGACGGCGCATCGGGATTTCCACCATGGGGGTCGTAGGCATTGCGGCAGAATCTGGGTCCTGCGTTGCCGCGGAGTTGGTCGCAGGCATCGGTTCATCGAGCGGTTTGGTAAGAGATTCTAAAGTGGAAACTGGCATGTCCTCTTTGTCCGGTTCCAAGGCAACACCGCAGGCACGACAGGTTTTACGCTCCAGCGGATTTTGCTTTGCACATTTGGGACACATTTTTCCGAGCGTTTCTTCTTCCCCTTCGGGTGGAACCAGCGCAGGGCGTTTGGCCAGCGGTGAATCGGCCTCCAGTTTTTGCATCACCGCATCGGTATTCGGGGTATTGGACGCATCGGGTAGTGTGTCGGTATCTGCGGAGGCCTGAGCATCCACCACCGAGAGCTCAATCGTTTTAGGGGAAGGAAGTGTTTCGGGTATTTCGGCCGTTTGCGCATTCTGTTGGGTGATTAGAGCACTCACCCGCGGTGGTGCGGAAAAATAGGATTTTATTTCGATGACCTCATCGGCCATGCGCCAGGCAGACTGGCCTTCCTGACAGACTTGGGTCAGCAGATTGAAGCCGTTGAGTTTACGCAGCGCCGGAATATCGACCGGCCCCTGCACGTTATTTTCGAGGTACACCCAGAATCGCGGAGTGCTCATAGTTCCTTTTGATCTTACGGCGTTCCGGATTCAGTTTAGGGGGTCTTCCGACGAAAATAAAGGACTTTTTGGGTTGTAACGAAGATATTACAAGCCGTAAAATCCGCCTGTTTTTGCTGTTTAAGGGGTCAAAATACGCAATATAACGCGGTTTTTAGGCGAGAGTGATTGTGATCTCGAGGGTGGAGGCAGAAAGACCGGTGATCGCTGAGCGCGGGATGAGCAGGGTGTTCTTTTTCTGTTGTGGAAGCGGATAAGACCGGCCATGGACAAGGGCGGATTCGATCCCGTACTTCCCGTAGGGGACTTTCCCACGATTGACGTAGGTGATCAAGAGGCGTTTGCCCGCAAAAGCGGCCACCGCTTTGACTTGCCCTGAAGCACCGAATTGTTCCGGCATCAGTTTGGGCGCAAGCAGAAGATCCCCCCACTCTCCTCGAATTCCTAGCACCTGGGTGACCATCGTAAATACAAACCAGCTGGCCGAGCCGGTCAGGTAATGGTAGAGCCCGCGGCCTTCGCCGTTGATGTATTCCGGGAGTCCGGGATAAATTTTGGCGACTTCGGTTTTCATACACATTTCAAACAAACTGGAAAGAACTTCAAAACCTTCTTTGACAAACCCACGTTGATAGAGCGCATTGGCAAACATGACGATCATGTGGCTGAAGAATGCGCCGTTTTCCTTTTCCCCATAGGCAAAGGAAAAAGCACGTCCCAGGGTTGGTTGAATGTCACCGAAATCGGTATTGAGCCGGAATCCTCCCAGCTTTTTATCCTGGAGGAATTTTTTCGCGGCGGCAAAGGTTTGCGTGACCTGATCGTCTGTGGCAGTCCCGGACATGATCGGAAAGACCTGGCCCGTCAACGTCATACGCAGACCCTCTGCGCAATCGCCTTCCACTCGTTTCCCATGGTTATCGTAGTAGCCGTTAAACCACCGCTGACCCGTTTTGGAAGAAAGCCATTCCCGATCACGCACCTGCTGCGTGAGCGCGGTGCCTTTGGCGTTGAGGTCGCTGATGATTTCATCGATGGAAATCAGAATTTTTTGTCCGCTCACGCCGGCTTTTGTTTTTTCGCGGAACGTGTTCAAACGGGTTTGCTTGGCGTGGGGCCCCAGTGTGGTGGTTTTCATTTTGCTTTCCAGCAATTCCTGTAACTCTTGCGCCAGCGTGACGTGCGTGACCCCTTTGGTTTTGAGCGTTGCCAATACCGAAGATAGGCGCATCAGATTTCCAGCGTATACGGCGGTGAACGCAACGCTTTCGCCCTGACCGTGCGCCATATCGAGTCCATCGTTCCAATCGGCATCTTCTAGGCGGCAATTGCCGTGTTCTCCCACGTTAAAGTAGGACGTGAGATGCTGAACGAGCACATGTTCCAGCAGAGTTCCTTTTTCGGCCAGTGTCGTTGCCGCCGTGTCGCGGTCCCAAAAATAGGAGACTTCTTCTAGAAGCACTTTCCAGTCCCCTGTCTGTTGAATGTAGAGGTCGGTCGTAATCCACGGCCACACTCCATGATCCATCCAGGTGCGGGAAATATTGTTGCGATCAGCGATGAATTCCCCGGGGGCTTTGCCGATGATCGTCGCGTTTGTCCCGCTGATACGCACACCGCAGTAATTGTTGAGCAAGAGCGAACGCGCAGATTCCGGCTGCAGTAGAAGAAGGGCCAGACAATCCTGCCACAAGTCGCGCCATCCGCGGCCGCCGCGGCCGTAATCAAAATCTGGCAGGAAGGAACACCCGAAAATTTTCCTCAGCATCGGCTGCAGGGTTACCCAGCGTGTCCAGCGGTTAAAGTCAGCATTATCGGTATGAATCTGAACGGCATCCAGGCGCTCTTTCCAGTACGCCTGGGACGTCGTGAGCGCGGCATCCACCTTCTCTGTCTCGCAATAGCGTTTTACCCAGCCATCAATTTCTTTGGTATCTTCGGCGATTCCCAGGATCAAAAGGTAGGTGGCAGACTGTCCGGGGTTGAGCTTACGGCTCTTGAAGCGCAGGGCGCCGATGGCTTCCCGTCCCTGAAGCTGTGGATCAGAGAGTTCGGGGGTATCCCAATCTTCTAGAATGGCGCGCGGATGATCGAGATCTCCGCCCTCCCCGATAAAGCTCGGGATCGTTGGGAACGAGCCTTGGGGTGCCGCTCCGTCCCCTTCGCTGCCAAGGACGGCATACGTTGTGGAATTCAATTGGTGGCCGCGTTCGTCAAAAGACATGGTCGGCGTGACGAGGACCCCATGCGCGTGCAGGCGTATCCGGTGCAGTAAGGACGTCACATGGCGATGATCGCGCAGATTATCGGCGGATCGAGCAAACAGGGGAATGGCGGCTGTGGCGGTGATTCGGAAAGGCTTACGGCTTGTGTTGGTCAGCGTCACTTTCATGAGCTCGACACGGTCGGATGTGGCGGGTACGAAATTGGTGATTTCTGCACGAAGACCGAGACGCCGGCACTCGCGGCTGAGCGAATGATACAGAGCGCCGGCTTTGAGTTCTGATTTGTCCGTGCGCTCCGTGGCGACCGGCCAGGGCGCTTTGCCGTCGACTGTGACCCAGAATTGGCGTGTGACACGCGTGCTGTAGAGATCTTCGGAGGACAACGGCTGCGTTAGAAAGTGGTTTTGCCCGGTTTTAATATCACCCTGAAGCTGAGGGGTGATGGCGGAAAGTAACCCCGCTTCGTTGCAGAGCGGGAAATAGAGGCGGCTCGTGGTTTCCGGATGGGACGCTTCAAAGCGTTCATC
Organism: uncultured Elusimicrobia bacterium; assembly: GCA_964506645.1. Taxonomy (GTDB): domain Bacteria; phylum Elusimicrobiota; class Elusimicrobia; order 2-01-FULL-59-12; family 2-01-FULL-59-12; genus CAZDML01. The sequence goes on along the minus strand of CAZDML010000023.1, from coordinate 15,295 downwards.
CTTATCTGTAAAACGCCACCCTGCCTGCGGTTCAGAACTTTTTTTCTTCGCCATAAGGCGAAAGTTTAGCAAAAAACACCCTCGGCCGTTTTGGCCGAGGGTGATCGTGAAAATCTCCCTGAGATTTAGTGAGGGAGCATTTTTTCTGCGTGGATCAGCATGTCCAACGTTCCCAGCAGCGTTGCACCGACAAGGCAGAGCCACCCCATCACTGGAGCGATCGCCCCCACCAAGCCGACGAGGTGTTGAATGCCATCGGACACCCCATAATCCAGCCCAGAGGCCGCTGTGAGCAGGAAGAAAAGACCTCCCAGACCCACCAGGTCAAAGAGCATTTTCTTCATGTTTTGCGTGGAATGCTTGGCGAATAAATGTACGCCGAGACACGCAATGCCCAGAAGTATGATTTGCATTTTCCCTCACCCCCTTCTAACGAAACAACGTCAGAAACAGATGCACTTCGTATTTACCCCTAAAATAAGGGGGTGTCAATTATTTTATTCGATGCGGATTATAGAGCTTTTTCATGTCTTGGGGCAGGGGAGCGGTGATGCGGTGCGTTTTACCGGTCAGGGGGTGTGGAAAGGTGAGCTGGTAGGCATGGAGCGCTAAACGGGAAAATCCAGAGGCCTGAACATCTTCGGGAGTAAGCTTTTTCTGGACCATTTTCAGATACGCGGCCCCTGTCCCCTGATAAAGCAAGTCGCCCAGGAGGGGATGGCCGATACTGGCCATATGAACGCGAATTTGGTGCAGACGTCCTGTTTCTGGAAAGGCGTGAACAACGGCCGCATCGTCCCATGTCTTCTTCACTTCGTAGCGTGTGAGTGCGGGTACAGCATCGTCCGTACCGGTGTTCTGTCGAACTTTTATTTCTCCCCCTTCGCGGCCAATCGGGGTGTCGATCGTCCCTTTTGGCGGACTGGGAATGCCGCGTACAAAGGCGATGTATTCTTTGTGGATTTCCCTCTTTTCCATCGAGGCTGTCCACCGTCGTGCCGCAGCGGTGGATTTGGCTAGAGCGAGAACGCCGGAAGTTTCGCGGTCGAGTCGGTGCAGAAGATGGATTTTTTCAATATCCGGCCGCTGGTGTTTCAGGATGCTTGTCACGGTATGGAGCTGAATTTTGTCGGTGGGATGCGACAAAAGATTGGCGGGTTTGTTGATGATGAGAAGGGCATCATCTTCAAAAAGAATCGGCAATACATGCGCTTCGGTCAGAGGCGTTTCCGGTCGCCGGGGGTAAGCCACTTGAATTTTGTCTCCGGTGCGCACGCGAGAACTGGCACGGATCAGCCGATTGTCTTTTTGAATGCGTCCGTCTTCAAGAATTTTTTGGATTTTGCTGCGCGAGTAACTTTCCAGGCGTTTGGCGAGAAATTGGTCGACGCGCAGCCCATCGTAAGCTTTATCGACTTCAAAGGGAACCCAGACCCACTGATCGCCCTCATGCCAGGGGCTCATAAGGCTTCGGCTTTTTGGGTCATGGCGTCAACCATATGGGCGAGATAATGTTTTGCCGCAATGCGAACGGCCCAGGTCGGCACCCGCGCCTTGGGTTTACAGTAAAACGTGACGCTGAGCTGCGAGGCTCCCAGGGTTGTTGTGGAAGATGTAATGCTCCATCGTCCGTCTAATTTTTCGAAATCACCATCTATGGCATGAAAATCGATGGTCTCGGGTTCTTTTTCTTTGGCATCGAAAACGGCTCGCATTGTAAATGTCCAAAAGAGGATTTTCAAAGCGCCAATTTGTTCGAGCGTCAGGGAGGCGCCGTTTCGCTGGAGTGTTTTGACTGAAAACATGTATGGAATGTACTGGGCATGGTGGTCGTAGTCGGTGAGCACGGTCCATAACTTGGCGGGCGTGGCCGTGCTTGTGGCTTGAATATCGATTCGGTGCTCATTGGGTGCCACTGGGATAACCACAACCAGCAACAGCCCCAGTGCCGCGTGTGGGAGCCGTTTCATCTTTAGCGCGCTCGGGAGTAGAGACGTTCCAGGGGACCCGGAAACCAGGGGTGAAGCAGGAGCAAAGCGCGTACATAGCCAGGGTAATAGACGTCTCTTGATCGGCGAGAGAGTCCTTTTCGGATAGCGCGAGCCATGCTCTCCGGGGTGGCAGCCAGCCAGCGTTTAAAGGCGGAAGTCGTAAACGACTCGGTCATGGGTGTTCGGATAAAGCCTGGATACACACCCATCACATGGATCCCTTTAGGTCCGAGCTCCAGGCGCAGGGCATCTGTGAAACCCGCCAAGGCGAACTTGCTGACACAGTAAGCGCTGGAATGTGCAGAGGACCATTTACCCAGGAATGACGAGATATTGATAATAGCTCCAGAGCCGTAGTGAATCATTTCTGGGGCGACAAGTTTCGCGCAATAAATAGATCCTAAAGTGTTTATTTCCAATACTTTTTGATAATCTTCTAAAGTTGATTCAAGGAATTTTTTATGAGGATTCACCGCTGCATTATTGATCAAGATGTGCACGGGTCCCCAGAGCTGGGTGATCGTCAGATGAGCGCGCTCAACATAGGCTGGGCTAGAGATGTCCCCCGGAATGGCAAAAATTTCCCCCGGCCCACCCGCTTTTCCGATCTCCTGGGCCGTCTTTTGAAGAACATCAGCCCGCCGACCCGAAAGGGCAACATGATAGCCCTCCTGGTAGAAAAGCTCGGCAAGTGCCTTGCCGATGCCTGTCCCTCCCCCCGTAATCCAGACGACCTTCATTTGGCGACTTTGACGTTGAGTTTGATTTCTTCCAGAACTTCAGCGACGGCTTCACAATGTTCTTTCGGGCCGGTATAGACGACGGCTTTGCCGGAGTCATTGACGATGTTGGCAATAGCCATACCATGTTCGTAAGTGACATGGACGGCTTTGACGAGCTGGCGGGCGACCTGGTCAAAAGTGTGGCAGTTGCAGTTAAAGAGGATGACTTTCCAGGGATCGCGCCAGGTCGTGTTGTCTGTGGTTTTTTTGATTTTGTAGGGACGTTTAGCCGTTGTGGGCATAGAGTCCTTTGGTTTGCCGTAAGGCTTCGTAGAGGACCACGCCGGCGGCGGTTGAAAGATTCAGAGAACGGACACTGTTTTCCCGCATGGGAATACGATAGGTCTTATCGGCGTATCGCGCAAGCATGGCATCGGGCAATCCTTTGGTTTCACAGCCGAATACGAGATAGCTGTCGGGCGTATACGTGGCTGACCAGAAGTCCTGTGTGGCTTTCTTCGAGAAGAAAAAGAGGGCAGGTGCGGATCCGAGAGTGCTTAAAAAATCATCCCAGGTGGGGTGTACATGCAGGTCGACATCCTTCCAATAGTCCAGACCGGAGCGGCGTACTTCTTTTTGGTCGAGAGAAAACCCTAATTTTCCAACCAGATGCAGTCGGCTGCCGGTTGCGACGCAGGAACGCCCGACGTTGCCCGTGTTGAAGGGAATATCCGGCTCAAAGAGGACGATATTCATAAGAAAGATTATAGTTCAAGGGTCCCATTCTGCAAAGATGGAAGTTATTGCTTCAAAACACGCTGATTTTTAGATGAAATAAATTGGGTTAACAGACCTGTTGAATAGCTGTCCTCTTGGGGATAAACTTGCAGTGCGAAAGGAGGCGGTCTCCTTTGCATAAACCCAAACGAAGCATATGGCTGATTGTTGTTCCCTTCCTGACTTCCACACTATTTTCGCCGGTTAACGGCGAAGAGATTCCTGCTTATTTTTCTGGAAATCATGGTTTCCTCCATGACGTCGGCGTTCATGTCCCAGGCGGATGGAGTGCGCGTTACCGCAACGAGCCGCCAGGGTATTTCATTCGCGGTCGTGCTCAGGGGGAGGAGCGATTGTCGGCGGGTGTCTACCGCTACCGGTTTTATTTTGCTCTGCCGCCGGGTCGTTTGGGCGGTCTTTTTCGGAAGGCCAACGACGTCGTGCGTTTGGAAGTTTGGGATAGGGCGAGGCAGCGTCGGCTGGCCTTCCGCCTTCTTCAGCAGGGTGATTTCCCCTCCAACAGTAAACGGCTTGTCCCGCAAACCATCCTCTTCACGGTAGAGTCGCGCGATCCCCATCCGATCGAGCCGCGGTTGTATTGGCCCGGGCTGGAAAGTCTTTTTCTTGATCGCGTGGAACTTGAGCGATTGGATGACTGGTCCCCGGGTGAACTTTCAGCCAAAGCGGAACGCTTTGAATATGAGATGTATCGATTTATTGATCGCGGCATGGTCGTGGCCCGCCGCGGCGAAGCGCCGGAAGATGTTGGCGATGCGGCGATTTGGACAGGACTCTATGCGGCAGCCGAAGCCTGGCGGTATCAGAACGATCATTCCAGCGAAGCGCTGGCGCGGATGGAAAGTGCCTTGCGTGCTTTGCACGCGCTGCATATGTTTTCTCCTCAGCCGGGAACACTCGTTCGTTATGTGGATGCGCAAGGTCATCTGCTTCCGCAGCCGGCCAGCAAGGACACTTACACGGGATTCTTCTTTGGTATTGCACAGTGCTGGCCATGGATTCGTGATCCGCAGTTAAGAGCGGACCTGCAGCACGATATCGAGACGATCGCCGGATATTTTCTCGATAATGATCTGAGTTTTCCTCAGTCGGATTCCAGACACCGTTTGGAATTTAATCCCTATGTGTCGGAACACCTGGTCAACGCCCTGTTCCACGAATTGACGCATCGCGCCGAACGCCGCAGGGAACTCATTTCCATCTTCCGCTGGGTCTCCCGCTATTTTCGTCTGCATGGCCAGCGCGGCTGGGTCGAAACCAAACCCATGATCAAAGCGCTACGGCGCAACGATGAACCCGCTATGCGGCGCACCCTCTTGCCGCTCGTGCGAGGTGCCATCCCAGCGCTACGACAGTTGCGCGACAACGTCGAGCGAATGTCGATGAGCGCTGCCTCCCTGGCGCCCAACACGCCTTACGGGCGAATGCTTGAATTGCTGGACCGCATTTTGAAACAGCTGCCACCTCCGGAGGAGATCCGTAGTTTGAGTGATGTAAAAGTCCTTCCCTCCGAATCGCTTCATGCGCTGCACTTCATCAAGACCGCTGCAGAGATTTTGCCAAAGCCCAATCGGTTTGATGCGTATTACCACAAAAACCTGCATGCGGATAAAGCACTCTTGAAGACGGTTGTCGATTGGATGAATGTAGATGAGGAATTTATCGGTATTCTGCAGGGACGTACGCAGGCCGCAGCTCACCGCAGTTCGAATAACCATCTGACTTACCTGGCGCTCTACGATTTAATGACGCTAGAGCGAGATGCCTCGATCGGGGTCTATTACCAGAACGTCTTCTTACGTGAGTGCGATCCGCTACAGGATGAGTATAACGCCATGATTGAAGTGATGCGTGCTTCGATGAAAGTCCCATCGAATAGCCTGGGATTAGGGTGGTGGTCACTGCAGCGCTATCCCGTGGATCGGCGCGGACGCGGTGAGGCCTATTGGCAGGCGCGCTTAGGCGATGCGGTAGCGCGGTATGGGAAATCGATTCCCGGTCAGGCGCGTGATCCAATTCCTCTCGACGAGCGGCCGCGCGATTGTTTTATTTGGCAGCGAAGTGCCCGGTCGCTGCGCGGGGATGACGCGCAGATCGAATATCCCCCTATGGATTTTCTGTTTGTGTATTGGATGGCCCGCGCTCATCAGCTTACTCCTGGAGAAGACTAGCCAATCGCGCCGCTGAAGCAGAGAACGCATGGTCTGCAGCGTAGCGTTGCGCCGCCGACCGCATTGCCCCCCACTCCTTTTTCTTTTCCATCAGGTCGGCCATCGCCTGCTGCAGCCCTTGAATCATAGCCTCTTCGGTCCGTCCTTCCACTAAACGTCCAAACGAGGGCTGAACGATATCTCCTGTGCCGTGGTTGGCACACGCAATGACAGGAAGTCCCGCTTGCAGTGCTTCCATGAGCGTCAGACCGTAACTTTCGTGCCGAGAAGGGAAGAGATAAAGATGGGCGGCAGAAAGCAAGGTCTGCTTCTGGGTCCCGCTCACGTATCCGGGAAAATGGACACGTGTTTTCTTTAGGCGAGCCGCGAGGCGGCGTAACTGTTTCATAAAAGTTCGGCCTTTCATATAAGCCGCTTCTCCGCAGATTAAAAGAACAACTCCTGAAGGTACGGTTGATTTCTTTTCCCACACCTGAAGCGCTTTGAGCAGCCGGTCTTGTCCTTTTTCCGGTGAGATACGGCTGAGTGTGAGGAGGAGAGTGTCTGTCTCAGAGAGCTGATATTTTTTGCGCAAGGCACTGACATTGGCAGGGGTTTCGGGATTTGCGGGAGGAGAAGGCCAGATCCCCCAGGGCAGAACATGAATTTTTTCCGAGGGCGTTCCAGGATAACAACGGAGGAGGACGTCTTTCATTGCCTGTGAAGGCACGAGGAGTCCCTTGGAGTAGCGCACACTGTCCTGTTGTTTCTGCCAGACCAGCTTACATACGTCCGGAACCCAGCGCGAGAGCCCGATGCGTTCGATGCCTGAATAGAACCGGGTGGTTGTTTCTGGGCGGACGGCGTTATAAAAGTACACCCGTGACATGTAGTCCACCACATCCACATGGTAGATCGTATAGAGCGCATGCCCGCGCTCGGCCAAGCGCTTAAAATCCGGACCTTCGGAAACATCATTACAAAGCACGGTGTGTGATCGGGGGTCCTGTGTGAGGATTCGTTCGGTCAGCGCGCGTTCAAAATCACGGCAAAAGCGTGCATAGCGCAGCTCGGAATAGGTGACCAAGTCTTTGTCTTTAGGCGCCGCTGCAAGGATTTGGGGTGACAGGACCTGAAGGTTGAAGGGGCGAGTGTGGGACCACTCCTGAGTCAAATGGTCCGCTACCGCGGCACCCCCACCCAGCGGAACACGGGAGAGGTCAAATCCCGCATGCGCAGCCGCATAAAGAACAGTTTTGGAGGCCATGACGAATACGATTGTAGTCGATTTGACAGACAGGATCTATGAAGCTACACTTCCCTGACGATGAAATGGCTTGACTGGCTGGAAAAGCATTTTGGAGAGTGGGAAATCCCGGAATTCCCGCTCTTTATAGTTTGTGCGACGAGTGCGATTTATCTGCTCAGTCTAGTGCGCCCCATCTTTGTTTACGAGCTGATTTTAAATCCGGAGGCCGTTCGTGCCGGGCAATGGTGGCGCCTGATCACCTTCTTGTTTGTTCCCCCCAGCAGTTTAGGCTTTTTTTGGATGATCCTCTGGCTGTATATCCTTTACCAGTATGCGCAGGCTTTGGAACAGGAATGGGGCGGATTTCGCTTCATGGTGTTTTTTGCTGTTGGTGCGCTGGCCACGATCGTGACTTCGATGTGGATGTCGGAGCCGCTTTCCAATCTCCCTCTCTATACGACGCTTTTTCTCGCTTTTGCGACATTATTTCCTGATTTTGAACTGCTGCTGTTCTTTATTTTGCCGATCAAGGTGAAATATCTAGGATGGTTAATTTGGATGGGTACCGCCTACAGCTTTCTGGCGGGCACGACCATGACGCGGATGGAGATTCTAGCGTCACTCTTTAACTATGCGCTTTTTTTTGGTGCACAGCATATTCAATCCTTCCGCTTGTGGCTCCGCCAATTACGGCAAAACCCTCCCTGGAATTCCTGACGTTATTGATTGAATGAATTAGAGGTCTGCGTTGCGGCCGAGATAGTAAAACATCCCGGCAATGGCCATGCAGATGATAATAAGGATGGTCCAATTAAATTCAGTGCTGGTGGCATTGGCAATGGTTTGGTAACGGGAGAGGTTTCCGGTTGCAAGATTGGCTTCGCGTTCCTGCCATTTCCGGAAATATATTCCGCATTGCGGACAGGTTTCGTCTGCATCAGTTACGGTCGTTTTACATTTAGGGCAACTGTCAGCCATGTTTAAACGCTACTAAAAAAATTAAACTTTCGCCACTGCGGGCGTAATATTCTTCACTTTTGTTGGAAGTCCCATCGAATCGAGCAGTTTAAGGAAAGGATCTGGATCCAACTCTTCCACGTTGACCATGGTTTTGGGATTCCAGACGCCCTGGGCGACAAGAATCGCTGCCGCAACAGGTGGAACACCGGCGGTATAGGAAATGGCCTGGGCTTCCATTTCACGGTAACACGCGGCGTGATCGCAGTTGTTATAAATAAAAAGTTCTTTGGGTTGGCCGTTTTTTGTTCCTTTGATGAGATTGCCGATACAGGTGTAGCCCCTATAGGTTTTTCCTAAGGAGCGTGGATCGGGAAGAACGGCTTTAAGTACTTTTAACGGAATGACCTCCACACCCTCCGCTGTTTTGACCGGTGTTTCGGAAAGCATGCCGATATTTTTCAGCACGTTGAAACAATTGATGTAGTGATCGCCAAATCCCATCCAGAAGCGAATGCTATTCGCATCAATATTCTTATAGAGCGAGTGCAGTTCATCGTGGCCGGTGAGATAAACAGGCTGTTTGCCGACCACAGGGAAATCATAGACCCATTTTTGCGAATGGACCGGCATACTAACCCATTTGCGGTCAATCCATGTCCAGACAAGTTTAAATTCGCGGAAATTAATTTCTGGATCAAAGTTGGTCGCAAAGTATTTCCCGTGGTTTCCCGCATTGACATCGAGAATATCAATGGTGTCAATCGTGTCAAATTCGTGTTTGACAGCCCACGCGCAGTAGGCATTTACAACGCCGGGGTCAAATCCAACACCCAGAATGGCGTTTACGCCTTTTTTCGCGCAGCGTGCTTTGCGTTTCCATTCATAATTTCCGTACCATGGCGGATCTTCACACACTTTTTTCGGATCTTCATGAATGGCTGTATCCATGTAGGTAACGCCCGCACGAATGCAGGCTTCCAGAACGGACATGTTGATGTAGGCCGTGCCAAGATTGATCACAATGTTGGATTTTGTGGATTTAATCAAGCGCACCATTTCAGGAACGTTGTACGCATTGACTGTTTTGGAATACAGTTTCTGGGTGGGGTCTTTTAAATTCTTCTTTCTGCGGATGCTGGTGATAATTTCATCACACTTTTTCTTGGTGCGGGATGCAATGCAGATGTTGCCGAGGATGTCATTGTATTGGGCACACTTATGTGCGGTAACGTGAGCAACGCCTCCGGCTCCGACGATGAGCACATTGGGTTTCATTTCTTCTCCTCCAGGAGTATGTGTCGTCTGACCCCGCGCAGGCTTCGCATGTTTTATGACAGGCTGCCCGCAAAATCTTCGTATTGAAATTTTTTCACGCAATCCGCGCGTCCATTTAATCGACGGATAACAATACTTGGCATAACTATACCATTAAACCAGTTTTTTTTGACCATCGTGTAGCCGGCGGCATCTGAAAATACGACAGGGCTGCCGATTTCTAATTTTTTTGGAAAATTGTACGTTCCAAAAACGTCTCCTGCTAGACATGTGCGTCCTGTGACGTTATAACGGAACTTTCCGCCTGCAGGAAGTTCGACTTTGGCTTCGGATTGGTAAATCAGCAGGTCGAGCATGTGTGTTTCGACGGCAGCATCGACAATCGCGATGTCTATTTCGTTTTTCACGATATCTAAAACGCGTGTTACGAGATAGCCTGTGCGTGTAATGGCACTCTCGCCGGGTTCTAAATAGACCTGAACGTTATAGCGTTCAGAAAAATCTTTGAGCAATTGAGCAAAATCATCGAGCGGATAGCCTTCTTGTGTGAAATAAATCCCCCCACCCAGGCTGACCCAGTCCAGTTTTTCTAAAAGGGGACCGTAATTTTTTCCAATCCGATCAAGCATCGTTCTGAATTTTTTGAAATCGTTGTTTTCGCAGTTGCAATGAAACATGACCCCGCTAATTTTATCGCTCACCCGCATGACTTCGGCGTGATCGGCAACGCCCAGACGGCAATAGCGGCGTGCGGGATCCGCGAGATCAAATCCCGAGTGGCTGATTCCTGGATTGACGCGTAATCCAATCGGGAGTGGTTTTACGCGTGCGGCATAGCGATCCAATTGAGAAATGGAATTAAAAATAACTTTGCTGGCGAATGTTTTGACGCTTTCAATGTCTGTATCGGACCAGGCGACGCTGTAGGCATGTGTCTCTTTGCCAAAATGCTCATAACCCAGGCGCGCCTCATACAGCGAGCTGCTGGTGGTTCCATCCATATAGGGTTTCATGAGATCGAAAACGCTCCATGTGGAAAAACATTTGAGTGCGAGAACACATTTGGCGCCAGAACGCTGTCGCAGGCGCGCCATTTTTTCCATATTGGCTTTCAATGCCGTTTCATCGATGAGATAGTACGGCGTGGGAAGTGTTTTGCGGTTGGCTTCTACAAATTCGTGAATGACCGCTTCGGCTGTTTTCATGATGAAAAATTATACACCACGAAATGCTTAAACGCGCGTTTTCGCGTCTTCTAATGCGCTGATAATTTCTTCCGGCACATCAATGCAGGCGATGGCATCCCGCCCCGTTTTCGGCCCATGAAAATCCGATCCGCCTGTTACAATTATTCCGACACTTTTGGCCAAATCGGCATAGCGCTGAATAAGACTGCGCCCATGCTCCGGATAATACGCTTCAATTCCCATGAGTCCAAAGCCTGCGAGTTCTTTTACAAGATCCTCGCTGGTGTAGTAAGAGGGGTGGGCCAAAACGGGAACGCCTCCGGCACGCCGGATAAGCTGGATAATGTCTTCCGCCGTGGGCGTGTCATTGGGAATGTAGGCAGGGCCTTCTTTTTTAAGAAAGCGGTCGAACGCAGCCTTACGGCTTTTGACAACGCCCTTTTGAACAAGTGCATCCGCCAGATGCGGGCGCCCGATCGAACGACCCTGACGTTCATGAAGCAAAGCATCAAAATCGATTGGAAATCCGAGAGTTCCTAGTTTTTCAGCCATGGCCCGTAAGCGGTCGATGCGTCGTTTGCGAAAATATTGAAGTTGGTTTTGAAACGCGGTGTCGTGCGGATTTATCCAATAGCCCAGAATATGGCAGGCATGCTTGCCCTCGGCGCTCATTTCGACCGCAGGGACGAGCGTAAAATCAGGAATACGTTTTGCCGTCTCGGCGATCAGCGCCCACCCTTCCGTGGAGTCATGATCGCTGAGCGCAAAATAGCGGATTTTAAGCTGGATGGCGAGATCGAGAACCTTGTGGGGGTCGAGCGTGCCGTCGGAGGCGGTGCTGTGGGTGTGTAAGTCGACCCGGCTGGGCACCTATTCGGCGGAAGGCAGTTCCTGCTTGGACTGGCACTGGATGCAGTAGCGCGCCCAGGGCATCACATCCAGCCGGAGATAGGGAATTAGGTTTTGGCACGACTCGCATTTGCCGTAAACACCGCGCTCAATTTTCACGAGGGCATCTTCGATCATGTCGAGCGTTGTTTTTTCGGTGTCGGTGAGTTCGTAGAGCATTTCTTTTTCCACGGATTGCGTCGCGACATCGGCTTCATCGCCCGCCACATCGATGGAGGATTCAAAATTTTCTTCTTCTTTCTTTTTGCGTTCGACGATGTCCAGGAGGTCATCGCGTTTTTGTGTGAGAATGTCTTGGAATTGATGAATCTGATTCTGGGTGAGCGGATTGACCTTGGTCGGCGCAGCGACTTTGGGTTGGCTGGCCAGTTTTAAAATCGTTTTAACGACACGAACCGCTTTTTTGCTTTTGCGGGGCGCAGCACGCTTGGCACTTTTGCGAGCGGGCTTTTTTGATGCCTTTTTAGAGGCTTTCTTGACTGTTTTTTTCTTCTTCTTCATAACAATCTCCTGAGCGCTATACGTTGGAATCCCAATAAACTACACGATTAAACTTTGCGAAGTCAATGACAAAACAACGAAAAGCTCTCTAACGCGTGAGGACAACTTTGACCGTACGCAACTCTTCGGTTTCCTGACCGCTGACGCGAATATCTTTGTGGGCCAGTCCCATTAAAAAGTCCTGAATTTCCATCGTAATACGTTCGCCGGGGATCAGGACAGGGATTCCTGGCGGGTAGGGAGTCAGGGTTTGCGCGCTGATATGCCCGGCGGCTTTAGACAACGGAACTCGTTTAAATTTGTGTTGCAGGAAGACGTCGCGCGGGGTCATCACCATCTCTGTAGATAAGGAAGGAATCTGAAGGAGCCAATTTTTCTCCTGCCCCGGACCTTTTTTATCGATATCTTCCAGTGCGGATACGAGCTTGTCGATATCCTGGCGGGTTGTTCCGGTTCCGGTGATTGCGATCAGATTAAACAAATCGGCGCAGTCCACCTGAATGCCGTATTCGGTGGAGAGTCGATGCTCCACGTCATGGCCGGAGAGTCCGGTGCGCGTCACATTGAGGGTCAACTTGGTTACGTCCAAGTCATATCCTTTGGCCATAATTTCGCCGCGTGTGAACGAATAAATGTGCTGCAGTTTGTTGATCCGTTCCCGGGCTTCTTCGGTCATACGGATCAGCTTGGAAAAGATCTTTTCCCCTTGGAAATAAGCTTGTTTGCGGGCCAGATCCAGTGTTGCCAGCGTCAGATAATTGGGGCTCGTGGTTTGCAGAATGGACAGCATTTTGCGAACCCGATTGATATCGATGAGGTCCGAGTTGACATGCAGTGCGGATCCCCCCGACATGGCCGAGAGAATTTTGTGCGTCGATTGTACGCACATGTCTGCGCCCGCTTCCACGGCCGAGATGGGCAGGTCTTTATGGAATTTAAGGTGGGCCCCATGCGCTTCATCCACAAGAAGAATCTTGCCGCGGGCATGGCAGAGTTCGGCGATCTTGCGCAAGTCGGTGGTGATGCCGTTATATGTCGGACTTGTGACGAAAACGGCCTTGGCTTCGGGATATTTGTTGAGCGCCTCTTCAATCTGCTGCACGTCGGAGTCAAAAATAAGGTCGAGATGTTGATCGATGCGCGGCTGAATCCAGATCGGCCAGACTCCCGACATGATGACGCCCGAGAGGGTCGACTTGTGTGCGTTGCGCGACAAAATGACGGAATCGCCCGGGTTACAGGCCGACATGAGCATGGCGATATTGCCGACCGAAGACCCGTTAATCAGAAACTGGGAATACTTCACGCCATAGGCTTTGGCCATCAGGATCTGAGCTTTTTTGATAGGGCCGACGGGGTCATGCAGGGAGTCCACTTCCGGAAACACCGTGACGTCAAACTTGAAGAGGTTTCGGCCCACGTAGCTGGTGAGGCGCGGATCAATGCCCTGACCGTTTTTATGGCCGGGGGTATGGAAAGACGTCACGCCGCGCTTGGCGCGCGCCATGAGGACATCAAAAAGTGGGGTTCGTTCTTGGTTATTCATGCCAATGTTGGTTTATCGTGATTTGGATTAGGCAGTCATAGAAACGCAGATGATATGAAAGAGTTCCCAGCGCCGTACCAGCGAAAATTATACTGCATCCAACGTCAGGATCAATTAATTATTTATTTTCGAGTATGAACCGGCCGGGCCGGGGTATGGGAAAAAATGAGGGTGCAATAGATGTGCCAGAATTTCCGTGCCTTCGACAACGCGCAGGCTGGGGCGTGCGTAGTAACTGTTCGCGTCCACGGCAAAGACCCTGTTGTTTTGGACCGCGGGCAGTCTATTCCAGTTCGGCAGATCGCTTAAGGTCGCTGCCTGCGCCAGGGCTTCCTTCGCTGTGTAGCCGCACGGGCCCACAACGAGCACTTCCGGACGAGCGGACACGACGTCCTGCCACAGAATACGGTGAGAATCCTTTCCTTCGGAGCCTAAGGGATCATGTCCCCCGGCCATATGAATCATCTCCGGAACCCAGTGCCCGCCGTTAAAGAGGGGTGATACCCATTCCATGAAAACCGTGCGGATCACAGGCAGCCGTTGGGTACGATCCCAGACAACCGCCAGTCTTTCCTGACCTTCCTGAATTTTTTGGCGGGCCTGTGCCAAACGACCGGTCGCTTTTCCCAGCTCAAGCAGGTTTTCCCAGATCCCGTTGCTCGTACGGGGGGTGAGATAGAGAACCGGAGGTTTAAAAGGCAATTCTGACAGCGCCGCGACGGTTTCATTTCCTGAAGGAGCACACACTTCGCACAGCGATTGCGTCAAAATAAGGTCGGGTTTTAGTTCTTTTAGAAGCGGAATATCTAATTTGTAAAGGGAGCGTCCTGCACTCAGTGTTTCTGATACGAGACGATCAATTTCGGCCGGGGTATGCTGGTGTGGGTCGAACGCGGAGTGAACGACTTTGGGTTTTGTTTGTACGGTGGCGGGGTAATCGCATTCGTGGCTGACGCCAACCAATTGATCTTCAAGCCCCAGCGCGCAGGCCATTTCGGTGGCACTGGGAAGCAGAGAGCAGATTCTCACGCGGGGACTTCCTCGGCTGCGGGAAGCAGGTCGCAATAGGCAAAGCGGTTGCGCATCACAATGCGATCGCCGCGTTGGATGCGAATGGGGGCGGAGTAGATCGGCCCTTCGTAGACATAGGAATGATATTCCCCATTTTCACCACAGGGGTCCACCGCCGGCGGTAGATCTCTTAAAAAGGAAGCATCGATGTCCCGGCCTGCCCAGTGCACTTGCAGCGCTTGTGTATCCACGCAGCTGAGCACCGCTTTGAATTGGAGACTGAGGAACTGTTCAATCAGATCGCGGCTGTCACGCTTCCAGATCGGGTAAATTCCTTCCATCCCGCAGGCGGCCAGCTTTTCATCCCGATATTTCTTGAGATCTTCAAGAAATATATCGCCAAAGGCGCACCGGCGAACCCCTTGTGCTTTGTAGCGTTCGAGGGCGGCCTGCAGCGCACGCTCATACTGATCGTTGGTCGGGCTCGCCGGAAGGTAAATCGGCTCGCTCGGAATTCCTAACGCCTGCGCCTGGGCATCGAGCAGAGTTTTGCGAACACCATGCATGACAATGCGGTCGAATTCCATGGAAACAGTCGTCAAGAGGGCGACAATCTCGTAGCGCCCGCTTCGAAGAATCTCGTAGAGCGCTAGCGCGCTGTCTTTCCCCCCGCTCCAGGAGAAAATTATTTTTTCTCGCTGCATTCGTTTTTCCATGGACAATGGCGACACCCGCAGCCGCAGCAGCTGCCGCGTTTACGAAGATAGGCTTCCGTAAACACGACAGCGCCGTGCTCGAGGTAATAATCGCGATCGTTAAGGTCGTTTAATCCCACAGTTTCAAGTTCACACCGAGAAAGACCGTCCGTCCAGGCAGTGGATAGCCGGGCACTTCGAAGTAACGCTTGTTGGTGACGTCTTTAACGCCCAGATAGGCTTCGAGCTGCCGAATCTGTACAGCCAGTCGCATATCCCAGATGACGTGCGCCGCAATCTTCGT
>CAZDML010000022.1:20310-22333 GCA_964506645.1 uncultured Elusimicrobia bacterium | reverse complement strand
GCGCAAGAAGAGTAGTCCTCGAAGGCGGTCTGTGAAGCCTTTGTCTCTACGGCGACCCCTGTTGTTTCGATGATTGTTCGCGATACCGAACGGGCCTGGCAATGTGCGTGCCAGGCTCCTATCTGTTCTGGGTGTATCAATATCCCTAACGAGCTGGTTGTGCTTGCCAACCCCACACAAAGTGCAATCGCTTTTAATCAAATTAAGGTGTATTACTACGATGATGATTCTGTATCCCCTCGTGCCATTGTTAATGGGGTGGACGGCAAAATTTATCCTCGAGGAGCCGCTTCCGCATCGCTCGTATGTCATAACCCCGTAGATAACTCCGTAGTGGCATGTTCGAGCAAAATGATTCCGGCGGGCGGTTACTTCCTTATTGAGGGCATTCCAGCGAGTGGGAGTAACGCCCCGTGGGATCGTTCGACCAATCCGAATCCTGTCTATCCTGATGTCAGTTACGATGTTTCGCAATATGATCTTTTATTGGCTTCAGCTACGATCCCTTCGGCCGTGGAAGTGTATTCCGATACGGTCAATCGACCCGGAGTCGCCTTTGCTTTGAGCGATGTGGTCGGCATTGAGAGTGCATCGGGCGTTCCCCCTGTGCGTAAAGGATCGGCAGGCAATCCGATTCCAGGTGATTGGGGAACACCAGAAACCTGTACCTATTAATGGAGCGAGTTTATGGTTAAGAAACGGCAGACATTCTCAGAGATAGTAATTTTAATGTGTGTGATTGCACAGGTTGGTTTGATGCCAACCCAGGCATGGGCCAAATGTTGTGCTGTTACAGGCGTCGATATTTCGGATGGCGGAAGCTGCTGTGACGGAGCATGCGGCAACCGATGTACCGGCAATATTTGTACGGATGGAACGCAGTGCCATACAGGGTGTTGCGCGAATAACGTGTGTTCCCTCCCTGGACAATGCAGTGGGAGCAGCTCGAGCAGCAGCTCGAGCGCATCCAGTGATTGCCGAATTAGTGGATGCCCTTCCAATCAACTGTGTTGTGATGGCGGTTGTTTTGTGCCAGGAACGGAGCCTTGCGGTTGTACGGCATGGTCCTCTTCTAGCGCAACGAGCGCAGCGTCTAGCGCGATGAGCGCGATAAGCGCAATGAGTGCTTCGAGTGCCATGAGTTTTTCGAGCGCTGCCAGTGCCAGCGCGTCCAATTCTTCAAGAACAACGGGCAACGGCTGTCCTTCGGCACAATCGTGTTCCGTAAACGCGGATTGTCAGGCACCTGGATGCTGTCCATGCGACCAAAATGGAAATCCGAATCCATCAGATCCGACAGGTATGTGTTTTAACGGAACTTGTATCTATTCATGTCATGGGTGTCTGAACCAGTTTGTGATTGATTAATTTATGAATTCAATGAACAAAAACCTCCGAATTTTTTTCATTAAACTCTCGATGATCGTGAGTCTGGGTGTTTTTTCGTCGACGGAGCTATTTGCCTGCGCAGCCCAATGTCCGGGATATGCATGTTTGAGTGATAATGGAACCTGTAATCCACAGCCTGTCTGGTGCTATGAAGTAGGCAATCCTATCGGATGTTCGACGGGTTGTCAGATATATGCGTCTGCGTTCTGCTGTACCACGCCGTGTAGTTCCAGCTCTTCTTCGAGTTCGAGTAGTAGTTCCTCTTCGAGCAGTAGCTCCTCGTCGAGCTCTTCTTCCAGTTCGAGTTCATCGAGCAACTCATCGAGTTCATCCATAGGGGGAGGGCAGTGCGACCCTGGCAAAAAATTTTCTGCCATCATCCGAGCGGATCGCCGCGAAGGAACAGAACATACAGGGATGAATGGAAATCCGGGGCCTGTTCAGTCGCTGATGTCTCCGCTTCCTTATGGTTGGATGACGAATTATCAGACCCATGATAATGCGCATAACTTCGGTAATTGGTCCTCGGCAGTAGATCCGAGCGCTACCTTGGCCAACTTTAAACCATTTAATTCACTTAATTTTAGTAATTTCGCTCGTACGGGATATCCCATGGCCAATTTATGGGTTCAAT
>CAZDML010000022.1:4265-20300 GCA_964506645.1 uncultured Elusimicrobia bacterium | reverse complement strand
CTGACGGAAATGCTTGCCTATACGGATCACCGTAAAACGGATATGGCTGTTGTCCCTTATGTGATGGGGCCCAACAGCATGGATGCGAACACGTTTTCCTTTTTTGCGAATACTCTGACCCCTCCGCCGAATCTCGCGTGGAGTCTCTTCGCGGTATCGAATGACTCTATTTATGGGGGTGTGTACTCGAGTAGCATGTCGAAAGTGGCTGTTCAGGACCGCTCAGCATGGACACTCTTGATGTCGGCAATCCCAAACCCCATGGTGAGTCCTACACCCTATACGTTGCCAGCACCGCCCCGTGCCTGCCCCGGCACTGCTCCTTGTGACACGGCAGAACCTGCATCCGATCAAACCGTTCCTTCCCCTAACTTGACCGTTCCCGGGCCGTATAGTGCATTCCCAGATTATCGCCCTGCGGGGGTTCCGAATAAGACCCCGAACTCCTACACGCCGTATATGGTGATTGATACGAAGAGTCCACACTATTTCATAACTGGGACTGTGGTTGATAACTTGGGGAATCCTGTAGGGGCTATCCCCATCCGCGTGACAGATTTGTCTGCGGACCCGCAGTTTTCCTCATTTGAAAAGATTTCCTCGACAGGAAATGTCGGGGGATTGAGTCTGGGACAGTTCAATATTCTAATCCCGACGAATGGGAGTATCCGCGTGGCAGTCAATAATTCTGTTTCCGTCTTTTATAACCCGGCCTATACGACGCCCACTTCCGTGGACTTAAATCTATCTGGAACAGGGACGTATCAATTTGATGGATCCCATAACCCCGCTGCTGTCATGGTGACGCCGCAAGGTATTCCTGGAACAGGCGGCACCACCAATGCTCAGCTCAATGGCTATGTATACGACGCGGATGACCATACGCTTGGGTTGAGCAATATCGGTGTTGAGCTTTACGATCAATCGGGGCGATTTATGGGGGCCAGCGTCACAGATTCCAATGGTTTATATAGTTTCAATGTCGTGTTGTCTGCTCAATATCATATTCATGTGGTCCCGGAAAGTAAGACTGCCTATTTCCCTTCTTCACCAAATACGAATGTGACCGTGAATGTGACACCCAAGACGGCGAACCCGGTGTATGTCGGAGGTGTTCCTGCGACTCTGGTTGTGAATTGCCCGACATCCACCCCGCGTATGGCGGTTGTGTCACAGTCTGCCCTGGGGTCACTCCCTATCATTAAAGGCAAAAAAGGGTCGGGGACTTTAATTCGAACGGCTTCGATGTCTCCGGATGGTGTGATTACCATGACGATTACGCCGGGTGTTGCGAATCATTTGTATCTGTTTAATCCTTCGTCGCCCGTGGGGAATATGCCGACAGATCAAAGCATTCCCAGCTTAAAGCCGCAGGAGACCTATACCGCGTCATGTCTGTGAGGAGGGGTCCTTTGTATCTTCGTTCTGAAAAGGGAGTGACACTGATTGAGCTCATTGCTGCGGTGCTGGTCACGGGCATCCTCATGGGGATCCTTACGCTCGTGTTCCAAAAATTAACCACCGTTTTAAGACAAAACAGCTTAAAGAGCTCCATGCAAATTGAAGCGCAAACAGCCACCGATCTGATGACGCACTTCATTTCCCGCGGACAGGCCTACTCCCTTGTGATTACCCAGAAATCAGGAAGCCCGGCCTACTCGCAATTTGATTTTGTCGTTAATGATAGTAGTTCAACGAAGTACAGCTACTTTCTGGAAGCTATTCCGACAGACCCCAGTGCCTATAACCTGGTGATGGAAACACAAGTCGGTACAGGCCCTATTGCTCGAAAAGTGCTTTCGTCTCGTGCGGTTGAGTTTGGGGTGAGCTGTACGCAGGGATGTGCGCAAAATCCGAGTCTCTTAGATTTGAAGCTGACACTGCAGAAAAAAGTGGATGCGCTTCATGTCGTGACCATTCCGGTGAAACGCAGTGGAATCACGATGCTCGCGAATTAGCCGCCTGGGGGTCCTGTCTTGCGCCATCGCTCTCGCGAATCCGGCCAGCTCCTGATTCTTTCACTCCTCATTCTCCTTTCTCTTGGTCTTTCTTTATTTGTTGTTCTCTTTCTAAACCAATACCTCACAAAATCCAGTGTCTATGCGATGAAAAAGCAGCGCGGCATTCAGATCGGCAATTCTGCGCTTTCCATTGCAACGGTGGAGCTGGGGGTCCCCAGTATCTGGGACTTGGCATTGAATCATGCTTCTTTTCCTTCTGGATACGACGGTTCGAACCATTTTGTGGCGACTTTCGGTGAATATACGATTGCCTGTTCAACGGGCAATTCCAATTTGAGTCCGTATGATTTAAAAGTCTCTACCTCCTATGAAGTTCGAGTCATGGCCCAAAGCTATGGTGTGGTGGGTGGTGAAAAACGTCCGCTGCGTTTGGTAGAAGCCGCTCTGGGTCCGATGACCATTGGTGCTCGCTTAGGAAGTGGAACAGCCGCCAGTGCGGCCCTGATGCTGGCACAGTATCCCCATGTCGGTACTTCAGAAGGATTCGGTGACTTAACGGTCCATTGGGGACCCATTGTTTCTTATAGTTCGATGACGCTCCATGGAACTACAGCCTGTAGTGCTATTGGATGTACATCGGCAGATGCCTTTGGAAATCATCCTCGTTTATTTTCTGCCGATGCGATTGTCCCCAAGATTTACTCTCCAACACCACCCCCCACCACCGATAATGCGTTTTATTGGGGATATTTAGGGACGACCATGACGACACTTCCATTGGGTGTCAATACGGCTGTCTATCAAAGTTCTGCGATGACGACTTCGCTTGGGGGCGCTTCCTTAACAGGTTGCACGACATTGAGTGGCGGCTATTGTCTCGCAAGTGGTGGACCCGCGCATTTGACATCCGGATTTACCTTGAGCAACTCGACAGCCGTCATTTTTATTCAGGGAGATGCCATTGTCGATGGGGCTCTTGCTCTGGATATCAACGCACTGGTGGTCACAGGCAGCATGACGTTTTCAGGAAACGTCAACAACGGTCAGATCTTCACTTTACGTGTTCCACCGACGGCGCGATTGGAATATCCGAATTCCACCACATTCCCCTGCTCAACATCGATGACCAACAGCGATGGGTCAGGCACCTGTACTCCTCCCAACGAAACATACATCGATTTCCGAGGGTTTTTGTATGTGCAAGGCGACTTAACGGTTAATGGGGGGCATACGGATGGCGGATATCCCCCTAGCCGTGTGATTGCCGGGAGCGTTCGTGTGGGGGATAGTCCGACCAGCGGGACCTCTGCATTAACTGTGACCAGCGGAAATGCCTTGCGGATCTATTACGACGATGAGATTAACCACCGGGTATCGATGTCTAGCTTGATTCTAGTTCGCAATAGTGTCATTGATCTCCCCCCTCGGTAGTTCCAAGACAGCCATCAAAAAGTCCTTGTTTTTTTGCATTTTTCAGGCTAAACAGCACCAACAGGTTCTGACTACGGGAGGCTGTTTTGAAGGTATTGGTAGTTGAAGACGACGCCGACATTCAGATCGTTTTAAAGATGGTTTTAACCCGTCTGGGCAAATGTGACGTTGTCGTGGTGGGAGAAGGGGCTCCGGTTGTTCCTTCCGCCAAAGAAAACCACCCAGACTTTATTTTGCTCGATATGATGCTTCCAGATATGAGTGGGTTGGACATCATCAAGGCGCTTAAAGAGAACCCGGATACCAAGGATATTCCTGTTATTTTCTTAACCGCGCGTGCGATGCCCAATGAAGCCCAGGAAGTCATTACGCTCGGAGCCCTGGGATACCTTTCTAAACCTTTTGATCCAATGACACTGGTACCACAAATCAATTCGCTCTTGTCCCCTGTGGGGACAGCGATTGGGGGATAGGGCTTTATGGCGAAGATCAAGAAGATGAATTTTAATATCGACCAGACACTCGTGATGACGGTGCGAATGATTCGTCAGAGCTGGGAGTCGGCTGTTTGCGTCTTTTTTCAACTCGATGACCACGGAGATTTGCGCGTACGTGCCAGCGATGGCCTCCCTCCAGCTGTTGCCAAACGGGGCATGATTCGACAGGGCGATGGAGTCGTTTCGGAATGTATGGCTTCCAACCGTATTGTGACGACGGAGAATCAGCCTTGGGAAAAAGATTTGAAAGGTGTATTTGATAAGAACGGCAATTCAAAGGGCAAGAAATACGTCATTGTTCCTGTCGCAGGCCAGAGCCGTGTGCTCGGAGTCCTGGTGCTGGGACCTTTCTCGGCGAAAAAAGATTTCTCCAAATTCGATGAGCCGCTGCGCCGTGCAGCGACCTTGTGTGCGGTGCTCTCGGCCTATGTTCGCCTCTACGAGTGGACGCTGAAGTTTCTGCCGCAGTTTAATCACGATTTACGAACCCCCCTCTCGGCGGTCCAGGGGTCCCTCGGTATGGTTCTCGGTGGGGTGGTCGGCGATGTGGATGAAGAAGCCAAATCAATGTTGGAGATTGCTAACCGCGGGTGTGTCCGTACCGTCAAAGCGATTGAAGAATTTATTAATACCCAAAACGAACGCCTTCCGAAGCCCGAGTAACATAGCAAACATCAAATCCCAAGCTCCAAACAAACGACAAATGAAAAAGCTCCAATGGACGTTTCAGTCATTGGAGCTTATTTGATTCTTGGAATTTGGAGCTTGGGATTTAGCCGTTAAAGCGGTAGCCGTTCTTTCCAACCGTTTCGATAAGGTCAGCGAACTCGGCGAGCTTACTGCGTAGACGCCAGATATGGGTGTCAAGCGTGCGTGCGGCTTCATCGGCGGACTTGCCCCAGATCACCTGACCGATCTCTTCGCGTGTAACGACACCCCCGCGTTTAGTGACCATCATGAGGAGCAAATCAAATTCTTTGGGTGTCATGGCCACGGCATTGCCTTGAATCCAGACCTGGCGGCGATCGGCACTGATTTTAAAGCCATTCTGGTCATAGTCCGTGACCGGTCCTAAGGCCTGCTTACGGCGAAGGACGGCGCGGACGCGGGCGACAAGCTCACCAGGATCAAAAGGTTTGGTCAGATAATCGTCAGCTCCCACTTCCAGGCCAGTGATTTTATCGACGATGGTGGAACGGCCGGTCAGCATGACCACCGGAACCCAGCGAAAACGCTCTTCCTCTTTAAGTCGACGGCATACGTCCAAGCCGTCAGAATCGGGGAGTCCCAGGTCGAGCAGGATCAAATCGGGGATATCTTCATTCAGACGCTCAAATGCCATTTGAGCATTCTGTGCAAAAGAGAGGTGAAAAGTCCCGTGGGTTTCCAGCGCTTTCCGGGTGGTTTCCATCTGTGCCGGTTCATCCTCCACAATGAGGACCTTTGTCACTTTAGGTAGATTTTCCATAGCGTTTTGCATCGCACTGTAATTCTAAGGGGTCTTCTTTAAAACTGCAAGGGTTTCTTTTACTGTTTTTCCTTGCTTTTTAGAGCCGTTTAGGTTAAAAAGGGTAGGCCATGCCGAAGAAAGTACTCGTTGTAGATGATGATCCGTTTATCCTGGCAGTCGTCGAAAAATTCCTAAAAATTAAGGGGTTTTTGGTAGTCACGACGACAGATCCGGAGCTCGCCTATCGCATGGCAGAGAAGGAAAAGCCCGATCTGTTGATTTCGGATGTGGCCATGCCGGGGGTTGATGGGTTCACGCTTTTACGGCACCTCAGGGACGACCCTGTCACCAAGACCATTCCCCTCGTGCTTCTCACAGCGACCGATAAAATTGCCGATGTTGAAAAGGGATTCGAGTCTGGCGCGAAAGCCTATCTGCTCAAACCGATTGATTGGGACCGTGCCTGGCCGAAAATTGAGGCCATCATCGGAAAGCCTTAACCTTTCCACCGCTTCGCAAACGCAATCGCATCCGCTGGTGTTTTGACTTTGCCCCCCGCCTGAGCGTCCTGAATCGCTTCCAACAGTTTTCCAATTTCTGGTCCTGGAGAGAGTTTAAGCGCTTTCATGAGTTGGTGTCCGTTAATAATGCGCGGGGGAAGCATTTTCTCGCGCTGGATGTAGTAGCTTTCCAAAAGCCGTTTCGCCGCCACTTCCACCGAATCCGTGCCTTTCCCCCAATGTTTTCTCGATAAATAGGTGTAATGATCTCCCAGGCTGACCAGAAGCATCCCCACGCCATCTTCTCCTAAATCGCGAAAGAAACGTGCCATGGCTTTGGGTGTCATTTGGCTTGTGGCTGCAAGGTTCCCGGGACGCATGTGGTGACGTACCCACATCTGTACCATGCGAACTTCCTGCCGGCTGAAACGAAGTGTCTCCAGGAGCTTGTCGGCCATTCGGCCTCCGACTTCATCATGCTGGAAAAAACGTAGACGCCGCTTAATCACCTGTGCGGTGGCTGGTTTGCCAATGTCATGGAGCAGTGTTCCCAATTTTAAGTAGGCGGGGCGTGGATGGCCGGCGATCGAAGCCTTCAGATACGCATGAATGCCCTGGCTCACGCGCGGATCTCCTGCATAACGGAGTGAACCTTTAGGGACCTGTTGAAGTATCCATTCCAGGTTATCCACGGATTGCAGCGCATGTTTGATGACACCGCCCTTTCCGTAGTAGCGCAAGCCAACGCGGCGACCCGCTTCCATATCGGGAAGAAGAGTCGTCAAGAGTCCTACTTTATCCATGACCCAGAGCTGTTTTCCGGAAGAGGGCTGAGCAAACATCTTCAGCAGTTCTTCACGCACGCGTTCCCTCGCGACTCCGCCCTGACGCGAGGCAAGTAATTCATGATCGGCTTTCACCCAGGCAAGCGTTTTGGGGTCGATGGTAAAGCCAAACTGTGCTGAAAATCGAAAGGTTCGGAGCAGACGGATAGGATCTTCTTTAAAAGCTTGGCGAGAGACGGCTCTGACAATCTTCTTCTGTAGATCTTTCCGTCCTCCATAGAGATCAATGATGCGGGATTCTCCGACCGGTTGAGCCATCGCATTGATTGTAAAGTCGCGCCGGGCGAGGTCCGATTCGATGGTTTTTCCCTGCATTTCGGCAAAGTCTAGCGTGAGCTGCGGCGTGCGCAGCACAATGACCCGATAGATCTTGTTCTGGTCGTCCAGGGTAATGCGTTTGGCGCGCAGGGCTTGCGCTACGTGACGTGAAAGCACATCGGCTTTGTGTGAGACAAAGTCCCAATCGTGACAGGAACGATCGAGCAGGGTGTCGCGGACGGGCCCGCCGACCAAGTACACAGCGACTTTGAGCCGGTCGGCTTTCTGGCGTAGGGTGTGCAGGATGGGGTCGATCACGGACGTTTTTTAGCTTCTTCGCGAAGGGTGCGCTTTAAGACTTTCCCTAGAGTGTTTTTGGGAAGTTCTTTGCGAATCTCAAGATCTTTGGGGCATTTGTAGGGCGCAAGTTTACTGCGGCAGAGTTTCAAAAGTTCAGTTTTGTCTGCTACGGCACCTTCTTTTAAAGAGACATAGGCATAAATAATTTCATCCCCTGTGTCATCCATCACCCCGATGACCGCAGCTTCTTGCACCGCGCTGTGCGTGAGGAGAACGTCTTCGACTTCTTTGGGATAGACATTTAAGCCCTTCACAATAATCAGATCTTTCTTGCGATCGGAGATATAGACGTATCCTTGCGGATCTCGATGGGCCATGTCTCCAGTCTTGAGCCAGTGGCGAGCTTCATCAAGGAAGGCTTCGCGTGTGGCCTGTTCCTGGTGATAGTAGCCTTTCATCACATTGTCTCCGCGAATGCAGATCTCCCCGACCTCTCCCTCGGGCACGTCTTTGCCGTGATCGTCCACAATACGTAGCTCGATACCCGGAAGTGCTGTCCCAATCGATCCTAGAATGTGTTTACTTTCGGGATTAAGAGTCACGACGGGGCTTGCTTCGGTGAGGCCGTAGCCCTGCAGAATGGGAATACCGAATTTGTCATCAAACGCCTGCTCGACTGCTGGCGGAAGCGCTGCGGCTCCGGCAATGCACAGCCGCACAGGGACCAAAAATCGCAGTGGCCGCCAGAACGGCACGCGCTGCATGGCAGCAAAGATCGGTGGTACGGCGACAAAGATTTTTACGCCGTGTTTGATGTTTTGTTTTAAGACCAAATCAAACGGCTGAATCGACTCCACGATCACGGTAGCTGAACCCAGGTACATGGGAATCATCACGCAGACAGTCCAGGCAAAAGAGTGAAACATGGGCAGCAGGCACATGAAAGTATCCTTGGGATTGAGGCTCGGTACCTGGCCTTTGCACTGCTCGATGTTGGCTATAAAGTTGTGGTGCGTTAGCATCGCTCCTTTGGGTTTTCCCGTAGTCCCAGAGGTGTAGATGATCATGGCAATGTCTTCGGCATCTTGCATGTTCGGCAGATCGGGCGGACGTACGGTGCTTTGAATCAACTGATTAAACGATAAGAGATCCGATGTCTTGTCTCCTGTCACAATCACATCGCGTAATTTGGGTAGGGATTTTTTAGCTTCCAGGACGTTGGCAAGAAATGACGGCTGGGTAAGACATCCCACGACGCCCGCGTCATTAAAAATAAAGCTGATTTCATCGGCCTTCAGTAGAAAGTTAACGGGCACCGCACGCGCTCCCAGGCGCACCAGTGCAAAGAACGTGATGATAAATTCCGGACTGTTGCGCATGATCAATCCAAAGGCATCGCCTTTTTTAACGCCTCGATCGCGAAGCACGGAAGCCCAGCGCTCAATTTGATCCTGAAGCACGGCATAGGACGTCGTTTGGCCCTTATAGATCAGAGCGGCGGCACGCGGTCGTGTCTTGGCCTGGCGTTCAACGAGACTGTGAGCGGTGAGAGTCATGCGATTCGGGGGACAGCATCAATCAGGGCTCGGGTATAGGCATGCTTTGGATGTGAAAGGACTGCAGCGGTTGTTCCTTCCTCCACGATTTTACCTTCCTCTAATACGAGCATGCGGTCGGCAAAGCTTTCGGCAATGGCCAGATCATGCGTGATAAACAAAATAGTCAGTCCCAGAGACGCTTTGAGCGACTTCAGCAGCGCGAGCACTTGCGCCTGGACCGTGACGTCCAGGGCCGAGAGCGGTTCATCGGCAATGAGCAAAGACGGTTTCATGGCCAGCGCGCGCGCGATAGCGATGCGCTGACGTTGTCCACCGGAAAACTGAAAAGGATAATGATTCATGGCATCGGCGGGCAATCCGACTTCCGCCAAGAGGGCAACGGGATCGCTGTTATTGCGCGCCATCTCGCATAGTTGCAGCCCCACAGAGAGTTTGGGGTTGAGGGAAGCAAACGGATCCTGGAAAATCATTTGTACGCGGTGCGCACGGTCGCTGCGTGAAAAAGTCGATAGATCACGGCCTTCCCAGAGCATCTGCCCGCTATCGGCTGGAAAAAGCCCACAGATCAGTTTGGCCAAAGTCGATTTACCGCATCCGGATCCTCCCACAACCGCCAAAGTCTCCCCTTTGTTGATGCAAAAGCTCACATCACTGAGCGCATGGACAGATCCAACCTGCTGGCGAAAGATCCCACTTTCGACGGAAAATGTTTTGGAAAGATGCTGAATGTCAAGCAGCGGCATGGGCTAAATATATCACTTTTGAGAAGTGGTCAGGCGAGGCAGGGCGGCGATCAGTTGTTGGGTATAGGCGTGTTGTGGTGTTTTAAAAATCTGCAGGGGTGTTCCCTGTTCAATCATCTGTCCTCCCTGCATCACCGCGAGGCGTTGGGTATGTTGGGCGACGAGTCCTAGGTTATGGCTGATAAAGAGCATCGCCATGCCCATCTCTTTCTGAAGCTGGAAAAGAAGCTCAAGAATGTCTTTTTGAACCAAAACATCGAGGGCGGTGGTGGGTTCGTCCGCCAGAAGAAGCTGGGGTTTGGAAAGAATGGCCATGGCGATGAGGACACGTTGGCGTTGGCCTCCGGAAAGTTGATGCGGATAGGATCGAAGGACACGTTGCGGTTCGAGTTGAACTTTCTGGAGCGCTTCCGTAGGTGAACCTGTCCCGATTTCATTCATTTGCTCATCAATGCGCATGACGGGATTGAGTGCGGTGAATGGATCCTGAAAAATCATGCTGATACGTTTGCCACGGATAGTGCACATGGCGTCTTCGGATTGGGTCAGGAGGTCCTGTCCATTAAAGAGGATATGCCCCTGTGTGATACGTCCTTCATGCTTTCCAATAAGCCGCAGGACAGCCAGTGCCAGCGTGCTTTTTCCGCTGCCAGATTCCCCCACGATACCCAGAGTTTCACCGGGGGCGAGCTCCAGCGACACATTCCGCACCGCGGGAATTGTTTTTCCACGACGGTAGTACTCAACAGAGAGGTTTTTAATGTTCAGCATGATTACGTGCGTGGATCCAGGACATCGCGCAATCCTTCTCCCAACAAATTAAAGGCTAGCACTGTGATCAAAATAGCCAGGGTTGGATAGAGCGAAAGCCACCAGGCAATATGTAAATAATCTCTGCCTATACCTAAAATATTTCCCCAAGAAGGCATGGGCGCCTGTACACCGAGCCCTAAAAAGGATAGTGCTGACTCCGTAAGAATGGCACCCCCAACCCCTAACGTCGAGCTCACCAGGACAGGCACGATTACATTTGGCAGAATATGGATCAGAAGCAGTCGCGGTGCCGGAATCCCGGCAAGACGAGCGGCTTGGATGTATTCGCGCTCGCGCACGGACAGTGTTTCACCACGAACGAGACGTGCGAGTCCTGGCCAGGAGGTCAAACCGATAATTGCCATGACGTTGTAGATATTCGGCCCGAGAAACGCCAGGATGGCCAATATAAGGAATATAGTTGGAATCGAAAGCATAATGTCGACCGTTCGCATTAGGAAAAGATCAATTTTCCCGCCGTAATACCCGGCAGCAAGTCCCCAGAAAGTTCCGATCAAAAGCGATATCCCGACAGCTACAAAACCGACACACAGCGAAACGCGCGTGCCCAAGAGAAGCCGGGAGAAAACATCCCTTCCTAAATCGTCAGTGCCCATCCAATGCTGAGCGGAGGGGCTCGCCAGCCGTTGGGTGAGGTCCTGTGCCAGCGGATCTCTGGGCACGACCCACGGCGCGATAACTGCTAAAAGCGCCAAAGCCGCAATGATGACAAACCCTGCCAACGCAAGTTTGTTTTGTTTAAAACGTTCGAGGTAGATCTGTATCATTGGTAACGGATCCTCGGATCGGCATAGGCGTAGAGAATATCGGCCACAAAGTTGCCAAGCACCGTGAGCGCACCGGAGATTACCGTAATGGCCATAATCAAATTGTAATCGCGCGTCATGATGGCGTCATACCCCAGGCGGCCCATGCCGGGGTAGGCGAAAATCGTTTCGATAATCACCGACCCGCCAATCAGATCAGGCAACATCAGTCCAAAGAGCGTGAGGAGTGGAATAAGGGCATTACGCAAAGCGTGAACGCCGTAAATACGGTTTTCAGTAAGTCCTTTCGCGCGGGCGGTGCGAATGTAATCCTGATGAATCACTTCCAGCATGCTGCTGCGCATGTAGCGCGAGAGACCTGCGAGACTGGTGAGCCCTAACACCAGAGTCGGCAAAATGAGGTGCCGTGTCATGTCCCACAGCTTTGCGGCGAGTGAGACATCCACAAACGTCAACGACGTCAGGCCGGAAATCGGTAGCCATCCCAGTTTTAACCCAAAAAGAATCATCAAGGCCAGGCCTAAGGCATAGGTTGGCATAGCAAATCCAATAAAGACGAGGATCGTCATTGTTTTATCGAACAAGGATCCTGCATGAATAGCCGAGTAGAGTCCGATGGGAATGGCCAACAGGAGCATGAAAACGATCGAGAGAAAGTTGAGGAGCAGCGTGGCGGGCAAGCGTTCTTTAATTTTTGTCCATACCGGTCGATGATCATTAAATGACGTTCCAAAATCAAGGCGCACCAATTTCTTCATCCAGACGGCGTATTGAACAAGAATCGGACGATCAAGACCCAGGTCGTGGCGAATGCGGGCTTTTGCCTCGGGAGAAACTCTGGGATTTAAATCGGCCATGTGATCAATCGGTCCCCCGGGTGCCAGCTGCATTAAAAAGAAACTGATTACTGTGATTCCGAAGAGGGTCGGGATTAAATGCAGGGCACGTTGAAAGACGAAGCGGATCATGGCTGAAGCACCGTTCTGTAGCGTTGTTTCTCAAGCGGCACATACCATTCGCGGAAGTTCCAGCCCAGGCCCGCTGGCGCCACTTCCGGGCCGACATAGCGCTTGTGAATAGCGACCAAGCTGTCCGGACAATAAAGGAAAAGATACGGCAGATCGGCGGCAATATCCTTGTGAATTTTCCAGTAGATCTGCTGGCGTTTCTTGAAATCAAAGACAGCACGTCCTTCAACCAGCAAGCGGTCGACCTCCGGGTTGGAGTAGCTGACAAAGTTGTACTGTCCTTCACGCTGTTGGGACGAATGCCACATGGCGTAATTGTCCGGGTCCCGGCCGACTTGCCAGCCCATCACAATGGCTTCAAAGTCCTTTTTATCCAGGTACTGATGAATAAACGTCGACCACTCCATAATTCGGATGTTCACGTCTATTCCAATCTTTTTAAGTTGTTGCTGGATGGCTTCACAAGCCAGCGCTCGTACCTTGTTCCCCTGGTTGGTCATGAGCGTAAAGGTGAGAGGCTTCCCCTCTTTTATCAAGTATCCCTGGGCATTGGGTGTCCATCCGGCTTCGGCAAAGAGGGCGAGTGCTTTCTGCGGGTCGTAGGGAAACTGCGGCACATCCTTATTATAAGCCCACGATGACACCGGGAAGGGACCCGTGATGGGCTGACCCATACCTAGGAGAAGTCCTTTGACCAAGGTCTCCCGGTCGATGGCATAAGCCAGGGCTTGACGGATCCGTTTGTCACTGAACAGCGGGTTGCGCAGATTAAACCCCATATAGACATAGGAAAAAGACGGGTAGCGGTAACGTTTATGGTTCTCAAAAATTGAATCGTAAGCTCGGTATTGGTCGGGCGTCAAGTTCATCGTATCGACTGACTGATTACGCATTTCCAAAAATTGGACCGCAGAATCCGGGATAATACGGTAAATGTATCGCTGGATCTGGGGAGCGCCTTCAAAATAGTCGGCGTTGGCTTCGAGCAAAATGTATTGATCTGTTTTCCATTGTTTAAATTTATAGGGGCCCGTCCCGATGGGCGCACGGTTGGCGGGATTCGTGTTGAAATCCCCTTTTTCATAAATATGTTTGGGAACCATCCCCATCCCCCAGGACGCCAGTGCCGGGGCGAACGGCCGTTTATAGAGGACGCGGATGGTATGGGGTGTGGGTGCGGTGACGGAGGCGACATCATCAAAATCACTGGCATAAGGTGTCTGGACTTTGGGATCCCGAAGTTTTTGGTAGGTAAAGAGAACGTCATCCGCTGTAAACGCCTGGCCGTCGTGCCACCGGACGTTGTTGCGTAAGTGAAAGACAATTTCGAGCCCCCCGCGCTTCACGTCCCATGATTCGGCGAGGTCCCCCACCAACTGGATGTTCTTGTCGTATTTAACCAGGCCGTTGTAAACGAGGCCGTTGATGTCGTTGGAGGCGCTGTCAGTGGCCAGAATGGGATTGAGGAAGCTGGCGTCGCCAATCGAGCAATCGACATAGGCATCGCCTCTAATCGGAGCAGCGCACAGAGTGGAAACGGAAAGAAACGAGAGCAGCGAAACGAAAAAGGAAAAACGAAAGACGCCTTTTTGACCTCGTTTTTCACTTTTCTTCTCTCGATTTCTCATGATTTTGGTGTGACTTCTACAGTGACACGGGGCTGCGCAAGTAGTTTTTGTCCCACAGCACGTACCTGCTTTAGTGTGATCGCATCAATTTCGGTCACATACTGCGTATCGTATTCCCATCCCCGGCCCTGGAATTCCCACCAGCCGCGGTACCACGATTGCCTACGTCGGGTCTGGTGATCCATTAAAAACCCCCCGCGAATCATTTGCTTGGCTTGCTTGACTTCCTCTGGGGTGGGGCCCTTGTCCTGGAGTTCTACAAGAAGTTGGTTCAGCAGGCGATGGGCTGTGGGAATCTTTTCTCCTGGCAGCCCGAGATAAAAAATCCATTGGCTCGGTAACGGCCGATTGGCAAAAAACGAAGACACTTCGTAGGCCAATCCAGCTTCTTCACGTAGTTTCAAGAAGAGTCGAGAGCTCATGCCGCCGCCTAAAAGGGTATTTAAAATTTTAAGCGGCAACGCATCCGGATCGCGGCGTACCGGTGCCGGTACCCCCACCATCAGATAGCCCTGCTCAAAGGTGCTCTCGAGTTTCTGGTATTTCCCCGCCTTGGGAAAGTCGAGGGTGACAGCGGGCCAGTCCTGTAGAGGTGTCGCTCTCCGCTTCCAGGAACGGAAGTAGCGCTCGACGAGCTTCTCAATTTCTCCCACGGGTCTGCTGCTGATCAAGGAAAAGACAGCTCCTTCGGGCCGGATGTGTTCTCGATGCCAGGTTTGCAGATCGGTTCGCCTGAACCCCTTGACCGTGGCGGGCACGCCATCGGCCGGTCTGCCATACGGATGCGAGCCGTAAAAGAGCGCGTTAAAGGTGTCGTAGGCGCGGTTGAAGATCGTATCTTGTCGGCTGGCCAGATCGGCTAAAATGCTTTCCCTCTCCTTTTGGATTTCTTTAGGGGCGAAGCTCGGCTCGGTGAGGACGTCCAGCATCACATCGAAAATCTTCGGCAGGTGTTCTTCGGGTGCGGTAAAACCACCCTCGGCATGGTCTTCCCCCGATTGCAGTCCCAGAGTCGCTCCCATGCTTTCAACGACATCAGCAATGGCGTAGGCTGAACGGCGTCGTGTCCCTTGAATCAATAACTCGGTGGTCATGTTGGCGAGTCCTGCCTCCGAAGTCGTTTCCCAGAGACTGCCCGTACGAAAGAAGAGAGATCCCGAGACAAGCGGGAGACCGGGTCGGCGCTCATAGAGGACCGTCAGACCGTTCGAGAGTCTCCAACGATGAACTTTATTAGCCATGGACGGCGACGTGGCTGAGGGGCATGGTTTCGATATAACGCTCGGTGACCGATTTTAAGTCTTTAGCGGTCAGCTTCATAAGCTTGGGAAGATACTGCTCCAGCCGATCAAGGTGGTTGTCTAGAGCGAAAGAGCCGATCGTTGAGGCCTGATTGTGGTAGGTTTCGTAACTCTGCAACCAGCTATTCTGAATCATGTTTTTGGCGCGCTGAATTTCTGCTGGCGAAGGCTGCTTCTTCTTTAAACCGAGCAAGATCGTTTCCACAGCCTTGGGAAGTTTGGGTTGGTTCTTTTTATCACACTCGGAAAAGACGCCGAAGATGCCAGGTCCTTCTTGTGTAATATTGGCCGCACTGATCGACCACACGAGTTTCTTTTCTTCGCGCAAGGTATGGACAAGGCGGGAATTTCGACCCTCCCCTAAAATGGTCGCCAATAAATCCAGTGCTTCCTGATCCGGATGCGTCGCGGGCGGCGTCGGAAAGCCGTAGGCGGTGTACGTTTGCTGGACAGATTTACGCAGTGTGAGCTCCTGCGGTGTATATCCGGTTTCAATTAAATTCGGAGGCTGGCGTTCATTTCCTACCGGCATGCCTTCAAATGCTTTTTCGACCCAGGCCTTCATCGCTATTAATTTGAAATCTCCTACGATCACGACCACGCAGCGTCCGGTGGTGTAGAAGGTCCGGTAGAAGTCCCACAATTGATCGCGTGTCACGCCCGCCACCGTTTCAGGAGAACCAATGACCGAGCGTTTTAAACGTGGATCCTGATAAACGGCTTGGCTTAAGAGGTCCCACACGAGAACATCGGGGTCGTCATTGCGGCGTTTGATCTCTTCCAGGATGACCGGGCATTCCCGCTGCCATTCGACCGGATCCAGAATCGCACGATGCATCAGTTCCCCTAAGAGACTCACGGCACGCTGCGCGCCTGCGCTGGGAACATCGATGTAGTAATGGGTATATTCTTTGGCCGTTTCCGCGTTGATGGCACCGCCCATCGCTTCGACCCAGCGTGAGATGTCCGCCGCGGTATGACTCGCGGTACCTT
>CAZDML010000022.1:0-4255 GCA_964506645.1 uncultured Elusimicrobia bacterium | reverse complement strand
GGAAGTCTGGTCGTTTTCATCGATGGAACCGACATGAACCCAGGCATGGGCAGAGACCAGCGGCGTCGTGTGATCTTCTTTAAGTAGGAGTCTGAGTCCCCCGGCAAGCCGGAAAGAGGTGACGCCCTGGAGCGGTGAGAAAGGTCGAGCGGTCAAATGGCCGTCGTAACGAGTGTCTCGGTGGAGGTTACGCCGGGAACAGCGCGAATTTTTCCGACAACGACATTGGTCATGGTCGGTAAGTCGAGAGATTCAATATCGGCAACCAGATCCCAGCGTCCGAACACGGCAGACACATGGGAGACGCCCTTAATTTCTTTAAGTTTCTGAATCGTAATTTTTTCGCGACCGGACGTGAGACGAATAAGGACGAGACCTGTGACCATGATTTATAAGCCTCCTTCAGGGGTAGTCGATTCGGGGACTGAACCGCTCTGCCGGCGACGCATTCCGCCGAGATAGGCATCCACAACACCATAGACCCAGATCAGGCCCAGCAGCAGTTCGTACGTATAAAACGTGACGGTATGTTCTTTGACGATGTGGTCTTGAATAATCGTCCGCAGCAGCTCTCGGTCAATGGATTGAACGTCTGTTGGAAGATAAGGAAAAGCAGCACGGCTGAGCCAGGCGGAAAAGGCGATGAGGAGAACAAAACTGGCCCCAATCAGCCAGAGACCCTTTTTAAATTCACGGTTGTAGAGCTGCCCTACACCGGGGCCGAACACCAGGGACAGAAGAACAGGGATAACGATCATTAACATAGGTGGAATTCTACCAAAGTGCTGCAACGAGCCCAAGGCTTAAGAGTGAAAGACTGCCGATGAGTAGCAACAAAAATACGAGACTGGTTAGGAAAAACGGCATGACAGCGGTCAATAGACAAGCCCAGGCCGGCCAGTGTGTCTGATTCTCCGCGACCCCCATGAATCGCTTGAGGACCGCAAACAACACGACGACCTTCGCCAGACCGTAGGTCAGGAGTCCCAAAAACCCGAAAGGTTTTGTGAGGAGAGCGATGGGCAGCATGAGGTGATAGGGAACGAGCGCCATCGCGCTGAGTTTGATCCAGTCCCAGACCGAGAGTGGTGCACCTTTGCACAGTTTGAGGATTTCATAAATGATGATAACAGCGATCCCCCACGTCCAGGCATGGGCAGAAAATTTGAGACCCAGAGTCGGGAGCAACGGTGGGTTGGAGAAAAAGTGATACGCCGATTTTTTCATAAAGGTGTCGGCCAGAGCATGAGAGAAGATAGCGGACACCAGAAGAATAAGCCCGATGACTCCCGGGAGCGGTCTTAAGCGATCGTTTTGGAGGATGTCCTCCGGAGAAAGGAAAATCCAATCCCAATTATTTTTATCCAGAAAAGATTTCATTAGAAGCGATATTCCAGTGTCATGTCCGAAGTCGAACGGTCCACGAGCGCGGCCAGAGGCGCCCAGGAGAACTG
Source organism: uncultured Elusimicrobia bacterium (assembly GCA_964506645.1). GTDB lineage: Bacteria > Elusimicrobiota > Elusimicrobia > 2-01-FULL-59-12 > 2-01-FULL-59-12 > CAZDML01. The sequence continues at coordinate 2,801 of CAZDML010000022.1, read as the reverse complement.
GCTGCTGAGCTGACGCATGAAGGAGAGAAGGGGTTTCTCGCTGCTTTCCAGGAGCACCGGTTTTTCTGGCAAGTTGGCCAGCCGAATCGCAGATTGAATGGCATCGTGTTCATTGCCGAGCTCATCCACGAGTCCTGCCTTCAGGGCTTGCCGTCCTGTGAAAATGCGGCCATCGGCCAGAAGTTTCACTTTATCCAGGGGCATTTTTCGGCCCTGAGCCACCGCATCGACAAATTGAGCGTAGGCATCGTCAATGCCTGCCTGCAGGAGTCGTTTTTCTTCCGGGGTGAGCGGACGTGCCGGCGAACCGATATCTTTGAAAGCGCCACTTTTAATCACTTGAAGCCGTATCCCCAATTTTTGAAAGAGTCCTTCAAGGTTGCCAAATTCCATTATCACCCCGATACTGCCCGTGATCGTGCCCGGGTTCGAGACGATATGGTCGCTGGCGGCAGCCAGGTAGTAGCCACCGGATGCAGCAATATCCCCCAAAGACGCCACAATCGTTTTCCCCTTGGCTCGGCAGCGCTGCAGCTCGGTGTAAATCTCCTGAACACCGCCGACTGTCCCGCCCGGGGAATTGATGCGCAGAAGAATGGCCTTCACTTTTTCATCTTCTGAAATAGCGTGCAGGCGCTGCGCGATGTCTTCCGCATCGGACGTATTCCATGCGGAGGATTGCTGGCTTGAGCGAATGGGTCCTTGAATGCGTACGATGGCCAGGGAGCCGCTCGGTTTTGTGGACTTCATTTTAAAAATAGAACGTGTGGGTCGCGGAAAGAGGGATGCCAGTGTGACCAGAAGAGCAATGGCGTAGAGAATAAACAGGGTTTGGGTGGATCGAAGTCTATTCATGAAGCTCCTTACAAAATGGTGCGCCCGGGCGGAATCGAACCGCCATCCTTGGCTTCGGAGGCCAGTACTCTATCCGTTGAGCTACGGGCGCAGAGATTTTTTGACCAGTGATTCGGTTTGTTTTAAAGCGGGATCTAGCAATGCAGGATTTTTCCCCCCGCCTTGTGCAAAATCAGGGCGACCGCCGCCCGATCCTTCGAGAAGCGCGGCAAACTCTTTGGCGACTGTGCCGGCGGCGAGTATTTGAGAGATCTGCTTTTCCATGGAGACAACGAAACTGACTTTCTCTTCTTTGACCGAAGCCAGGAGCACCATCCCCAGTTTCTCACTGTCGCGTAGGCGATCCGCCTCATCGCGGAGTTCCTTGGTATCCAAGTCATCAATACGTAGAGCGGCAAACGTGATACTCCCGACCGTTTCCTTTCGCAGCGCTTCGCGCTTGAGCGTGCCTTCGCGTGCGGCCTTTTTAACTTCACTGAGCTCTTTTTCTAGCTGGCGCATGCGGGTATTTAATTTATCGGACTGCTGGACGACTTCTTCAGGCGACGTTTTGAGTGCATCCGCAACGGCATTGAGCTTTTGTTCCATCTTGCGAATCGCCTGCATGGCGATCGGGCCCGCCAGGGCTTCGAGGCGTCGCACCCCAGCAGAGACCGAGGATTGACCAAAAATCTTAAAAAAGCCGACTTGCCCGGTCTGGTGCACATGGGTTCCCCCACAGAGCTCCAAGCTCCAAGCGTCTTTGGCATGTTCGCAATCGGTGTATTGAGAAATAGCGACGGTGCGCACCGTGTCACCATATTTTTCGCCAAAGAGCATCATGGCGCCAATCTCTTGGGCTTTTTCGCGATTCATTAAACACGCCGTGACATTCCAGTTGAAGAGAATCTTTTCGTTCACCGCATCTTCCACTTTGCGGATTTCTTCAGGGGAGAGTGCAGCCGTGTGATTAAAGTCAAAACGCAGGCGATCCGGGGCGACCAGGGATCCGGCTTGGGTCACATGTTTCCCCAGGACATCGCGCAGCGCCTGGTGGAGAATATGGGTGGCTGTATGATGGCGCATGGTCGAGGCATGACGCACGTCGTCGACTTGGGCCGTGAGCATCTCTTTGGAAGAGAGTGTCCCTTCTACGATTTTGACGCGGTTCACAATAAAGTTCCATTCGAGTGGCCCAAGAGGCTTCTGCGTATCCAGGACGAGGGCCTTTCCACCTTTCCATTCAAGGGTTCCCGTGTCGCCTACTTGTCCACCCCCTTCGGGATAAAAGGGTGTCTTCTGTAAGAAAATTTCCCCTTCGTCACCCGCGGAGAGCGTTGTTACTTCTTCCCATTTCTCATTTTTAATGCGGTAGAGGGGACCGGGGGCCGTTGTTTCCGTACGGAGGATTTTATAACCGACAAATTCAGCGGTTCCTTTGAGCTTATTTTTCCATTGACGGTAATGCTCCACGTCCTGGGCTCCGGATCCTTTCCAGGCCAGGCGCGCGATATCCGCTGCTTCCTTCTGTGCATTCTGGAACCCGGCTTCATCGACTTGAAGGCCTAATCCTTGAACCATTTCGCGGGTCAACTCAAACGGAAACCCATACGTCTCATAGAGCTGGAATAGATCTTTTCCAGGCAACGTTATTAGTTTTTTGCCTTTCGCCGATTTCACCATATCTTCCAAGATGTGGGTCCCGGTATCGAGGGTCTGGAGGAAGCGTTCTTCTTCCAGTTTGACGGCCGAACGAATCGTTTCGCGGTGCTGCTGGGTTTCGGGATAGGTCGCTTTGACCGTATCGACCACCGTGCCGGTGAGCTGATACAAGAAAGGGTCGTTAATTCCCAGTGTTTTCCCTGCGCGAACGGCTTGTCGCAAAAGCCGGCGAAGCACGTAACCGCGGCCCTCATTCGACGGCAAAATACCATCAGCGATCATAAACGTGACAGCGCGGGCATGGT
>CAZDML010000021.1:10830-22416 GCA_964506645.1 uncultured Elusimicrobia bacterium | reverse complement strand
GGGCCATTTTCGTGCATTGGGAAAGTTTTGTGACGCCGGAATCGTTTACATTTTGGGAATCCTCTTTGCTGGTGTGCGCCGTGGTGTTGGGTGGCATGGGATCGGTGACTGGTGTGATCCTAGGCGCCGCCTGTATTGTGGCTATTCCGGAAATCTTGCGTGACGTGCTGGGAACTTCGTTCGCCAATGCACGCTACTTGTTATTCGGTATATCGCTTGTTCTTATGGCGATCTATCGGCCGCAAGGGTTATGGCCGAGCAAGCGCCGTACGCTGGAGCTAAATCCCCAGGATCCGGAAGAAACGGCAAACCCGGGCCTCTTCAATATTAAGGAGAACGAATGAGTTTTCTTGAAGCGCTTTCTGTAACGAAACTCTTCGGCGGGATTGCGGCCCTGGACCATATTGATCTTTCTATTAAAAAAGGAGAGATTCTCGGGCTCATCGGCCCTAACGGCGCAGGAAAAACAACTTTTTTTAATGTGTTGTCAGGTCTTTACAAGCCGGAGAAGGGGGAAATACTTTTTCTTGGACAGCCGATCCAGGGCTTGCCTGCGCATGAGATCGCTGCGCTGGGCATCTCGCGGACGTTTCAAAACATTCGGCTATTCCCCAACATGACGGCCATGGAAAACGTGATGGTGGCTCGCCATTGCCGAACGCAATCGGAATTTTTTTCGACACTCTTAAAAACGCCCAGCTTTGTCCGCGAAGAAGCAGAGATTGAACGCAGTGCCCGTGACCTCTTAGGCCGTGTGGGGCTGCTGGATCGGGGCAATGCCCTGGCGAAAAATTTACCTTATGGCGACCAGCGGAAGCTGGAAATTGCACGCTCGCTGGCGCTGGAACCGAAACTGCTGCTGCTGGATGAGCCGACAGCCGGCATGAACCCGACAGAAAGTGAAGAATTGATGAAGCTGATCCGCAAAATTCAGGCCACTGGGATCAGTATCCTTCTCATTGAACACCAGATGCGTGTGGTCATGAACTTGTGTCACCGGGTTGTTGTGCTGGATTATGGTGAAAAAATTGCCGATGGAACGCCCGCAGACATTCAAAAAAATCCGGCGGTGATCGAGGCGTATTTAGGAAAAGCCCATGCTGGACATTAAAAGTCTCCATACATTGCATGGGCGGAAAATCGAAGCGCTCAAAGGCGTGAGTCTTTCCATGTCCTCAGGTGAAATTGTCGCGCTCATCGGAGCCAATGGGGCAGGAAAAACCACGCTACTGAAATCGATTGCAGGATTGCTTCTGCCGGATTCTGGGGAAATCCATTTTCAGGGTCAATCGATTGTCCGTAAGCCGGCGCATCGCGTATCTGCGTTGGGAATCATGTACGTCCCCGAAGGGCGTCGTGTGTTCCCGCGCTTGACCGTGCGCGAGAATATGGATCTCGGGGCATTTCTGCGGAGGGATCGCTCAACGATTGCAGAAGACCGTGAGCGCATGATGACGCTTTTTCCGGTGTTGCGCGACCGCCAACAGCAGCTGGCGTCGACATTGTCGGGGGGTGAACAGCAGATGCTCGCCATGGCGCGCGCGCTGATGGCGCGCCCTAAATTATTAATGCTCGATGAGCCGTCCATGGGGTTGGCGCCGCTGATGGTTGAGAAAATATTTTCGGTCGTTCAAGAAATTCATAAGCAGGGGATGACGATTTTAATGGTCGAACAAAATGCCCAGCGCGCGCTGCAGACGGCGCAGCGCGCTTACGTTCTGGAAACAGGCAAGATTGTTTTAGAGGGCACAGGAGAAGCCCTTCTCCACAATCCGCAGGTCCAGCAAGCCTACCTTGGAATCGAATAAATCACCTCGCGCTAGTCTCGTGTGTGTGGGCAGTGAACTCTTGCGCGGCAAGATCAACACGCATGCCTCGACACTCGCCCGACGCCTAGCCTCGGTGGGGCTCACGCTAGATGCCGAGCAGACAGTCGCTGATACACTGCCTGAATTGACGCTCGCCATTCGTCAGGCCTTGCGAACGTCTCAGATTGTGTTTGTCACGGGAGGGCTCGGCCCCACGTTTGACGATCTCACGCGAGAAGCCGCTGCAGCAGCCACCGGCCGACGTTTGATTCCGACTCGCTCTATTCTCCTCGATATCCAAAAAAAATTTAAACGCGCACGCTACCGCCGGATGCCTGCCACGAACGCGCGTCAGGCAGACGTCCTGGAAGGTGCGCGTGTCATCGCCAATCCCAACGGCACGGCTCCGGGGCAATGGCTGGCGTTGCCAGACAAAGTGTTGATTCTTCTCCCAGGACCACCGCGCGAACTCCATCCGATGCTTGAGGCCGATGTGCTGCCTGCGCTGCGACGTGCATTTTCTGTACTACCGCGCGTTGAAGCGCACCTTCATTTTGTGGGGGTGGGGGAATCGGCGGTTGATGAACGCCTGCGGCCTCTCATGGACCGCGCACAGAGGGAACGCGGTGTGCACATCGATTTCACCATTCTGGCGCATTTGGGACTCGTCGATTTCGATATTTTCGTCACGAGTGCTTCGCGCGCAAAAGCACAAGCTGTGCTCCATCCTCTTGTTGCGCAAATCACGTGTGAGATGGGAGATGCGTTTTATGGGCTGGACAAGGATTATCCCCTCTCGCGGGCCGTGGGAAATCTTCTGCTCAAGAAAAAAGAAACCGTGGCTTTTGCAGAATCCTGCACGGGTGGCATGGTGGCATCGCGTATGACGGACATTGCCGGCAGTTCACGGTATGTGCTGGGGGGTGTGGTGGCATACGATAACCGGATTAAGTCCGAAGTCATTTATGTCCCTCAGGTTCTTCTTGCGAAACATGGGGCCGTTTCACGTCCAGTGGCGCTGGCTATGGCGCAGGGGGTCCGGAAGCATTTTGGGGCGACCTGGGGCGTTAGCCTCACAGGGATTGCTGGCCCAGGAGGCGGAAGTGCCAAAAAGCCCATAGGACTCGTCTATATGGCCGTTGTTTCTGAGGATAAACAGGTGTGCAAAGAGTACCGTTTTCATGGCGACCGCGATGCCATTCGGCAGCGCGCTGTGACCCAGGTGTTGGACCTTCTGCGCTCTCAACTCCTTTCTTAGAAACACCTTGTTTTTTCAATCTTTTTCCGGTAATCTTAATGAACAATTTATGCGTCACTGGCTGCGCTATTTTCGATTGCGTTTTGTGATTCAGCGATATGAAGCCATTATCGTGGGGAGCGTTCTCTTGCTGTCCGGGGTCGCGGTTCCTGCCAGCTGGTATCCTCCGATGAAAATGATGCTACCGCCGGCTCCCAAAGTCGATGTCCCGACGATCAAACACCCCTGGATTGCCCTGACGTTTGATGACGGCCCGCATCCCGGGATGACGGACCGCTTGCTTGAAGTGCTACGTGAGCAAAATGTTCCTAGCACCTTCTTTATTGTGGGAAAAATGGGCGACCGTTATCCCGAATTGGTACGCACAATCGCAGCGCAAGGTCACGAAGTCGCCAATCACACCTATAACCACCCCAATCTAGCGCGTAGTTCGAAAGAATCTGTTATGGACGAACTCGACCGCACACGCACGCTGATTCATCAATTAACTGGGCAGGACAACTATCTCTTCCGCCCGCCCGGAGGCGATTACTCTCGGGATACGGTGAAATTGACTGCCAGCGCCGGTTATCGAATGATTTTATGGAGTGTCCTAACAGATGATGTCGATGGGGCCTCTTGTCGTGCGATGCGCCGTCGCATTCTGGATGGAGCCTCGGACGGTGGAATCATTTTGATGCATTCAGGAGTCGAAAACACCGTGAAGATGCTGCCCGGTGTCATCGCAGAGCTCAAAGGTCGCGGCTATCAATTTGTAACAGTTTCCACGATGTTGGGGCTGCACAAAGCCCATCCGGCCAACCAACATCGTGACACCCCGATGCTGCAGACGGCTTCTATTTCTAATCCAGTGAGTACGGTTGTTCGGATACAGTAATTTCCAGCCTATGGCTCGCCGATGGACGGTTTTTTTTCTCCTCAGCGTCGTCCTGCTAACCTCTTCACTCCCAGCTGCAACTTCCGACTCTTATTTTTCAGTCGCCAAAGGTGCTACGGCACGCAGTATTGCTGCACAGCTGTATCAGGAGGGGTATCTCTGGCATCCCTGGACATTTTTGATCTGGGTCAAAGTCAGCGGAAAGCGTGATTTACGTCCCGGCCTCTATCCGCTATCTAAATCTTGGACCGGCTGGACGATTTTTCGCACACTGCGTAAAGGGCCGCCGCTTTTGCGTGTGACATTCCCCGAAGGATGGACGGCCAAACAGATGGGGGCTTTGCTGGAGAACCGCCACATCGTTACGGAAAAAGAATTTATGGACGACGTGACGAAGCAACATCTGGAAGGCCGGCTCTTTCCAGATACGTATGCCTTCGAACAAGGATTGCCGGCGTCTCATGTGACGGCCCGTATGACCCAGCGTTTTGAACAGATGAAGCCAAAAGATTTAGACGCACAGGCCAAGGTGCTGAGTTTATCCCCAGCCAAGATTATTACGCTGGCATCCATCGTGGAACGAGAGGCACGCGTGGCGGAAGAGCGTCCGGTGATTGCCGGTGTGTTTTACAATCGGATTAAAAAACATTGGCGTCTAGAGTCGTGTGCGACCGTAGAATATGCCTTGGGACAATGGAAACCACGGTTAACCTATAAAGATCTCAAAGTGGAATCGCCCTACAATACCTACCTGCATGCCGGTTTACCGCCCGGGCCGATCGGAAACCCCGGTGCAGCTGCCTTGGAGGCTGCGGCGCATCCTGCGGCGACTGATATGATGTTTTTTGTCGCCGATGGACAGGGCACACACCGATTTTCGAAGTATTACGATCAACATCTGGCGGTTCAGAAAAAGAAAAAAAGGAATCCCTAGATGTCATTGCGAGCGAAGCGTGGCAATCTCATTCCCCGGCATGTAAGTCGAAGATCGCTGCGTCGCCTTTGGCTCCTCGCGATGACACTCTTTGCTGTTTGGGCGTGTCCTCCCGTCCGAGCTGAAGAACAGATCAGTGAAATCCAGGCGCGATTTGGTGAAATGTCCGGGGATGTCCAGCTCTTGTCTCAAGGCGCCGTGGATTGGATTGATGCACACACCGATCTGCCGCTGCAGTCCGGCGATCAAATCCGCGTTGGGGACGACGGTGAAGCCGTGCTGGTGATGTCGGATCATGCGCTCTGGACTCTGCGTGCCAATTCCGAAGCCGCCATCGGCTATACCACCTCGACCGAGGGGCGATTGTCTTTACGCACAGGGACCCTTTTAGGGAAAGTCCTTCCCCAGAACGGACTTTCTCAGGAGTGGCGTTTTGAAACACCTACGGCGGTTTGTGCGGTACGTGGAACAGAATTTGTCATTGCACATGATGATGAAGAAGGAACGCATCTGGGTGTGTTTGAAGGCGTTGTCGAAATGGGTGCTGCGGAAAGTGCCGCTGGGGAAGGAACACTGGTGATGATCCGTGCCAACGAAGAAGGACTGTTGCGCCATGGGCAGGCGCTGCGCAAATTGAATCAGCACAGCTTCTGGATACGTCAGCAGCAGCATCGTCTCCCCCTGTTGCGGCAGCGGTTGCAGCGTGTTAGAGATACGTGGTCGCCGTTTACTCCCAGCTATCGCAATGAGCTGCGCCGAAAATTTATTGTTACTCCCAAAGTGAAACCACACCGTCCTCCCGTTCGTCGTGCACGTCGTAAACCAGGGAAATCCGATGGCGCTTTCTAACGACGATCTCGAACGCTTGCTGGAGGCCACGCGGGTCGTGTCCTCGACCCTGCGGCTCTCCGAACTTCTACAAAAAGTCATGGAGTTGGCCGGGCAGGTCGCTCGTTCTGAAGCTTCTGCTTTGCTTTTGCTCGATCAGGGGACAGGAGAACTGTATTTTGATGTGGCGCTGGGAGAAAAGGGCGAGGCTCTGCAACAGATTCGGCTGAAAAAAGGGGAGGGCATTGCGGGTTGGGTTGCGGAGAATAACCGGCCTGCGGTGGTCAACGATGTCACACAAGACCCACGCTGGACCCAGCGTGCCGATAAAACAACGCAATTTAAAACACGCGCCATTCTGGCCGTTCCTATGCGTATCCGAGAAAAAATGGTCGGCGTGATGGAAGCGATCAATCGCGTGGATGGTGCGCCTTTTGACAGTAATGATGTGCGCATCCTGGAATCGTTTGCCGTTCAAGCGGCCGTTGCCATTGAAAACGCCCGACTCTTTGAATCGATCCGTCAGGAAAAAGAGAAGATGTCGACCGTCATCGGTGAAATGAGTGAAGGAGTTGTTCTGGTCGATGCCCGTGGCGCGGTGCTCATGGCCAATCCTTCGGCAAAGAATTTACTTGGGAATTCCTCGCTTGAGGGGACCCCCTGGACGTCCCTAGAAACCGTTTTTGAAATTCGGCCGTCTTGGGATGAGATTACACGGACGCTCGGGGGTGCCGGGGGCATGGAATTTAAGCGCCGCCAGGAGCCGAAGTTGTTGCTTTCGGGTGTTATCAATCAAGTGTGTACAGATGCCGGGAAAGTGTCTGGCTATTTGATGGTTTTTCGTGATGTGACAGAGGAGCGTCGCGAAGCACAACTTAAGAAAAACTTTTTATCACTTGTGTCGCATAAGCTGCGTACGCCGCTGGTATCGATCCGCGGATTCGCACCGCTCCTGCTTGAAAACCCCAGCGAGCTCCAGCCGTTTCAAAAGCAGGCGCTGGAATCGATCGATCGCAGCAGTCAGCTGCTCGCGGATCTGGTCGATCAGTTGATGCGTTTTGCCTTGTTGGAATCCGATACCATCGAACTTTCTGTAAAACCGATGACGCTTTCGGATATCCTCGATCTGGCGATGCTGGACTTGAAAGGGTATTTGCAGACGCGTGAGGTCGAAGTTCTGCGCGATGTGTCGATCGATAGCTTGCCTCCCGTGTCAATCGATAAGCAATGGATGAAAGAAGTTCTCCAGAACTTGATTGAAAATGCGGTTAAATTTAATCCGAAGGCCCCCCGTCGGGTGATTCTCAAAGGGGAAAAAGTCGAACGTGCGGTGGAGCTGTCCATAAGCGATAATGGTCCAGGAATACCTCATGAAGAACAAACAAAGATTTTCCAGAAGTTTTATCAGATTGAAACCAGCTTCACCGGCCAAGTCGTTGGCATGGGTCTTGGTCTTTCGCTCGTGAAACGCGTCGTGGAAGCGCATGGCGGGGACGTGCGGGTGGAGTCCGTCTTTGGAAAAGGCAGTACCTTTATTCTTCATTTACCGCTTGCTTCATGACCCGACCTCTCAACCCTGACGCTCTTTTTGCCCTCCTGTCTTATGGGGACTATTCTGACCTTTTTTGGGAAAACACCTCTACCCTGTCGATCCGCTGGGAAGAAGGCCGTGTGGAACGTTTTACCCAGGGACAGGATTGCGGTGCTGGCCTGCGATATCTCCGGGGTGATGAAACGCGTCACGGACATGTGGACGACCCTGATACGGCAGCCATAGAACGATTGAGTCAGACCCTGCTGCAGGATGGGCGCACTTCCCGAGGGGGCCTCCCCAGCATCCTTCCTGTGAGAAAATTCATGCCGGTGTATACGAAACCCGTTTCAGAGATCTCGCCCGAAAAGCGCCTGGCACTGATCCAGAATGCATTTGGAGCCGCGTCGCGGCCGCTGGTCCGCCAAGTGTCCATTAACTACGGCGAAACCACCAAGCACATCCGAATTTTTACCTCCGAGGGTGAACAAACCGAAGAGCTTCGCACGCTCCTGACGTTTTCTGTGTCCGTTGTTGCAGAAAAAGACGGATTACTGCAAACGGCCCATGAAGCCGTGAGTGGGGCGGGGGGATTTGAATTTTTTGACCGTCATGATGTGGTCGCTCTGGCCAAGAAGGTGGCGCAGCGCGCGATCGATCGTTTGGTCGCGCCGCCAGCGCCGCTCGGTGAAATGCCGATTATTATCGCGGCGGAAGCGGGGGGCACGCTGATCCATGAAGCCATCGGCCATCCGCTGGAAGCCGATGCCGTGCAGAAAGGGATTTCTCCGGTCTATAAGGGCGCTGTGGGAAAAGTGGTCGGCAATGAAAAGGTGAGTGTTTTGGAAGATCCTACGATGAACGGTGTTCGTGGTTTTTATGCGTATGATGACGAAGGGATTCCCTCCCAGCGTGCCGTACTCGTCGACCATGGGGTACTCAAAACGTACATTTACGACCGCAAGACGGCACGCCACGATGGGGTGACTTCGAACGGCCACGGGCGGCGCGAGTCGTTTCGACATCGCCCCATACCACGTATGGCCAACACCTTTGTGGCGCCTGGACCGGACGATCCGCAAACGATTTTAAAATCCGTGGCCAATGGCTTGCTTGTCACGAAGATGGGCGGTGGCCAAGTGGAAACGGCAACCGGAGATTTTGTTTTTGAAGTGGAAGAAGGATTTCAAATTAAAGATGGCAGAGTCGGTCCGCTAATCCGCGGGGCCAATCTCATCGGCAATGGTCCCGATGTCTTGAAGGCCATCGATCTGGTTGGCTCGGATATGGGCTGGTCCGTAGGAACCTGTGGTAAGGATGGACAAGGGGCACCGGTGTCGGACGGGTTGCCTACGCTGCGTATTCCCAAAGGGGTCGTCGTCGGCGGATTGGCTGGATGAACGCCTGCGAAAGTGCTATAAATCCCTCAGGTATTATCGACGCATAAAGGAGGCTGTCTATGTCTATCTTCTGTCCCATGGAAAAGTGCAAAGCCCAGCCCGGTCCTTGTACATGTGAAAAAATTATGGGAGCTGTTCTCGTTGTTGGTCTGCTTTATTTCCTCGTTCGTCACTTCCTCTAACCGCTTCCCAGCGCGCGTGCGTTTGTGGGGGCTGATACTCGTCAGCGGATGTCTGATCCGCCCCGCCCTCACAAATGCCGTGTTGATTCCGCTCGAATTGTTTGAATCGCAAGGTTGTTCCAGTTGCCCGCCTGCTGAAAAAGTGCTCGCACAACTCGATACGGAGTACGGATCGGACGTACTGCCGCTGAGTTTTCATGTGGATTATTGGGATAGCCTGGGATGGAAAGATCCCTTTTCCAGTAAAAGTGCAACACAACGTCAGGATGCTTATGTGAAAGCGCTGCCACCCTTCGACATGTACACGCCGCAGATGGTGGTGCAGGGAGAAGTTGCGTTCAACGGTTCGGATGGAGCGCAAGCGCGTCGTGAAATTGAAAAACGGCGTAAAAAAACGATGCCTGAGCTCTCTTTGGAAGCCAAAGGGTCGCTGGCCTCGGGGGGGCTCACCGTCTCATTTCAATTGCCGGAGTCGCTGGCGCCGCTGCAGCCCTCTGTCACCGTCGTGATTTATGAGAACACCACTGAGATTCATGTGAGAAAAGGTGAAAACGCAGGACGCGTAATGAGCGGTCGGTATGTCGTGCGTGATTTTTGGACGATTCCCGGCCGCTACTCGCCTGTGTACCAAATTCCCATTCAACTTAAGCCCTTCTGGAACACAGAACATACCGGGATTGCGATCCTGGTGTCTGGAGATCCGTCGGCCATCCTCACGGCGGCACGTTTCTACCCTGTTCAAAAGGCGCTTCGCCCATGAAAGCAGCCTATCTCAAAATGCTCGAAGGAATGGTGTCTGAGGGACGAAAGGAATGGTCGTTATACGTTCTGCGCTGCGGGGATGGGTCGCTTTATACGGGGATTACCAAGGATATCGAATCACGACTGAAGCAACATCAAAAGGGCAAGGGGGCCGCCTATACCCGAACGCATCTTCCAGTCCAGCTTGTGTATTCGGAGTCTGAATTTACACGGTCCGAAGCGCTGATCCGTGAAGCGAAAATTAAACGCATGCCCCGCCCGAAAAAAGAAGCCCTGATTAGCGCTTCCGCGCGCACACTTCCATCGAATCAAACGTATTGATATAGACGAGTTTGTTGCCCAGGCGAACTTTCTTGGACCAGCAAACAAGTTTTTCCGTTAAGGTGGGGGAATACCCGTTGAGGCGGCTGATCCAGTACGCCAGCCGGAACACCCGCCCGAACGACCCCAGATGAATCACTTCAAACCCTTCTTCCTCAAGCATCTGTCGCATGGTTTTGCGGGAAAAATAGTAAACATGGGCAGGGCGCAGGCCCCACCACTTGGAGCCCAGGATTTTGGCCGTAATACTGCCGACGTCCGGTGTCACCATGTAGAGAATCCCCCCAGGCTTAATCACCCGATGCACTTCTTTGAGTGTCTGGCGGGGGTCGGGGACATGCTCGATCACGTCGGACATGCTGACCACATCAAATTGATTGGTGGAAAATTTCGCAGCTTCGAGCGTGCCTGTGAAAAAATCGAGGCGCAACTTTTCCCGTGCGTAGTTGGAGGCCCATTCTGAGGGTTCGACACCAAACGTTTCAAAATCTAATCGCGCGGCATTAAGAAAATACCCGGTGGAACACCCGACATCGAGCAATTTTCCGCTGGGCACGTATTGGCGGATGGTGTTGAGGCTCATGTAGGCATTGATGCTGCGGCTGGCGTTTTCATCCATGTAATCATGGTCTTCAAAGCCTTGGTAATTTTCCAGAAGAGAGGTGTCTTTGGGGCGAGGATTGGTATAGACGAGACCGCATTTGAGACATTTCACAATCCGACCGTATTCGCCGTAAGCGTCGGTGGAAGGAACAAAATGCGCTTTGTCTAAAGCTGCGGTATCGGCCGGCTGTGACTCAAATTTCGTTCGGCATTCCGTGGAATGGCAGAGATTACAGGCAATGGTTTCGTACATGAAGGTGTAAGCTTAACACAGTTGGCGAGCCCCGCACAACTAGGGCTGCGGGCGTTGGTAGACCGTCCAACCGGGCAGTTCAGGAAGTGTGGTGCGTTGGGAAAATTCGGGCAGTGCCGTCATGACACGTTGATCCTGGACTTGCGGAGGGAAAACGATCCAGCGCATGTGTGTAGGCAGATGTTTCCGCAGATGTGAGGGAGAGACGGGAAAGCCGCCTAATTCCCGGTCCCAGAGAGCGTAATCAAAGTGATAAATCTGGCCTTCGGCCATGACCGTCGGAAGTCCGCCCCAGGGCGCGTAGACTTCCCCCGGATATTTCTTCACGAGCTCATACACCAATCGCTGCGGATTGTGCACGATCCGGTTCCAGCGAAATGGCACCACGGCATAGTAGGCCACCGTGGCAGGTATTAAGAACACCATGAGCCCCACTGCCCATGCGCACAAGACGAGCTTGGCGCGCGCTTGTTTCTCAGCGGCATCCCCCAAACACATCAAGGCGGACACGCACCAGAAGTAGAGCGTAAAACTCAGGGCGTTGTACGACCCGCCGATTTTGACGCGCCCGAGCAGTGAGGTCGGAATCATCCACAGACCAACCCAGAACAGAAGTTTCCAAGACGACGATCCCGCTCTTCCCTCTGCGTCTTGAGAAGGTTTCTTGCCCCACAGGTACAAGAGAAGAAGCGGAACCATCGAGGTAAGAAGTAGCTCAAGGCTAGCCTGTCCCAGGGCGGTGCCTTTACTCGCAATCCAGGGCTGTAACCGCGGCACGGTCACCAGATTAAAGCGCAGCGCACCGAGTCCAAAGAGACTAGAAAAAAGA
>CAZDML010000021.1:0-10820 GCA_964506645.1 uncultured Elusimicrobia bacterium | reverse complement strand
AACCAGGCTGGCCATGCCGAGCAGGTACAAAATGACACTGTATGAAAGAGCCGCCTTACGGCCTTCTTTCCAAGCGACATACAGCGGGAGGGCGACCAATAACGGTATCGTTACCTGTTTGGTCCAGATGGACAGGATGGCGCAGAGGGCGGAAAGCCCGTAGCGTTTGGCGGCCGGCAGCGTGGGGCGATCGATCAGGAGGCAGGCGGTGAGCGCAAGTCCGAGAGCCGGGGCATCAGCATGTACCCAGGTTGCCGAACCGCTCAGCACGTCAAGATGAAAACTCAGGAGCGCAAACGTCAGAAATGCGAGTTTCATCGATCCGCGCATCAGGACATACGCAGGAAGAAAGTAATACACAAAGGCGAGGACTTGCGCCATGAGCAGCGCTGCCGTGGGCGAGGGAATCCAGGCCGCGGGCACATAGGCAAAGACCGACATCGGACCGTACATCATATCGAGGACGACCCCTTCAAAGGGTCCATGATAGAGAGAAATCCCACGTAGCCACGCTGCAGCCGGTGCCAGATGGTTGGCGCTCCAATCCCGCAGCGGTGTTTCCAAAAACACTTTCAACACGCTCAACAGGAGAACCCCTTCGGCGATAGGAGTGAGAGTTCTGCTCCAGAGGGTGATGCGATCGTTATTGAGTGGCATGGTTCAGCAGCATCCATCCTTTCTGCAGTTTGCGCCAGGTGCGGCGCAGGAAATAGTACTCGTTGTACGGGCGGTCATCGGTAATGACCGCGGATGACGCATTGTATAAATCGCTGATCGCCATGGGTTTTGCCAGGACGGGGGCCACCGCATGCCGCACGTCGGGATCTTTTTCCCATTCCAGAAGATCTTTTCTCGCCAGCGGTGGCATCTGCTGGACAAATTGATCAACAGTTGGACGGCTTAACGGTTGGTTAGAGGCAAGGAAATGATGCCCCCATCCGCCCAAGGAGAGATAGACCTGCGTGTAGGGGAAACTTTCCGCGATGCTGCGCGCGAGCGCGGCACGTATTTTGGGCTCTCCCCAGATCGGAAACCAGAGATGAAACACCCCGCCCTCTTTGAGTCGGTTGTTGGCCAGTGCTAAAAATTCTTTGGAGTACAGCAGGCTTAAGCCCGCCGACTCGATGTGTGGAGGTGGATCGACAGTAAGAATGTCATAGGCCTGTGGGGTGCGCCGGAGAAAGCGCCGGCCGTCATCGACCACAAGATGTGCCCGGGGGTTTTGCTGGATAGCCGGAACGTCGTCATAGTAGTAATCAAACGCTTGAATCACACCAGGCACAATGTCGACCCCCGTGCTCTCGAGCCCCCAACTTAACAGTCCGCGAAACGTTGTTCCCATGCCAAAACAAATCGAGAGACCGTTCTGCGCGGGGGTCGGGTGACTGACCATGGCTAGATGGGCCATGAGCTTTGCAATCGTCGAAAGATTGGTGGTGTTGATGCCGTTCACTAGTAAACGTTTGTTCATTCCCGTGCCCGTCGAGATGACCGTGGCGGTTGGATCGCGCCGTACGACCCAGGGGGTTCCTGACATCAAAGGTTCTTCATGGGTCCGTCCCAGCCCCCAAACTCCGACACCCAATCCAAGCACGATACAGAGGGACAAGGCGTGACGCCGCCGCGGCATTTCCGTGGACCGTGCGAGCCACGACAAGACAAGCAAGGGGGCACTTAAAAGAAGCAGCACTTCTTTGGCTCCGGCGTGAGGCAGAAAAAGGTAGGTCGTTAGAAGCGGACCCAGGATGCATCCGGCGGTATTGACGGCATACGCCCATCCCGCTTTGGCAGGATCCCCTTGCGCATAGTGATCAACAAGAAGCGGCGTGAGATATCCGAGCCCAGCACAGAGGGGGAATAGGCTGAGGAGCACCCCCAGGGCCGTTCCCGGCAGCCGGGGGTCGTTGATTAAAAGTGGAAGTAGCGCGGCGGAGGAGATCCAGAGCAGTAACATGCCAGCCGATATCGGTGTTCCGCGGGCCATATCACGGCGATAACGCCGCGTGCCGATCCAGGTTGCGAGTAAATAAACACCAAGGACAGAAGCAAATGAATAGATCGTGCTGAGAAGAATGGGGGTGAACATCCGCGTCCAGAGGACTTCCATGGACAGCGTGATACACCCTGTGAGGGCCAGAGTGCTTAAAACAAAGGACGAAGGAAGCGGTTGCGACGAAAGGGCGTTGGCTGTGGCAGCGGAGTTTGCCGGCCCGAGCGGATAGTGAGCCGACATCCACAGGCTTACGGCACACACGGCGAAATTCAGAGCGCCTCCAAGTATTAACGTATTGCGAAATCCGAAAAGCTCGATCAGTGCTAGCGCCGTGAGCGCTGTCCCTGCCAGAGCGCCCAGGACGTTGGCCGTATAAAGCGCGCTGAAGCTGGTGGATTCTCCCCGGTCTCGGCGCCAGGCCTCCATCATCAAAGGAAATGTCATACCCATGGCTGTGCACCAGGGAAGGAGCGCTCCTGCGATCCAGAGCGCCGAGCCCTGCAGATACGCCTGCGAGTCCATCGCGCCTCGCGTGAGTAGCCAGGTGTCCCCGCATTGAAAGAGCCAGGGTACCGCAAAAGCACTGAGGCCGGTGAGTCCTTCGACGATTGCATAAGCAGTCAGGGGGGATGTTGTCGAACGAGTGGCCCAACGACCTCCCCACCAGGATCCGATCCCTAATCCCAACATAAAGACAGAAACCACAATGGAAAGTACGGGTGTGATCGCGCCAAAATGCGTGAAGGCCAACCGGACCCAGACCAATTGATAGAGCAGGGCACAAAATCCGGAGATAAAAAAGAGGATGAGGGAGCGTTTACGCATGCGAGCGCCGATCCTTTTGGATGAGATCAAACAATTGTTGTGCCAGAATTCCCGCGCCTTCCGGGGTCACGTGTACACCGCTGTAAATAAAGAGAGAGAGCTTTCGAGGGCCAAACTGATTAAAGCGTTCTTCCATGTCGCAGAGCAGAATCCCATCCTGACGGGCGATATCTCGGGTGAGATCAGAAAAATAACGACCTTCCAAGGCCCATGCGACAGTCGCGTAACGAATAAATATCGGCCGTGCCTGATACACATGGCAAGCGGTAGCGACTTCCCGCAGAGCCCATTTAAAGTTCTCAGTCTCCCATTCATCGATGTTCGGTTTTCCGTGCGGTAGCATTGGTTCCGGGCTGACGTCTCCGGGTGCATGTTCATGGCGTCGCGCGCGATAATCCAGCCATTTGAGTAGGACGGAATGATTCCACAGCCACCGGGATTGCAGATAGTCTTTATTCACCAAACCGAAATTCTTTTCTTTGGCATCGAGGCGTACCCCAGCGGCCAGCAGGGGGCCTTCGTTGGAGTTTTCATTGATGCCTTCGTAAATGAGGACGTAATCCGGCTGCAGGACAGGAAGAAGCCGCTTGAGCCGAAGGAGGTTGTGATTTGCCGCATAACAGATTGTTCCGCCGTTAAATACCTGACTTTTCTCGAGACCCGGAACTGCGCGCAGTAGCGCTTCCAGTTGTTCGGGATAGGTGTCGCCATCGGCCAAATTAAACCCGAACGTGGTTGACCCACCCATGACCAATACACGAATTCCATTTTTAGGTTTGGGTTCGTAGGGATCTTCGCGGTTACGCAGACCGTATCGGTTGAGCGAGGTCAGACTGTTGTATGAATTGGGCCGATGGATAAATCCCAGCTCTGCGTCCTGCATATAGATCCCGTAACTCTTGCCGGGGTGCGCGCGTCCGTATCGCCAGTACACGAGTGCACGTGCTGTCCCTTCAAGAATGGCGAGAAGGGCTATTGTTAACGTGAGAATAATGCCAGTGTATTGAAAGATCTTTTTCAAGGGCGTGATTGAAGCATGTGGCAGATCTCTTGTTGTCGTTGTTTGGAAAACACATAGACGTCAGGCCCGTGGTCGACTTCAATGATTGATCCGTCATTGGCATCCCGCCAGAAGGTGCGCTCCAGGTGTGCGATGGGGAAATGGAACTGTTTGGCCCATTGCAATGTAACAGCCGCCCGATCCTGCGTCCAATCGGAGGTCCATACTTGGTCTGCGGTGCAGAAACTGCGGTGGAGCGACTCTAGAAATGTTCCCGATAAAATACCGGCGGATTGCAAGGTTGTTTCTTGGGCTTCTTCAGAGCCCAGTGTGCCCATCATTGATGTGAGCGATCCCGGCCACAGGTAATAAAAATCCGGGGCCCATCCCGGAGTGACCCAGGCAGTCTTTGGTGTTGCCCCCGCATAAAGCGTGGTCATGGCATGAAAGCGTTGGCGTGCCTGATAGAGTTCGCCATACAGGGCACTGCCGTTTAAGGCGACCAGTAGAACGATAGCGGTCCACCCCAACCGGGGTCTGTTGAGTCGGCTAAGAGCATACGCAGCGAGAAGGGGGAACAGGAGATAAAACTTCACATAGCCGTATTCGTAATTCCATTTGGTCGGAAGAAGGGCAAGACCAACAACGGCCAAACCCCAGAGCCACTCGCGCCGTCGCAGCATCCCAATCATACACCCGCTCCATAGACTGACACCGACACATAGTCGAAATGTCTGCAGGAGTCCATGGGGTGTGGCCAAAAGCGCATCGTGAAAAAGGCCGCGCAGCCCCTGCATGTTGGGCAGATAAACAAATCCTTGGGGAAATCCAGCCCCCAGGGTCAGTAGAGCGCCTTTCAACGGCGGCCCGCTCATTAGATCCCGGTAAAAGGCATTTTGTGTGCCTGAAGAAAGTCGATCCAGCGCCAGCGAAAACGAGTAATGCTGGACGCCCATCTGCAGTCCGATCATCACACCGGCAAGTCCCACGAGCACGGCCGCTGATTGCAGATACGCTGATTTCTCTTTCCAGACCTGGATCCCCGTGGCCAGCGGCAAGGCGAAAAAGCCGAGAACAGCTGCTTGATAGATGAGCGATCCCACGGCGATCCAGAGAGATGCGGGGATCAGTCGGCCGCGCGATCCTTGCCAGAGCCCCAGCGCCACACAGGCGCCTGCGGCCATGGGCTCGGCCGTGTCAGTTCCGAGAAGAAGCAGCGGTGTCATGCTGGCCGCCAGACACAGGGCCGCTGTCCGCTGAAGCGGCTCGATAGAACGTTCTTTCAGCCATCGGCGCAACGCTTCCAGATAGACCCCGGCGCAGAGCACATTGCCGAAGGCAAACCAGGGCAGCGCTTCTTTCACGGAATGAACCAGGCCAAGCGTTTGGAGGGGTTTTAGCCAAGAGAATAGCAGTGCAGGAAAAAGAATCCAGCGAGGCGCGCCGAGTTGCGGATACGAACGGTCCAAAAGGGTCCCTACATGGCGCACGCCGTCACCGATATAGGACTGTCTGAAAACAACGATGCTGATGCCTAAGACAAACCAACCTGCCAGAACAACGGTGTCCCAGGCAATTGATTTCTTGTTTTGCATGAACGGTATTATAGGATCGGATTCTGGAGTTTCCCAGAGTTTTTAGTCGAGATGCTGGGAGGTGAAAAGATATTTTTTAGGCAAGGACGGTTTATAACAGCGTTTAAATGGAACAAGGAAGCTGTATTTTAATAGGGCCCAGCCAGCCGTGATTCCGTCGCTGAGTTTAATTTTTTTGCCTTCCATATAGGCACGGGGGAAATAGGAAATGTGGACTTCATGCATGCGTACGTGTAGCTTGGCAATTTTGGCGGTCACTTCAGGATCAAAATCAAATCCTGCCGTTTCGACTACGACGTTCTTTAAGAGATCAGATCGCCAGGCTTTATAACAGCCTTCCAGGTCGGTCAGATAGATGCCCGTGCACAGGTTGGAAAAATAAGTGAGGGCACGAACGCCAAGTCGGTGATAGGTTCGCTGGATTTGGTCTCCCGATTGTTTAAAACGAGATCCGTACACGGCATCGGCTTTGCCTTCGAAAATGGGAGTTGCCACTCGAATGAGGTCGAGCGGATCGTATTCCAGGTCGGCATCTTGAACCGCAATCGCATCGCCCGTCGCGGCAGCGATGCCCGCTTTGACCGCCGCTGTTTTTCCCTGGTTGTGCGGCTGCAGAATGATCTGGGTGTTGGGACCTGAAAGCGTTTTCACGATATCCCGTGAGCCATCAGTCGACCCGTCATCCACCACGATATATTCCACATCAAACGGCCAGGCAATCTTATGAAGTAGCGCCCAGATTTCCGGCAGGGTTGCCGCTTCGTTGTAGACCGGGATGATGAGGGAGAGTTTCATTAGGACGCTCTGTGAAGAGGATTTGAGGTATTCGCTGTGGTGCGCAACATATTCGAGGGAATCCCGAACTGCCCCATGGAATGTTCAAATCGCATGCCTGGCCGTCCCGGGTTGAAAGGGATGAGGAGTTTTCGCCGCACATTGTCTTCTACCTGATTACGTAAGCGAACCAGATCTTCGCCGAAGAGATGATCGGTATAGACATAGGACTTATATCCGCCGTTCGGGTCGCCTTTGTAGTAGTCGGCGATTTTCGTGTAATCGACTTCAATGCTGTAAAGCTTATCGCCAGTTTTCTCATACGTGTAAATCCAGAGATCGTGTTTGTCCGGGTGACGAACGGCTTGATCGTAGTAGGGTGTTCCCGGATAGGTGGTGATGATGGTGATGTCAAAATCATCAGGCTTCACCTGCATAAGCCAGTCTTCGGTTTCCTGGATGGTCTCTGCGCTTTCGCCGGGGTGTCCTACGGACATGAGGGCTTTCACTTTCAGGTTGTGCCGTCGTGCAATATCCACGCAGCGTGTGTTTTCATCCCGGTTGGCTTTCTTGTTGATGTTTTCCAAAATACGTTCTGATCCCGATTCAAAGCCCGTTAAAATCCAGCGGAAGCCTGCTCGGTGCATGGCCTGTGCCTGGGCATCGGTAAATAACTGAGATTTAATAAATCCCCGTAATCGAAACGAAACGCCCAGCTCCGATTGCAGGTCGGCGATCCCATTCATGAGTTCAATCATTTGCGGGTTTACATTGAGTTCATCATCGTAGAGCATGAAGCCTTTATTGCCGTAGGTGGTGTAGAGAAAACGGATTTCATCGAGAACATTCTGGGTAGTGCGCATGCGCACGCGGCGAAGCATGGCCGATTCCCGGCCGCCGCAGAATCCGCAGGCGAACGGACAGCCCAGTTGAGCGATCATGCTGAGGGCAGGTTCGCCTTCGATGGAATAGTGGTAACTACTGGCATCCACTAGGTGTCGTGCCGGAAAAGGGAGTTCGTTTAGACGTTTATTGGTCAAGAATAGGGGAGATTTTGAGTCATCGGCATCAATCAGGGAGGGCGCGTTTTCAGTAATTGCCTGAAAAATTGCCTCTTCCCCGTCACCGGCGACGACTACATTGAACAAGCTCTGAAGATTTTCAAAAGCGACGGTCGCTCTTCCGCGTATTTTCTTCTGAACCTCTTTTTTATAGGCCGCATTCACCAAGGTGGGATGTGGGCCTCCAAGAATCAAGTGTGCTTCAGGCTTGATCGAACGAATTCGCTGGGCGATGAGAGTTGCCGAAGGCATTTGTGGAGTTGTTGATGTTATTCCAAAACAAGCGGCTTGAGTCTGCTGGATATGCGCCGCCACGACATCGAGGTAGTTCTCAATACCAGAAAGATCAAGAACTTCTACGAAAATACCCGCTTGTTCCAGTACCGCGGCTACGCGTAAAATTCCCAGCGTCATAAAGACGCGTTCGTCCAATAGGAAGGCAGAAGGCGGAATAATTAGACAGACCGGTTTCATAGCTATTGATGTGTGTATCTTGAAAACGAAACGAAGTCAACCCACTATATAAAAAAGTTCTTTACTGGGGTATCGGGGTTAGGCATACTTCTAAACATGGGTTTTAGTGAATTTATTCAGAATAATCGGCCGCGACAAAAGCCGGAGCTCTGGGCCCATTTGGCGCGCGCACTGTGGCGGCATGTGAAATATGCCTGGTGGTGTACGGTCGGATCTCCCCGACGGATCCATTCACTACCCGTGATGTTTGACGGGGATCTGCGCATACGTGTCATCCCGTCTGATGCCATCGGCCGCGCAATTTATCTTTACGGTGTCTATGAGCTGGCGGTGACTCGCCTTTTGACCTTGGCGCTTCAGCCGGGCGATACGTTTGCCGATGTGGGCGCTCACCGCGGGTATTACACGCTATTGGCGGCCAAGCGGGTGGGGCCTCAAGGTCGTGTGTTTGCATTTGAGCCGGCCTCTTTCATCTTTCGTGGACTCCACGAGAATATTCAGCTAAACCAGTTCTCTCAGATTTTGATCCGGCCGCTGGCTGTCTGCAACGAAGTCGGTGCCCGAACGCTGTATGCTGTTTTCGATGAGAAAAACAGCGGGCTCTCCTCGCTGAAGGCTCCTCCACCGGAGACATTGCATGTGCAGGCGCAGCGTGTGGAAAGCACTACCCTGGATTACTTTTTCAGCCAGCAGCCGGGGGCGCCGATTCCGGATCTTATTAAGGTGGATGTTGAGGGAGCAGAACGCGAGGTGTTTGATGGGGCGCGCGGTATGTTGAGTGCAGCCAAAGCCCCCGATATTATTTTTGAAACACAACATGATTCTTCCTTAAAAGACCTGCTTAAAGAATACGGGTATCATATTTTTGATATTGGGCGCTGGCCCGGACGTGATGTGGTCCTGGTGCCGGAAGGAATTACTCCTCCTATTTCTGTCCATCGATCCTATGAACCCACCAATGCCTTCGCGACCAAAGCGCTCAAGCCGCACCTCCAGCCAATTGTGTATGGGCGCGGATAGACCGCGTCTTCTTCTCTATACCCACTATTTTTCACCCAGTGTCGGAGGGGTGGAAACATCTGTTGCTCTGCTGGCGGAAGGACTGGTGCAAGGCATGGGGGGGACTGCGTCTTATGCGCTTACTGTGGCCACGTCAACTCCTGCTGGGGCGGCTTCCGAGGCCAATTTTCCGTACCCTGTCGTTCGCTCGCCTTCCTGGATCGCTTTATGGCGGCTGATTCAGCAAGCAGATCTTGTGCACCTTGCAGGCCCAGTGTTTCGTCCGCTTTTTTTATCCTGGTTAGCGGATAAGCCGGTCGTGATTGAACACCATGGATATCAAGCGGTCTGCCCGAACGGTCTCTTGCTGGAAGAACCCACAAAAAAAATCTGCCCGGGGTATTTTCAGCAGAAGCGTTTCGACCGATGTTTGCGTTGTGTTGCCTCTGTTTATGGGATGCCCTCTGCATTTCGCATGATTGTGGGAACATTGTTACGTCGCGCGCTTTCGAAACGCGTTTCTGCCAACGTCGGCATTACGGCACATGCGGCACAGCGCAATGCGCTGCCGCGGTCTTCATTTATTTATTACGGCATCAAAGATCCAGGGCCGCAGCCAGCAGCCGCTCTCCCGCAAGCTCCTCTCCTGTTTGCCTACGTGGGGCGTCTCGTACCTGAAAAAGGACTTCCCCTTCTTCTGGAAGCGGCGAATGAACTCAAAAAGTCCGGGCATGTGTTTCGGTTGGCATTTATTGGCGAAGGGCCTGATCGTGCGGAATTGGAGTCAAAGGCCATAGCGTATGGGCTTAAAGATCTGACGCGTTTTACCGGTTTTCTTCAGGGGGATGCACTGACGAAGGCGGTGGGTGAAGCGGCTGCAGTGGTGATGCCGTCCATTTGGGAAGAAACGGCCGGGCTTGCGGCGATCGAGCATATGATGCGTGGGCGTGTCGTGATTGCGGCGAAAGTCGGTGGATTGGGAGAAGTCGTTGGAAGTGCTGGACTCACGTTCCCTATGGGGGACGCGGTGGCGCTCCAGCAGGCCATGAAAAAAATATTGGATGACCCTGCCTGTGTGCAAACACTCGGCCACGCCGCGCGGGAGCGCGCACAAACACTTTTTCTCCAGCCGCGCATGGTCAAGGATCACGTCTCGCTCTACGAACAGGTGCTGACTCTTGCGTAAGTTGTGGTCGTGGCTCTTCGCCTGTCTGTTTCTGGGGGCTTTATTTTTAACGCGAACACCTGCCGTAACGATTGAAGATGAAGAATATTATCTGGCCCATGCCCAAGCGCTGACCCAGGGCCGTTGGGTTCCTGGATTGCAGGATCCTTATCCGGTTTATCAGTTTGGGGGTATCTATCACGTCAAATATCCCATGGGATGGACCTTGCTTCTGGCTGTAGTGATGAAATTAGGGGGTTGGCTGGCTGCGCTGCGATTCAATTGGATTGTTCATCTGGCAACGGCGTGGCTTTTCACTCTCTGGATGCGCCGGCGGGGTTTGCCGGCACTCTATGGATGGCTCTTTCTCTTTCATCCCTCCTTTTTTCTCTACTCTCAAACGGCAATTGCTGACCCGGTGACGGTGTTTTTTCTGCTGGTGGCTCTCATGCAATGGGACGAGGAGCGTTGGGGCTGGGCAGGGGTCGCTGTCGGTGCGGCCATCGGTTGCCGGGTCGTCTCCGGTATATTCGCGTTGGCGATGACGGCGATGCTGGTCGTTCAGATGCTCCGGACTCGACAATGGAACCCGTTGGTTCGCTTTGTCCTCGGTTGGGCAGCCATGGCGGGGCTTGCCTGGACAGGCTATTACTTCACTCAGGGCAGCTGGATTCCGCATGTGTATACCCACGGTGCCGCGGGAATGCAGCTGGGGCTTCTGGATATTACGAAGAAAAGCGGGTTGTATCTTTTGACGCTATCGCTTCTGTATCCGGGTATGATTTTGGGCTGGCGCTATCTGCGCCCCCATGAAAAAGCAACTGCTCTTTCGGTGGTTGGATTTCAATCGTTATATTTCTTTGTCGATACGGGGCGTTCGCTGGGAGAGTCGTTGGTCCTTAGTCAGCGTTTGGTTTTCCCGGCAACACTCGTC
>CAZDML010000020.1:2187-22805 GCA_964506645.1 uncultured Elusimicrobia bacterium | reverse complement strand
GGGTTCGAGAGCCTGCGACTGGAAGGCGGAAGACGTGATACGTGGTACGTGATACGTGGTAAGAGGATGTTCGTACCACATACCACGTACCACGGCCTCTGTCGGCTCCTGCACCATGGCAAAGCAAAGCAGTATGGCGAGAAATTGTGTGATTTTGTGCGGAAATCTCATCCCTAAAGTGTAGTGGCTTCTCGTCGGTAGATCTATGGTACGGGAGGCCATAATTCGCGAGCCGGAGGGCCTGGGTTATTTTTGGGCCCTAGGACCCAGAAGCTATTTTTCCTTCGTTAGATTCGACTGAATTTTTGAGATAATCTCCCCGGCACAATGGCGTGCCATACAGCGGGTCGCACAGGCGCGACGGGGTCAATTCATAAATCACATCACTTAATTAAAAGGGGATTAGGGTATGGAAACCATACATATTGATACTGGGGATACCGCATGGGTCCTCATGAGCGCCGCACTGGTGTTGCTGATGACGCCGGGGCTGGCGTTTTTTTACGGAGGTCTGGTTCGAAAGAAAAATATGCTTTCGGTCCTGATGCAGTGCTTTATGACCATCTGTCTGATTACGGTGCAGTGGGTGTTGTTGGGCTACAGCTTGTCATTCGGGCCCGATCATGGCGGATGGATTGGAACGCTTGCCTGGATGGGGTTGCGTGGCGTGGGTCAGGATCCCAACACGGCGTATGCCGCGACAATCCCTCATCAGGCCTTCATGATCTACCAGTGCATGTTCGCTGTGATTACACCGGCGCTCATTCTGGGTGCCTTTGCTGAACGTATGAAGTTTAGTGCGTTTTGTATTTTCACTCTGCTCTGGGCGACGTTCGTCTATGACCCGGTGGCCCATTGGGTCTGGGGCATTGGCGGGTTCATCCGTAATTGGGGTGCGCTGGATTTTGCCGGTGGCACTGTGGTGCACGTCAATGCCGGGATTGCGGCGCTGGTCACGGCGCTCGTCCTGGGGAAACGCCAGGGATATCCCAGTCATCTGTCGCCGCCGCATAACCTGCCGCTGGCTGTTCTCGGCGCGGGCCTTCTGTGGTTTGGCTGGTTCGGCTTCAATGCCGGCAGTGCTCTGGGAGCCAACGGTTTAGCGACGAATGCCTTTGTGGTCACCCATGTCGCTGCTGCAATGGCGGGACTCACCTGGGGCATTTTGGATACGCTCTTTAACAAGCACGCCACCATGCTCGGTATGATTACCGGGGCTGTGGCAGGGCTTGTGGCGATTACGCCGGCTGCTGGTTTTGTGAATGTGTTCGGCGCGCTGGGAATCGGAGCGAGCGTGTCTCTCATTTGTTATGTATCGGTCGCCATTGCGAAGAATAAGTTCGGCTACGATGATACGCTGGATGCCTTTGGCGTGCACGGCGTCGGCGGCATCTGGGGGTCGGTGGCTACGGGACTCTGGGCCACCAAAACCGTGAATGCAGCCGGTGCGGATGGATTGTTCTACGGCAATCCCGCTCAGCTGATCATTCAAGTAAAAGCGACGCTCGTGACCATTGTGTATTCCTTGGTTGTGACGTATGTGCTGCTGAAAGTGGTGGATGTTCTTGTCGGATTACGCGTGACCGAGCAGCAGGAACGCATCGGTCTGGATCTGACACAGCATCGTGAAGCGGCCTATACGATATTGGACTAAGGGAGAATGCGATGAAATACATTATTGCTGTCATACAGCCGGACCGAGTGGATGAAGTGCTGCGTATTCTGGAAGAAAAGGAAATTCATCTGGTTACCGTGACGCCTGTTCTGGGCCGCGGCCGTCAGAAAGGAATTCCCGAGGTGTACCGCAGCCATACGGAAGCCGGTCGGTTGCTGAAAAAGGTAAAACTAGAAATAGCCGTCAATGATGAGTATGTGAAAGCCGCGGTGGCAGCCATCACCGAAGGCGCTCATACGAATCATATCGGCGATGGAAAGATCTTTGTTCTGGATCTCAAAGACTGTATTCGCATCCGCACAGGCGAGACAGGGCACGTCGCTATCGGCTAATTCGATAACGTAAAGAACACGAACCCCCGGCCCGGAGGAAATCCGCGCCGGGGGTTTTCTTTTTGATCCTGGTACAACGGAGCACTACGTTACTCCTTTGTACCAGGATCAATGTTGATGTTTAGTGTTGTGCGGCGGCGGCAGCGAAACGTTCGGCGAGGCGGGGGCCGGAGGCCGTGAGCTTGTTCTTTTTGAGAGTCGTATCGATCACCCCCAAACGGTCTTTGGCGGAAGGGTGCGTCTTGTTAAAGTGTTCCAGCACCGAGGGGTCGGCTTTTATTTCGCCTAAGCGTTTGACGCAGTCGCGCAGTCCGGTCGGGTCGTAACCGGTCTGACCTGCTAAAACTGTTCCGAGCGTGTCTGCTTCCAGTTCGTCGTCGCGCGAAAGGCCTTTGCTCAGAAGGTTAATCGAAAAATCAGACAACTTACCAAAAGCCGCGGCGTCTTTGTTGGCGGCCGTCGCAAGATCTTCCCCCGCCCCAAGCAGGTTGGCCTGCCGGATCGCCTTTACAATATGTTTTTGGGTGACGTGACTGACTTCATGCGCGAGCACCCCCGCCAGCTCGGCCTCGTCTTTCACAAAATCAAGAAGCCCCTCGGTAATAAAAATGTATCCCCCCGGCGCCGCCAGGGCATTCACCTCGCTGGATTTTAAAATACCAAAGGTATAAGGAATGTCGGCGCGCGAGGAATGGCGAACGACGGCCAGTCCCACGAGATTCACGTAGCGAATCTTCTTTGGATCCTGCACAAGACCGTAGCGCGCGGCCAGATGGGCGGCGACGTCCCGGCCGATCTTGGCTTCATCTTCGTCAGAAAGCCCGGCGGCGGCTTTGATCAATTTCGATCCACCCGAAGCCACTTTGTTGAGATCGAGATCGGAAAGATCAAAGGCAAACGAAGAGGAAAGAGAAAGCAAAATAAATACTGTCATCCCCGCATGTCGTAAGCGGGGATCCATAAGGTATTGATGGACCCCCGATAGAAGCACTCGGGGGTGACGTCTACGGATCATCGCAGCCCTCCTTCTTTCACGAAAGCATCGACGTCGGCGTCCGATGGTTTCATTGTTTCCAGAGCGTCGATGGCGGCTGTGTCACGCGCATCACTGGCGCCTGTTTCGCTGGTTTCCTCCAGCCCACGAACGCCGGTGACTGAGGTCGGGCTGTTGCTGTTGGAGGTGTTGTTGAGTGTTTTGCTGAGATTTTGCAGGAAGGACGATTTCTTTTTTTTAGAAGGAGCAGCGCTTGCGCCGTGAGCGACGGATGTTGCACAGAGGAGACAGGCGACCCACGCGAAAAGATTATTTCTTCGCATTCGTCACCGGGCTCACTTCGATCGAGAACGGTTGGCTTTCGCCGCGCTCTTCCCAACTGTTGGACGCCACCACGCGCAATTGTGTTTTGCCTTTGGGGAGGAGCCCCTGCTCAAGTGTCAGGTGATACGGCGGTTGATAAATAGGTCGGCCGACGGGGGTCCAGGTTTTATCCTTGCCGTATTCCACCCAGACTTTTTCGATACGGTCGCCCAGGACATCGGCAATGATCGTCGGTTTTAAGTGATCGGGGGTCCCTTGCTTCCAGTCGACCACACGAACATTCACGGGATGCGAAGGCCCCTGCGGAATGAGCTTCAAAGCAATGGCGGGCTGAAAGTAATTGATGGGTGTCTGCATGGCGATTTTGGCGTTCGGCGGCGGGAGACCCGCGAGATCTTTCACAAGCCAGGTGCCCTGATCCTTTCCCCCCCAAGCGGCGGCTAGGACAGGACTGGAGGAGACGGTGAGCAACTCGGGGGTGTTCGACCACACGGCGATGTAGTTATCTCCCGCAGGCGAGACCGAGGTGATGGGAATGGGGGCCCAAAACCACCGTGACTCTCCGATGCCTTCGATGGCTTCAGTCGTTTCCCCTTCGAAAGGAATGTTATCGGTGGTGGTGACTAGGACGCCGGCGTTTGCATTCCAGCTGGCCGTGGAGGCGATCGCGGCAAAGATTTTTCCGGGAACGGCGCGGCGTTCCCACGCTTTAGACCCCGGAAGACCGGGAAGCGTTTTCATGCGGCCGAGTTTAACGCCGATGTAGGCACGCGTGTACGACCCTGCTGGAATGGCCGGAAGTTTTTTAACCCAGGCACTGTTGTAACCCACAAACCAGTTGCCGTCCCATCCGCCGTTGGCAAAGAGCGTGTAGTCGTGCAGGTTGGGTTGTTTGTCGATGTAGACGGGACCGTCGGAGGCGGCAAGAACAAGCTCCAAATTCCAAGATCCAAATAAACAAAAAATAACCAAACACAAAAGTTTGGTTATTGAATGTTTGGGGCTTGTGTGGAGCTTGGGATTTGGAGCTTGGTGATTCACAGTCCAATTCTACGCGGATTGGCCGGATTTTTTCAATTGTTCAAGGAGCTGGTCTAAATCGTCGAGTGAGTAGAACTCGAGTCTGAGCCAGCCCTTGGTGGCGTGCGGCGAGGCCGTTTGAAGTTCGACTTTGCGCTTGAGTGTGCGCTGCAGATCTTCTTCGAGCAGGCGTGCTTCAGGAGACTTGGCGGTGCCTGTGGCGCCGCGAACATGGCCTTTGACACTGACGTGCTTGTGCAGGGCCACGGCTTGTTCGGTGGCGCGCACGGAAAGACCTTCATCCAAAATACGTTTGTAGAGACCCAGCTGAGCCACGGGATCGCTGACGGCTACGAGGGCCCGCGCATGACTGGCGGAGATTTTCCCCTCCGTAATCGCCTGGCGAATCTGCTCTGGTAGCGTGAGCAGACGAACGGTGTTGGCAATGACCGTGCGGTCTTTACCGATGACTTTGGCAATGTCTTCCTGCGTCATCTTAAATTCTTCCATGAGACGAACATAGCCGTTCGCCTGATCCATCGGATTTAAATCTTCACGCTGAACGTTTTCGATGAGTGCGATTTGGAAGCGTTCCGATTCGGAACCCGCGCGTACGAGCGCAGGAATTTCTTTCAAGCCTGCTTTCTGTGAAGCGCGCCACCGGCGTTCTCCAGCAATAATTTCATAGGTGCCGTCGGCGCGTGGCGAGACGAGGATCGGCTGCAGAATTCCCTTCTCGCGAATGGAGGCGGCCAGATCATTTAAAGAATCTTCTGCAAAAACACGGCGCGGCTGATCCGGGTTGGGTTTCACCGAGGTGATGGGCAGCGTGAGCACCGTGTTTTGCGGCGTCGCTGTGACCGTTACCGTCGAGGATCGAACCGTTGCGGCTGTTTCATCAGAAATTAAAGCGCTCAAACCTTTTCCTAAAGCAGATCTCATGATGCAGCGACCTCCGAGGGAGATGATGCCGCCGATGGCGTCAGAGACGACAGCGGAACGGCTTTGCGAATGTCATTTTCATTGCGCGATAAAAATTCGCGCGCAAGTTTTTCGTACGCTTCCGCACCTTTCGAGGATTTGTCGTATTGCAGAATCGGTTTTCCAAATCCCGGTGCTTCCGCCAGACGAATGTTGCGCGGTACGACACTGTCGTACACCTTTTCTTGCAGAAACTTGCGAACTTCCTCGATCACCTGCACGGTCAGGTTCGAGCGCATATCCACCATCGTAAACACCAGCCCTTCAATGTAGAGCTGTGGATTTGTATTTTGCTTTACCAGTTGTATCGTTTTGTATAGTTGGGCCAGTCCTTCCAGGGCGAAATATTCACATTGCATGGGGATAAGTACGCTGTGGGAGGCCGTCAGGGCGTTCAAAGTCAGAAGTCCAAGGGAAGGTGGCGTATCTATGAATACAAAATCATATTCATTTGTAGATATGATTTTGATTAGAGCCTTAGCTAAGCGCAATTCTCGACGATCGGCGTTGACAAGTTCGACTTCGGCCCCTACGAGGGCCAAAGTGGATGGGGCGACATAAAGATTAGGGGTTGGAGAGGGTAAAATAATGCTTTCTAGCGATTCTTTTCCTAAAAGAACCTCGTAAATGCTGTTTTGGATGGCATTTTTATCCACTCCCGCACCGGACGTGGCGTTGGCCTGGGGATCTAAATCGATTATAAGCGTTTTCTTTCCAAAAGAAGCCAAATAAGCGGCCAAATTGACCGTTGTGGTTGTTTTAGACACCCCGCCCTTCTGATTGGCGACCGAGACGATCTTCATTGTTTCACGTGAAACATGCTCATTTAAATTTTCCCTGTTTGCCAACAAAGACCGGGGTTAAGAGAAGGCCAGCCACAAACCCGCCGACATGTGCCCACCAAGCGACGCCTCCGACAGTGTGCCCTGTCACGGCCTGCATTCCAAGACTCGCGGTTCCATTAAACGTTTGAACAACAAACCAAAACCCAAGAAACAGAAACGCCGGAACTTCAACGATTCTAATAAATATAAATATAGGAATCAATGTAACCACTCGAGCATGGGGGTAGTTGAAGAAGTAGGAACCCAGCACACCGGCAATGGCACCGGAGGCGCCCACCAAAGGAATGGAACTACTGGCGGAGAGATAGGCCTGAGAGACATTCGCTAGAGCACCCACCAGTAAATAGAAAATTAAATATCGCCAATGCCCCATGACGTCTTCGACATTGTCTCCAAAGATAAAGAGGAAGTACATGTTCGACAGGATGTGCATCCACCCGCCATGAATAAAGGTTGCCGTGAACAACGAATAGAGATGGTGCAGCGGCGAAGCAAAGAATATCGACGGAACGACCGCCCAGGTTCGCGTGAACGTCTCAAGTGCGTGGGGGGAGGGGGCACGAAGTTCTAAGTAAAAGACATAGCCATTCAAAAGAATCAGCGCCCAGGTGATGAAAGGAAATCTCTTGGAGGGGATGTTGTCGCGTAATGGGAACATTTAAAGGGGTCGTTTGTCTGGAATCCCAACCCTTCTTGGATAGGTGTCTGGGGTATTTTGTTCCTTTTGGAAGGTCAGCGCGGTAAATTCGGGCCCAGAATTTAACTTATACGCATTTTTTTCTTTTAAAACGACGCCCAATTCTTTCATGGCTTTTTTTGATCGTTCCAGTTCTTCTTCATGAGATGTTCCGTGTGGAACAATGAGCAACCCACCCAGCTTGAGAAATGGCGAGCTCAGCTCAAGGGCAACGGGTAGTTTGGAGAGCGCGCGGGCGGTGACCAGATCGAATGTGGCCCGCAAATCCGGTTTCCGTGCAAGAATCTCCGCGCGGTCGCACAGGACGGCCGCATTTTTAATACCATTAGATTTAATAAACGTATCTAAAAATAGAGCTTTTTTTGTGTTTGAGTCGAGAAGGACAATCTGCCAGGTGGGCCGCAAAATGGCAAAAACCATTCCCGGAATTCCGTTGCCGCTGCCGATGTCGAGTAATCGCAACGCAGCATCCGCGCTGTTGTCAGGAAAAAACTCGAGAAGCTTTTGTGCATCAACGACATGACGCGAGCGAAATTCGTCCGCATCACGCGCTGCCGTTAGGGACTGCGTTTGCGACGCGGTCATCACGGCCTTCACATAAACATCAAGGAGTTCAGGTGCGTTCATAGAGAATTTTCCGTCGAAGAATTATAAAAAATTTAGAGTATACTTCCTGCATGATTTCGCGGCGTTTAATTTTTGCATCGTGTATTTTAGCAGCACTTTTTGCGGGTGCGATTGCCCAGTGGCATCGACTCGATACGCGACCGTCTTCTCTGGATGAAACCAAACACATGCAATTGGCCATGGACTACCGGGATTGGGTCGCTCACGGCGTCCCGCTGACCAATGAGTGGGCGCATGTTTATCCACCCATTTACCACTTCTCCATTATTCCCGCGCTGAGCGCAGGAATCCCGTCGGAATGCAAAGCGGCTCTCATGCACACGGCGTATTTGTTTATTCTGATTATGGGATGCGTGCTGCTCTGTCGTGCCCAGGGTCGGCCCGATGCGGAAGGCATTCTGGCAGCGCTTGTGGTGATCGGATATGCCTATGTGCAATGGGTCACGCGGCGAGCGCTGACCGATTTTCCGCTTCTCTCCTGGACGACGCTTAGCGTGGCGCTGCTCGCACGCACACAGGGATTTTCCAACCGTCGCGACAGCTTGCTGTGGGGCGTCTCCGCCGGCATCGGACTTCTCTTTAAGCCGCCGTTTACATTTTTTATTATCGGTCCTCTCGTGTGGACGTATCTGACCAGCCAGGAATCCCAAAAAACAAAACACCTGATCATGGCCCTTGGTGTCGCTCTTGGGGTCGGTCTTCCCTGGTATTTCTGGAATAGTGTGAATTTTTTGGATAAGGCGGGCGGGCTTGTGAGGGAAAAAACCGGGGAGGGAGTCGATCCGCATACGCTGCGAGGCTGGCTATTTTATCTGCGTATCCTTCCGCATCAGATCGGCGTCGGGAGTCTCCTATTTTCGGTTCTTGGGCTTGGGTGTCTTATCGCTCAACGCAAACAGACACAAGGGATCGGCCTGCTCGTCGCTTGGATACTGGGTGCCTATCTGATTTTGAGTTTCATCATTAATAAGGACCCGCGTCATAGTCTGCCGTTCCTTCCAGCCTTGGCCCTCTTGGCGGTGCGCGGCTGGACCCTTGTTTTACCGCCGCGCTGGGGGTATGGAAGTCTTGCGGTGGCGGGGCTTTTTTTAATGACGCAGAACCTTATGGGCTATGACCGCCCCGTCCGCGAAAACTGGCAGCACTATGCGATCGGCAGTGTTATGGCGAAAAACCACGACCCCTCGTTCCCCTTTATCTCCGCCAGCGTTATGGCACAAAATGAGCGGTTCTTTGCCCGTTCGCTCAAATGGTCGTTGCGTCAGGAAGGAATTGCGATGAAGTCGGTGTCCGCGGGAGATTCGGATACGAGCTTTGCCGAATATTTGGTCACCCGCAGCGGACCGCAGGATCAGGAGACCGGAAAAATTCTAGCGGAATGGAATGCGCTTAAACCGGGAACGCGGGCGTTTAACGAGCTGTATGTGAAAGTGGGGGACTTCCCTCTGGCCGATGGAACGGTGGCCTATGTGTATCACCGTCAGGCGCACCTTAAGTATCAGATCGATGGTTTAACCCCGGCTGCGTTAGCGGCTCGGCTGCAGCAGGCCTTGCGGCAATGGTGGGTGGAGAGTCCCCTAGAGGTTACCGTCGAAGCGACGCCCGATCAGCTTCGCGAAGGTCGACCGGAAAGTGTGCAGATTACGGTGCCACACATCACACTCGTTCTGCGCCGACCGCGTTTCAATCTCTACCGTTTATGGGATGAATCGCGGCTCGGGCTTCTCGGATTTGATGCGATGGAGCCTTCCCTTGAAATCGATGCGCGCGAGTTTGAACGCCGGCTGCGTGATGTGAAAGGACTGGAGTCTCCGGAGGTTCATTTTACAGATGGGGGCGTGGTCGTTTCGGCTCGCTTTCGAGGAATCCCTGTGCGGGCGCGGGCTCGCGTCGAATTTTCTCCTGGCCGTTATCCGATGGCCAGCGCCGTACTTGAGTCGCTTTCTGTCGCGCATGTGCCATTGCCTGCGTTTATTCTTGGGAAAGCCCGGCGTCAGATACTGCCACTTTATCCGATACCCGATTTTCCGGGAGCCATTTCCATCCACCACATTACGCTGAGGGATGATCGGCTGACGATTTCGTAAAGGGGGTTTTTTGTCTAAGACGTGGCTGTTGCTGGCAGGGGTTGTTGGTCTTCTCATGGGCACGGGATACGCGCGTGCGGAGGATTATGACGATGACCAGCCGCCGCCCAATTCTGTCATCCGCTCCATCACCATTGAGCCAGGCAACGTGTTCGATCCGCATGTCCCAGGCGAAGACCGGTGGCCGTTCACCTGGGCCAACGTCCTCCATATTCGAACCAAAGCCCATATTATCCGTCGTGAACTCTTGCAGAAACCCGGTCAGCGCAGCAAAGCGACGCTGCGAGAAGAATCAGAACGTAATCTTCGTGCGCTCCCTTTTATTCGCGGGGCTGAAATACGTGAAGTCTCTGCCCCCGGCGGCGGTGTGGACTGGTACGTAAAAACCAAAGATTCTTGGACGACTCAGCCGCAAATTAATTTCCGTAGCGAGGGAGGGGAAACCCATTCCGAATATGGGCTTCTTGAAGAAAACCTCTTGGGCTATGGAAAACGCGTAGGTTATTTTTTACGACATAATTCTAGCGAAGGGGACAGCCACGATATTTCGTATGCCGATCCACAGTTATTTGGCTCGCGTGCGAAGCTCTCCACCCAGTTGGTTGATACGCCGACGGGCAACCAGCAACATATCAACCTGTCCCGGCCGTTCTATTCATTAGAAACCCCTTACGCAGCCGGCGTGTTTTGGAATCACAATATTGGCCGCACGATTGTCTCTAACCAAGGCGTCGAAATTAACCGGTATGTGAAAGACCATCACGACTTAGATTCCCTCGCCGGTATGCGTTTAAATAACAATCCCTTAGATGTAAAGCGTGTGGAATTTCACTACAAGTACTACGCCGACCTCTATCAGCGCGAAGCCCAAACGGCTCCCAACGGCCTGCCGCGCAACAATACGATTACCGGTCCCCATGTTCTGTTCACTCGCACCGAGTCTAACTACATCAAAGAGTCGTACATTGAAAGCGCGGAACGCGTGGAAGATATTAACCTGGGGCATTTGTCGGGGCTGGGTGTGGGGTATGCGGGACGTGAAATCGGGTCGACCGACCGATCCGTGCCGTTTCAAGCCTATGACGCGTTTGGTCATAAGCTTGGCGATGAAAGCTTTGGTCTTTTTTCGTACGGCCTGCTCAGTCGCTATGCACTCGACGCCCCGCTGCAGTTGGGTGGGAATATGGCCAACACCTTGTATTTTGTTAATGCCAACGTCTACTCTCACTTTGAAACCGATATTCCTGTCCTGGGTGTTCTGCATGCGGAAAGCGCCTATGCACAAAATTCCGATCAGCCGGGCGTTCTGCAGTTGGGCGGCGATACGGGCTTGCGCGGCTATAAAGTGCAGTCGTATACGGGCAATAAAAGCATGTTGTTTAATGCCGAGACGCGCACGTTTTACCCGCGAGAGTGGTTCCACTTGTTTTATTTGGGCGGGGTCGCTTTTGTGGACAGCGGCCAGGTGCAGCCGCAGGGGCTGCCATTTCGTGCACGTGACATGCATACCAATGTGGGCGTAGGTCTACGTATTGCGCTCACGCGTTCTTCATCAGGCAGTGTGGTTCGTATTGATTTGGCGTATGCACTCGGGCCGATTCAACAGCAGGACCGGCTTATTTTGTCGCTTTCCATTGGTTCCGGGTTCCGTCGCGCGGGAAACACGTACGGCAGTTTCTTTGGAGTTCCTCAGCAGCTCTAGAGTCGCGAAGGAAGGCGCAGTGGCGCTCGGCAGATTTTTATCCTTTTGGGATATTTTTGTGGGAGTAAAAGGAAGGACAGTCTAAGGAGTTTCCGGAGAGTTGACCGCAGCAGATCCTGCAACTCGAGGAAAC
Organism: uncultured Elusimicrobia bacterium; assembly: GCA_964506645.1. Lineage (GTDB taxonomy): Bacteria > Elusimicrobiota > Elusimicrobia > 2-01-FULL-59-12 > 2-01-FULL-59-12 > CAZDML01. The sequence goes on along the minus strand of CAZDML010000020.1, from coordinate 11,388 downwards.
CCTTAGGCTGTCCTTACTCCGAGCAGACGTTGGTGGTTTGAAGGCTGGAGTTGTAGGAGAAGGGGGCGAGTCCGTCGTTGGTGACGCCCGTGCAGTTAACGTTTAAATTCTTCAGTTGAGGCAGTCCGCGCAATTTTTCCACGCCACTGTTTGAGATTTTGGTGTTCCCCAGATAGAGCTTCTGCAATCCAGAAAATTTACGAATGTAGACAAGATTTCTATCCATGAGCTGAGTCCCGCTGAGATCCAGTGTTTTGAGAAGCTTGAGGCCCTGCAGCTGAGCAAACGCATCACCCTTAATATCGTTATCGGACAGATCCAGATCCTGGAGCTGGGTCAGTCCCTGAAGATGTTTTAGCCCCGCATCATCAATCCGCGTTTCTTTTAAGTTGAGTGTTTTGAGGTTTTTCCACGTGGCGATGGTTGCCATGGCTTCGTTTTCGAGCGGTGCCTTTTTGGCAGAAAATCTGGCCATTGTCAGTGAACCGGTGAAAACAGAGAGGCCTTCGCCGTGGACCTGTGTGCCATCCAGATTCAGTTCGCTCAGCGGCACGCCCTTTAAAAACGACAGACTGCGGTCCGTAATTTCGTTATGCCCAGCCAGCGATAGCCCGAGGATTTTGCGGCGCTTCAGCTTGGCGCCCAGATCAGCAAGCTGGGCATCGGAAAGAGTGTAACCGGCAGGGACTTCAAAAACAGAGGTCACGACATCCGGAATATAAATTTCCTGAGCAATGCTAAGCGGGTTGGCCATGGCATGCATCGGTAGGACAGCCAAGCTTAGGCATAGAAGTGCGCGACGCGAAATCAAAAGCATGGGGTTATTATACGTTAGCTGCTGGCACGCGGCTGATCTGATGAATAAAGTAATCATTTTTGTCTCTAAAGGTGGAAAGGCGAGTATTCATGCTTATTGGAAGAGGGAGGCTATGATGAAAGAACTTCAGATCGCACATATTACTGTCGATGACATCCAGGAAAAAATCTATTTTGTTCGCGGACAAAAAGTAATGCTCGATGTTGACCTGGCTCGTATTTATGGTGTCACGACCAAACGTCTGAATCAACAAGTACAAAGGAATGAAGATCGTTTTCCCGAAGACTTCATGTTTCAGTTGACTCAGAAGGAGGCCGAATCTTTGAGGTTGCAAATTGCAACCTCAAAAGAAGGGCGAGGCGGGAGGCGTTATCAGCCTCGTGTGTTTACTGAAGTTGGCGCTATCATGATTTCCGCTGTCTTAAAGACGCCCATTGCAGTCCATGCCAGTATTCAGATTGCCAGAGCTTTTGTCGGCATGCGGCGGTGGCTAGCCTCTCAAACAGAGCTAGCGAAGAAACTGGAAGAATTGGAAAACAAGTTGATGGGTCATGATGATCAGATCCGAGAGCTATTCAGGGTAATCCGGCAGTTGATGCTGCTGCCGAAAAGAAAAAAGCGAAAAATTGGTTATTTTCCATAACTTGAAATGCCAAATTGGCATCCCACGTGCTAAGTGAGCGGGAAGGCTTTAGAGGCTAGCGACCCGCGGCCACTTGTCACTGCTGCCAGGTCGTTTCCGGCAGCGATCTCAGTTGCGAATCAAACACGTTATCATCCAATTCGAAACGGTCGTTGGTCCAGCGAAACGCGTTGTAGCGGAGGGAATCGCCGTTGGAGGTGTTGCCCCACACATCGGGGGCGGTCGCTTGGGCAGGTTCCGCCCGCGGCGGGGCTACTTTAATCACGAGATCTTCCGGACTTCCGGGGTGCAGTTCGGCAAAGCCAATATAAAAGTATCGAAACGTCGGTCGGCTTCGCCATACCGAACGCAGCGCATCGGCACCGCCCTGCTGCAAGTCAATGGTATAGAGTTCCGCCGTTTTGCTGGCGATTTCCCCGCGATTCGTAAAGGACAGTCGTTCTAAAATCAAAAACGTCTTTTTCAGCGAAGCGACTTCCAAGAGTCGTACATGTTCTCGCCCCGCCAACCCATCGGAAATTGCGATCGGCCGTCGGTCGGTTCCGCGCAGAATATAGCTGGTCGCACCATAGGGTGCTTTGTCCTTGGATTTGCGAATGAGAACGGTGATCAGCAACATCGGGGTGCGCCCGGGTTCGCCCGCCATCCAGACATATTCAGAATTGAGACCCACCCATTCGGAAGCCGATTCATTTTTCGGAAAGAGAACCCCATCCGAAGGGGATTCCGCCGTACCCTGAGACGCCGACGGAATACCGGGATAGAGAAGGCGGAGTATTTTGTATTGCGTGTCGTGAGTGGTGATAGATTCGGCCCATTGCGCGAGGGTTTCCTCGGCAAACACAGGGGAGGTGAGGGCCCAAGCGGCGAGAAGCACGCCGAGCCAGTGTTTCATGCGAACGCTTTTTTAAAAGAGCCCTGGACCCATTCCCGTGTGGGGGGTGTGTCCAAGATCCGCAGGAAGAATCCGCGCCCTCCGGCCGCCCCGCGGCCGTCTTTGAGGTCGGTCAGTGCTAAGTAGGACTTCTCGGCGAACGTGTCGCGCACCGCATCGGGGCTCACGCGGTCTAAATACCCTTTGGCAAACCCAATGGCGGGCAATCCGGGCAGCGGTTTTTCAGAAATAAAGGAAATAAGCAGCGGCAAGAAACGCTTGGGCTGTGCCAGGACCTGCTGATAGCTGATGTGCTGGTCGCCCGTGCCCTGCATCACCCACTCCACGCCCTGATCAATCAGCACGTCGCGCAGTTGAATAAATTTTTCGCCATCCAGATAAAGGAAGGGAACGACTTTGCGGTCCTCGGCTTTGGAAGCCGATTGAATAAAGCGAAGGACGGCCGTTAAATCATCCCCCGAATGGACAGCTTTGGGCCCGGTATAGTTTTCCAGGTTGGTTCGTAGTTCACCGGCTTTTGCTTTTTCCAGTACACAACGGGCCCGATCGGCAATGGCACCTGCTTTTTTCTGTTCGGCGTCCTGGAGCTGTTTAAATTCCGATTCCAGAAGGCCCTTTCCCAATTCCACGTAGGGCTGCCGTAAAAATAAATTCTCCTGAACAATTTTTGTGCCGGCCTGCTGCAGGTCGTTGAGATTCACCTGCGCCGGCGATTGTCCGGCTGTTTCGAGGGCGCGCTCAATCAGAGCGCAGCCGACGCTGTTCGTGATGCCGTAGAAGAGTGTGAAGAGGTCGGCATAGGCGTGGGCCAAGTCCTGAAGGTTGGTTTTTGGTAAGGCGCCGATCAGTTCCGACATCTGCAGAATGAGACGGCCCTTCTTCCCTTTATAGTTTTTTTCCTGGCGCGGCCATTGTTTCTCTTTGATCGTGATGAGATTGGCAAAGCCTTCCTGCCAGATACTTTCGTTGAAATTTTGTTCCGTGGCTTTTCCGAACCAGAAAAGAATCTCGGGAACGACCAGCGCGATATCGGTGATGTGATCCTGCAGAATCCGCTTGGCCAAGGTGTTGGCGGGATGAATGCCCTGACGCACCTGGTCGATGCCTTTACGACGGGCCTCCCAGTAGGCGCCGGCATCCAAATGGTGGAAGCCGAGAATCGCCATGATATGCAGGTCGCCCGTCCAGCGCCCGCCGACGTTGTCGAACATGTCGACCACGCCAGGAGCTTCATCGCCAAGCTCGGCCGCAAGGCCGGAATTTTGGAGGAAGGCCGCGAGCCGGCTCTGGCTGGCACGCGGCGTGGTTTCAAACACCATATGTCCCAGAACTTGGGCAAAAATTGTTTTAACCGTGTCGCGGCTTTGCTTCGTCCGCTGCGCGATGAGGTCGATCAGGTTGGAAGCACCCAGTCGTGCCGCATCCACTTTAAAGAGATCGACGCCTGGGCGTTCTTTGCCATCAATGAAGTTCACGTCATGCAGTGCCTGCATCACAGCTCCGGCAAACGCTTTACCATCCACTCCTGAGGGGCAGGCATGCTGGAGCATGGCCGCAAAAATCTGAACAAAAATGAGCATCGTTTCATCGGTCGAGCCGGATTTCGAGCTCGGAATTACCGCGAGCTGATCCCAGCCGGCGCCCAGCGCTTTAAGCAGTTGGGTAATTGAGGTTTCGAAATCTTTTCCCAGTTCATATTCCCCCAGGATGAGTCCGGCCTTGGGGGCTGCCTGATTAAAGGCATCGGCAATCCCCTGAAATGGCGTGTGTTGACCGCCGATACCGGTTTTGATGACCAGGCGTATGGGTTTGCCTTTGGCGTGATGCCGCTGGAAGAACTTCTGGTAAGTGTCGACCCCGCTTACAAAGACGGCTTTACCGCCATCCACGTAGTAGCCTTGCGTTCCTTCGGCGCCTAAGGCAAACGAGCCGTCAATCGAGGCGCCGGCAGGCACGCCGTAACCGGGTTGATGATATCCGCCTTTAAGAAAATCGGCGGCAGACGGGCTGGTAGGATCCAGGGGACGATGTAAAAGTTTAGCGATCATGGTTCATTCATTTTATCATGGAAAAAGAAAAGGCCCGTCTGCAAACCGCAGGCGGGCCTTTGTCATGAAGTGTAACGGATTAGGCGGAGTAGAGAATCGCCAGAACGTTTCTGGTCGGTTTTTTTAGTTCTTCCGTTTCCGATGGCGACCAACCCAACCGTTGGGCCAAGGCCAGAAGCATGTGAGACGGCACCGCTGTGGGTTTTGTCGTGGTGGTGACCAGTGGCTGTGCGCTTAACGCTTTTACCGTCGCGCGGCGTTCGGCCGAGCGAGCACGCATCGTGCTAATTCGGCGTATTGCCCATCCGAAGAGGAACGTCGTGACTTGCGCGGCTTTTTCGCGAATTTGTGCAACGGCGTTCATCGGGTCTGAGGTTGGTACCGGTTCACCAGCGGCAAAGGCTTCCTGCTTGGCGGCGAGGTCAAAGGCTTCGCGAAGCATCGCCAGTGTTTCCTTCTTATCGGTGACGCGGATGAAGAAGCCGCGTCCGCCGGCCTGTGCACGACCCAGATCCGGATCGGCATGCGTGAGCGCCAGATACGACTTTTCCGCAAAGGCATCGCGGACAAGGTCCGGGCTAATATGGTCCAAATAGCCTTTGCTAAAGCCGATGGCCGGCAATCCCGGCTGCGGCGTTGCGGATACAAACGAAACGATCATCGGCATGTATTTGGTCGGCTGTGCCAGCACCTGCTGGTAGCTGATGTGTTGATCGCCGGTCCCCTGCATGACCCATTCCACACCCAGCTCGATCAAATGATCGCGCAGAGAGGTGAATTTGTCGCCATCCAAATACAAGAATGGGACGAGTTTGCGGCCTTCGCGACGGGCAATGGTTTGCGCCTGGAGGATCGTATTCACAAGATCTTCCGTGGACAAGATCTGGCTTGGGCCGCTGTAATTTTCCACATTAGTGGTGAGCGTACCGGCGGCGGCTTTCGCCTGCACCTCTTTCATGCGGGCATCGATCGCACCCGGCGCAGCCTGTTCCTGGGCTTGCAGGTCTTTAAAGTCTTTTTCCAGTAGCCCTTTACCAAGTTCCACGTAGGGTTGACGCAGGAACAAGTTGGCTTGAACAATTTTTGTAGCCGGATGGTCCAAGTTGTTCATATCCACGTCGGCGACCGAGTGCCCTGCGGTGGCCAACGCGCGGACAATCAAGCGATTCCCGGCGGTATTGGTCATTCCGTAGAAGGTCGTAAAAAGGTGTGCATAGGCGATCGCCAATTTCTGTTTGTTGCTGGATTTGAGGTCTTTAATGCCCAAATCTTTGGCGGTAATCACCCGCTTTCCTTTTCCTTGATAGTGATGCTTCTGGTATTTCCACTGGCTTTCGCGGATCGCCACGACATTGGCGAAGCCTTCTTGCCAGATGCTTTCGTTGAAGTTTTGTTCCACCGATTTTCCAAACCAGAAGAGATGGTCGGGAAGTACGAGAGCGATATCGGTAATCCCGTTATCCAGCACTTCGTGGGCCAGGGCATTTCCTTTATGGGTGCCACGGCGAACCTGTTCGATGCCATCCCGACGCGCTTGCCAATAGGCTGCAGCGTCCAGGCCATGGAAGGCCAGGAACGTCATCATGTGGACGTCGCCCGTCCAGCGTCCGCCAACGTTGTCGAACATGTCGACTACGCCTGGAGCGTCTTCGCCGAGCTCGGCGGCAAGGCCGGAGTTCTGGAGGAAGGCGGCAAGCCGGCTCTGGCTGGAGCGTGGGGTGGTTTCAAACACCATGTTCCCCAGCACTTTGCCAAATAAGCTTACAACCAGACCACGATCGAGATTTAAGCGCTGGCTTAAGAGGTCGATGAGGTTGTCGGTTCCAAACCGCACCCGATCGACTTTGAATAGATCCTGTCCGGGACGTTCGACACCGTTCACGAAGTTGATGTCGTGAAGCGTGTCCAGAAGGGTGCCAATGATTTTTTCTTTGTCGGCGCGTTCCGGAAGTGCATGCCGGAACATCGCAACCATGATTTGAACGAAAATCATCATCGTTTCGTCGGTCGAGCCGGATTTGGAGCTGGGGATCACGGCCACTTCGTCCCAGCTTGCCCCTCGTTTTTTGAGTTGTTCGGAAATGGAGGCATCGTAGTCTTTGCCCAATTCGTATTCGCCCACCACAATGCCGGTTTTGGCATCGATGATGGAGAACCCATCGGCGATACCCTGGAACGGTGTATGCTGCCCGCCGATGCCAGTCTTAATGACGTAGCGAATCGCTTTTCCACGCCGTTTGTGTTTTGCAAAGAAGTCGCTGAAAGTCTTTACGCCTTGGAGGAAGATCTCTTTTCCACCGTTGACGTAGTACCCTTGCGTGCCTTCATCGCCGGTCGCAAAAGAGCCGTCGTTGGCTGCTCCGGAAGGAACGCCGTAGCCTTTCTGCTTGTAGCTGCCTTTCAGGAAATCGGGATTCTCACCTTTAAGCGGCGTGCGTAATTTTTGGGCGAGGGCTTGTCCTTCGGTTTTTTCTTTGTCGTTATTCACTATGGTTTTTTCAGAGACTTGCACGTTATCGGGTGTTCCGGTGAGTCGGTAGAGAGCGCTTCGGACCACGCGGTGTTGTTCATTGAGACGTTCCGTGGAGGATTCTCCGCCGTAAATGCGCACAGAGCCATCGGTTCCGGAGACGCGGTACATCAGCCAGGTGCCGTCTTCGAACTTCATGTAAATGCCGCTCTTATCCGTCTTTTCATCGGTACGAATCACGGTTTTGTTGAGGGCTTTTCCTAATGCTGCGGCGAAAGTCCCAGGGACGCTGCGCAGTCCGAGAAGCTTGTCTTTGAATTCCGGGGAGATGTCCGAGGCAGGGATATTCAATTGGAACTCCACGAGCACGGGTTTTTGAATCGCTTTGGCTGTAAGACGCTCTTGGATGTCGGTCAGCGCTTGCTGATAGTACTCATTGATCGATTTACCGGTCTCGAGCATGATTTCAATACCCAGGGCGGCTTCCGCAATGGCCGAGTCGGCAAAGAGTTCATCGCCGACACGCATGAAGATGTGGCCGCTTTCTTCTACGCCAACCAACATGCCGTCCATATGCGCACCAAAGTTCTTGGAGCCTACCGGTGTTTCAATGAGGGGGAGATCAAACGCTTCTGCAAGAAGGTCGAGATTGTGTGAGGTCGGTAGGGTGCGAACGATGCTGCCGGTTTGGCCGCGGCGTGTGATCAGATAATGCGCAAAGACCAGACCGAGCTGATTCGGTGTCAAGGTCGTGCCGTCCGATTCCATAAAGTTCGCACGGTCGCCGTCGCCGTCCAGGCCGATGCCCAACCGGGCATTTTTGAGTAATTCTTTAAGCCGCGGGTTAAAGAAATGCGGCTTGGTTGGATCCGGCGCATAGGACACGGGTGTGCCTTGGGCGTCTTTAACTGTTTTGGGGAATTTGCCGTCATTTTCGGCATCTGACGGGCCTGCATTCAGAGGTGTTTCGCTTAGAAACGCCAGGACGTTGGTGAGCTTGCTGAAGACTTGGCCCGCGGTCGCTGTCGCGCCGTGCATAAAGTCCACCACAATAGAGAATGACTGTTCTTTTGATAAGGTCAGCAGACGTTCAAAATCAAAGACGGACGCCAGGCGCTGGTTGCTGGCTTCAATCAGGTCGATCCCTTTCGTGGTCAGGTCTTCCGGAATGGTGTTATAAGGAAGATAAGTGTATTGAGCGTTGTTGCTTTGGGTATTGGCGATGCCAGCAATTTTTTCGGTGAAACTATCGGGAGCGGGAACGCCATTGCGCAGCACTTTCATGCCCAACCAGAGGCGATCCTTATCAGCGCCGAGTTCCTGGACAGTTGCGTACACAGGATTGTGGCTGGCGGTGACGTGGAGCGCTAGATCATAGCGTTGATCTGCGGGAAGTCCTTCGCGGGTGGCTTCGGCCAGAATGGGCGTGGGTGTTACCTGATCAATGAGATCGGCGTGAATACCGTTGCCGGCCAGTACTTCAACGATCTGAACAGCAAAGTCGCGTGCACCGGGGCGGGCATCGTAGCCTACGGCCACGCGAGCTTTTGGATTTTCATCCTTAATCACTTGCGCAGTCGCCTGGACGACACGGCCTAAGTTTTCTGGGGTAAATCCGGCATCCGGGTGTTCGCCGACTGGGGCGACGACGTGGCGCCAACCCGAGGTCCCAAATTTAATTACAAGGCTCAAGTGGTTGGCAGCGGCGGATCCAAACAAGGGCAACGCGGCCATGGCCAGCGCTGCACCGATGACCATTAAAAGTCCCAAAGGAATCGAGTCCAGTTGTATCATCGCTAGAGGCAGTGGACTGGAATCGCCCAGACCTGCAGAGATGGCATGGGATTCAAAATGCGCACGTAATCCTTCCTGTAAGAACGGGATAAATATAACGCCTATGACGCTGCTCAGAATGGCTACAGCTTGTTTCGCACGTTGGGTAAAAGATTTCTGTAAATTGCCTACAAAGGCTTCGCCGTTGGCCATTTCTTCGGCGGTGCCGCGGGTCCGCTCCATCCAGACGCGCCCATGGCCATCAATGTCGACAATACGCAGGGTGTGGATCGCCACTTTGGAGGTATCTCCTTCAATCGCTTTAATGCCGTCGACATGGAAAAGTTTATTGTCCGTGACGAAGGTAAACGCGGCATCAACATCCCCTTTGACATCGGCGAATGTGAAGATTTTTTTGCCGAGCAGTACTTCCTTCCAATCATCGGCACGGAGCTTTTGGTAGATGTCAATTTCTTCCCACGTGAATTTCCCCTGAGAGCGCAGGGTCGATTCAAAATCAGATCGACCCGGGTCATCCGTGGGAGCGTAATAGTA
>CAZDML010000020.1:0-2177 GCA_964506645.1 uncultured Elusimicrobia bacterium | reverse complement strand
TAATAGTAGTTGAAATAGTTATCGAGATCGTTCTGTGTGAGAAACGCTTTGCCCATCCAGTTGCCTTTAAGCACTTTGGGATAGAGGCGAACAGCGCCTACGGCACCGTATTCACTTAAGGATTTATTGGCGGCCAGGCTCATAAACCCTTCCGGGGCGCCGGACGTGGTGAGAACAACCAGATGCTTTTGTTTATCAATGCGACCGTTCATGCCGGCCAAGAGAGACGGCATCAGGGTTCCGTCAGGGATCAAGGTCACCTCGTATCCCGCCTTGACAATGTCCTGTACTTTGGATAATTCCCGGTCGCGGTCAATTATAACGACTTCAAAATCAGCTGGATCTAAATCCAACAATGCTTTGCGAATCCGCTCCAGACTTTCCAGCGGCTGATCCGGGTCCAGAGGGGTGTCCTGAAACTCCTTTGCCACTTCCAAAGGAACATGCGTGAAGATCGTATGCGCATAGCCGTCATCGGCATTGAGCGTCATTACGCTGTCTTTGGGTCCGCGAATTTGAACAGCTACCGAGGAGGCCCCGGACAAATCTTTACGCTCAACCTTGCCATCTTGAGGCAGATTCACCGAAGGAATTAATTTGGTTTCGCGTGCACCGACAGAAGCGTTGGTTCCCTCCAACACATCAATGATGACGTAGTAAAAGTCATCCAACCCAAGAAGGGAGAAAGTTTTTCGTTTCAACTCAGACCATTTCGTGTTCTTGCGGCGAGGCTGAATTTCATAAATTTCGCCGGCTCCAATGGCTTCCCCGTCGGCCAGAGCATCGCGTCCTAACCCTTCACTGGCACCGAAAATTTTAACGACACCATCCACCGTGCGCCTAAAGATTTTTTCGAGCACGTTAATTACGGCATCTTTAGATACTTTGTCGGAAATATCTTTTTGACGAGTAATAATGGCTTTATCAGTAGCCCCGCTAGCGGAATGAATAAGCGAAGCGCCATCTATGCCAACATGCAGAGAAGCCGCCGCCGCAACGGTTTCAGCCGTGACAAGACTAAAGTCATTTATTTTCCTTTCATTCGGGAACATGTCCGTGCTGACATAGGGAATATAAGGAACCGGGTGCGGATTAGTGGTATCTGTGCCTTCAGAAGCAGATTTAAATGGGGAGTCCGGCGTACGGGTGCCGCCGGCCATCGCGCGCGCGGGGCCCTTGAGGAGCCCGGCGGGAATGCGCTCCACAAGCAGTGCACGAAGGGTGTCTTCAAGAGTATTGAGAAGGGAGTCATCTTTTAAGGATAGAGGCAGCATTTCGGCTGCGTCTCTGAGAGCCGCACTGAGGATATTGCCGGTCCACCCGCCCACTTCAAAATGGGCGGCGAGGGATAAAAGGGCCTGGTGTACCGATGCATGGGTAATCTGACGGGTATAGGGGGGCATGAACGTATCGATTGCGGCGAGAACGCCTTCACGAATAGCTTCGACGGTCACATCGATTTCGGAGGCTTTGGGGTTACGAAAATGCTTGAGTTCGTGCCGCAGCGCTTCCCGGAGCGTCAGGGGATTTTGAAGATAGCCAATCGTGATATATAACGTGCGTTTCTCCACGTCGGCATAGGCAGGGACATCGTGAGAAATCCCAGTAGCCGGATCCTGCACGGAATAGCCATTCAGGATGGGAACAATCGTGAGGGATTCTCCCTCGGCCAATGGGAAAACGGCTCTATCGCCTAGAAAAAGGGAGGACAGATTGCTTTCATACGCGTCCGGGGCTTCGCTGACTTCGATAAAAAATTCTCTTCCTTCAAAAACAAGGGCATTGTTTTTATTGGCAATGGTAATCGCCTTGCCGTCACGTCGGTAAGACAGATAAGGGACGCCAGATTTGTTGTTGTTTTGTTTCGATGCGGCAAGTAGCGCATGACCTTTTGTTAAAGCGGGCTTCACCCAGGCAAAGGCACCGCTCATTTGAACAAGTGCTTTGTTGGCGACCGCAACGGCGTTGGCCAACTCCGGAAGTGCATGGATCGCTTCCTGGCGGGTCGTGTGGCAATCCATCATGCGGGCTTCGTACATCGATTGATAACCGGCTTCCACATCGTTCAAGGTCGGGGTAATGACGGCATAGCTGATCCGGGCTTGCTGAAAGGCTTTTGTGATACCGGCGGTATGAAATCCGCCAACGACGAGAACAACAGGCTTCTGGCCGGCCAG
>CAZDML010000019.1:0-23042 GCA_964506645.1 uncultured Elusimicrobia bacterium | reverse complement strand
GGCAATGCGGCGGAAGGAGGCCTGCTGAGGCGTGACCGCACCGGGCTCATTCTTTTCCTGTGGGATATCGATCTTGCTAATCTTGCCGAGCTCTTTGAAAATGACTTGGAAACCATCGGTTCCAAACGGGCTGGAGGTATTTTGCAGGAGTAAGGTGAGGCGTTCGAGCCCCATCCCCGTGTCGATATTTTTGCGGGGCAATGGAGTCAACTTACCATCCGCGCTGCGGTCGAACTGCGTAAATACGAGATTCCAGATTTCGAGGTAACGGTCGCAATCACAGGCCGGCCCACAGGTGGGTTTGCCGCAACTCCATTCGGCACCACGGTCCCAGAGAATTTCAGAACAGGGACCGCAGGGACCGGTCGGGCCCATCGTCCAGAAATTGGTGTCATCATCGAGTTTCACAATACGGTTGCGCGCCGTATGTTTGGCCCAGAGTTCGAGCGCTTCGTCATCGCTTTTGTGGACCGAAATGATGAGTCTGTCGGCTGAGAGCCCGGCTTTCTTTGTTAAAAACTCCCACCCCCAAGCTATGGCATCTTTCTTGAAGTAGTCCCCAAACGAGAAGTTGCCCAGCATCTCGAAAAACGTGAGGTGGCGCAAGGTTTGGCCGACCCGTTCGATATCGGAGGTGCGAAGACATTTCTGACAGGTCGCTGCTCGTTTGAAAGGGCTGGAATCAGGGTTTTGAAAGTTCGGCTTGAATTGCACCATCCCTGCGCTGGTAAAAAGCAGGGTCGGATCCGTAGAAGGGATCAGAGAGTCGGAAGGAACTACGGTGTGCTGATTACTTTCAAAATACTTTAAGAACGATGAACGTATCTCTGCGGTTTTCATTCAAGCCGTTTTAACAAACCTCTATAAAAGATTTTTGAGCGCTTAGGGACGTCGGTCGCAGCTGCGCACGGGCGTGCGGAACCAGCGTCCATCTGCGGTGCGCATGCGCGCCACCAAGGTGTGCTTGCCCGGCGTGATGCCCGACCAGTCATACCACCAATAACCGGAGGTCAAACGGCAATTTTGCCAGGAACCGCCATCGAAGGAAATCTGTACGAGATCGGCTCCTCCCACACCCATACGGACCACGTAGTCGGGTCCTAACAAGCGGTCGCCCTGCTGCGGAAAATCGATCCACAGATACGGCGGGACGGGCTGATGATACGGATTGGGTTCCTGCGTGAACAGAATTTCAACAGGCTGGCTGGCGCTGACAGCCACTGGTGCAGCTTTGGCCCGCGCGGGTGCTTTGGCCTTGGCCGGTGCTTTGCGTTTTGCTTTCCCTGCAGTATTCGTGCTTGCGGGTGTGACGGGACTTACGGTAGACCCATTGGGGGTCGTGTTGGATGCCATGACTGTCCTCCTTGTGACGGACTCTTTACGGCGACTCAGTGAAAGACTCATGTGAGACTGACCTCCTGCCGCGCGGTTCGAAAGACGCGGTAATCTAAGTGTGGAAAAATGGTGTCTCGACGCTCGATTTCACTTAAAAAGCCTTCGTCGATGGCATTGCGCCGGATTTGATCGTTGAGTGTCATAAACCGGTGAACATGATCTTTGGTTCGTTTCTGTGCATACGTCATGGCCGTGCCAACCGTCATTAAAAAGGCCCAGTCAGAGGATTGCGCCAAAAACAGTTCGCGCGCTGCTTGATTGAGGGCCCGCGATTGGAGACCGGTTGCGCTGGGATAGCTGTCGGCCAGATCAATCATCAGCTCCGCGGCTTTGTGTAGATGACGGTAAATCCAATCATTGGCTCCATTGAGCCACACTTCATAATACCCTTTATCTCCCCACGAGGACATTTCGGGCTGCATTACCTGATTGTTGGGGTTCTCCGCCAAGTACTCACTGGGGGTAATGAGTCGTACATCTTTCTGGTCGTAATGCATTTTGCGGAACAAAAACTCGATGAATTCGGGTCCTTCGTACCACCAGTGGCCGAAGAGCTCTGCGTCATACATGCAGGTGATGAGCGGTTTTTTCCCCATCGCACCGTAGAGATGTTCCACCTGCTTCTGGCGGTTAAACATGAAGTTTCCGGCATGACTGGCCGCCGTTTCGCGCGCTTCGTGCGGGTGATACGGCTCTTTGGCGTTTAGGGGCACGCGGCCGGTGATGCGGTAGTACTTCAGTCCAGTGTTACGGCGTACGCCGTCCGAATGCAGATAGGGCTTCACATACTCATAATCGAGGTCATAGCCCACGTCGCGGTAAAATTCGCGGTACTTCGGATCACCGGGATAACCGGTTTCAGCCGACCACACTTGATGAGCCGATTCCATGTCGCGTGCGATTGCCGCAACGCCGGACGGACAGTAGGCCGGGGCGTATACGCCGTAACGCGGTCGGGGTTTCCCGTAGAGAAGTCCGTGTGCTTCCATGAAGAAAAAGCGGATGCCTTGTTCTTTGAGAAGTTCATCGACGCCTTCTTTGTAAGCACATTCCGGAAGCCAAATGCCGCGGGCTCGGCGTCCAAAAAAGCGCTGGTATTCGTCAGCGGCTACGCGGATCTGTGCGCGGGCAGCCTGGCGATGAGTCATGAGCGGTAAATAGCCGTGGGTGGCACCACAGGTAATGATTTCGAGCACTCCCTGATCTTGCAGTTGACGGAACGCCTGCAGCAGGTTGCCTCGATACCAGTCGTCATAGAGTTCCCGGCAGCGCTTGAGCTTGGTCACGTACATCTTGGCAGACTCGTGGAAAAGGCCGAGATCGCGTGTGCGATGGGCTTCTTTTTCCGCCAATTCGATGAGTTTGTAGAGATAGCGTCGGTAGCGCGATTGCAACAGACTGTCGGAGAGCATGGCGCATAGCGGCGGGGTGATCGACATGGTCATGCGGAAATTGACTTTTTCCGTGACCAGTCGTGTCATCACATCGAGCAAAGGCAAATAGGTTTCCGTGATGGCTTCAAAGAGCCAATCTTCTTCCAGGAAGTCGTCGTATTCCGGATGACGCACAAACGGCAGGTGCGCATGCAGAACGAGCGAAAGATATCCTTTTTCGTTACCCACGGGTTTTTTCTTCCTTGTCAGAGGACATCCACTGCCCTGGACTGGAGAGCCGAGAGGAGGCCGTCGAGAACACCGAACGTAAAAATTCCCAGCGCTGTGCCATGCTTTTCACGATTTCTGACGATGAGCGACTGGAGGAATCGGCACCTACAGCGGACTGAAGCTGTCGGTTCCATTCTTCCTGTTCGCTCAGGCTGACCGCCATCCACTGGCTATCCGTTTGATCAGAGACGTGTCCCATGGGAAGCAAAACATCGTTCGAGCGCAGCAGAGCGATAAAGCGGCCGTCGGCCAGGCGTAGCCCCAGCTCAATCAAGTAATGTCGGCCCGGTGTAGAGACGCGTGCGTACCACTGATAGCTGTCGAAAAGAACGTTCACGTCGAAGAAAGAATGCGCGTTGGAGCCGTTAAAGTCGATATCGGTGACGTCATAGACGCGCAGCACAGTGGCCGAACGGGTCCAGATATCAGCGCCGTGTTGCTCGCGAATGGCCTGAATGCGGTCTTTCGACATATCCCAATAGACAAAAAACCAATAGGGATCGCGCGCCATCGCAACCAACAGAGTATCCCCATAGGTTTTGGGCAAGGATATGCCGTCTCCAGATACCGATTCGGCCTGAAGTATGAATTTTTGAGCTTCTTGGTCCGTAGACCGGAGGTTGCTGCTGGGTGTGTCCATATTCCTTACCTGAAGTACCTTGGCGGGACCGCGTTGTCTACCACACTCATGAAATCAAATCCCCGACGGGATGTCAAGGAAGGAAATTCAAAATGGCGCGACAAATCAGCAAGTTTGTGAACTACGACTGGCTCAAAATTAGCCCCAGAGGGCTTCCTTGGCGGGTGTTCCCAGTGGCAGCGGGTTCACGACATCGATATGCAGTAGGTCTAAAAGCTCATCTTTACGTGCTATGACCGGTGCGATGTGCGAAGAGGTGAGATGTTTTTGAAGGTCTTCTTGTGAGCGCCACTGTTCAATGTAGTAGTACGTGCGTGGATCCTGGGTGGATTGGTGGAGTGCGTAGCGCACGCATCCAGGCTCCTGATGTGTCGGTTGGATGAGGCTTTTAAGAACCGGCGCTGCTTCTTTTTCCTTTCCCGCCTTGATTTTGACGGTGGCAATGATGTGAATAGGGCTGCTCATGATTAATGCCGGAAGTGACGCATGCCGGTGAAGACCATGCTCATGCCGTATTCATTGGCGGCCTGAATCGAGTCGGCATCACGAACAGATCCGCCAGGTTGAATAATGGAGGAAATCCCCATTTTATTAGCTTCATCGACGCAATCCCGGAACGGGAAGAAAGCATCGGAGGCCAGAACCAGCGGTTTTTGATTGGCCAAGATGAGCGGCTGTTGTTGATTAAGTTTCATCCAGGCGACTTTGAGTGCATCAATACGAGACATCTGTCCCGTCCCCAGGCCGACCACTTGCAGCCCGCGCGCCAGGACGATGGCGTTGGACTTCATGTGCTTGCAAACACGCCAGGCGATATCGATGGACGCTGATTCTTCGGGAGTCGGCGCACGTTTGCTGACGGTTTTAAGTTCTGTGGACTGCGCATAATCTTTTTCCTGTACCAAAAGACCCCCGGAGACACGTCGAACATCAAATTCTTTTGCCGCGGTCGTAATAAAGGAGGGTAGCTGAAGAACACGTAAGTTCTCTTTCTTTTTGAAGACGTCCATCGCTTCCGGACGGTAGCCGGGAGCGACAACACATTCCAAGAAAATTTTTGTCATTTCCTCCGCGGTGGCTCCGTCGACTTCTTTGTTGAACCCGACAATCCCGCCAAAGGCGCTCATCGGATCACAGGCCAGCGCAGCGCGGAACGCATCGACCGCTTTGTCGGCCGTGGCAACGCCGCAGGGATTGTTGTGTTTGATGATGACACAGGCGGTGTTCTGAAATTCGCTGATGAGATTCCAGGCCGAGTCGAGATCAAGATAGTTGTTGTAGGAGAGCTCTTTGCCCTGCAGCTGTTTTGCCGTGACTATGCCCCAGTCGACACTGCGTGCTCCGGTCTCCTGGTAGAGCGCAGCTTTTTGATGTGGGTTTTCCCCATAGCGGAGTGTTTGGAGGCGTTTCAAACCAATGGTCATTTCTTGCGGGAAGATATTGTCTTCTTTGCTGCGTTCGCGGAAATAGGAGGAGATGACGGCATCGTAACGCGCGGTGTGTGCAAACGCTTTGCCCGCCAGGCGGCGTTTGGTTTCTACTGAGGTATCTCCTTTGCGGTCGGCGAGTTCCTGAAGCACTTTTTCATAATCGGCTGGATCACAAAGAATGGTGACATTGTGAAAGTTCTTTCCGGCCGCACGCAGCAGGCTCGGACCGCCAATGTCAATGTATTCAATAAGTTCTTTTTCTTCCAGGCGTTCCTGAGTGACGACGCGTTCAAAAGGGTAGAGATTCACGACCACAATATCAATCGGTGCAATATCGTGTTCCTGCATTTCTTTCACATGGCGAGGATTGTCGCGGATAGCCAGTAGACCACCGAAAATTTGGGGCTGAAGGGTTTTGACGCGGCCGTCTAGAATTTCTGGGAAACCGGTAATGTCGCTTACTTCACGAACAGAGACTTCCCCTTGCTTGAGGGCTTTGGCCGTGCCGCCGGTGGAAATAATTTCCCAGCCCATTTTGGTCAGCTGGTCAGCAAATTCAACAATACCGGTTTTGTCGGTCACACTAATTAAACAGCGCTTTTGGATCTTGCTCATGGAAATACCTCTAAAAATGGGGTTGGGAATAGTTGTATTCTACAAAATCAGTTGTGACCGTTGGGCAGCAGAGCGAGGAAGTCTCTTTCGGAGAGGATTTTAACGCCCAATTTTTGGGCTTTAGTGGCCTTAGAGCCAGGTTCTTTTCCGACGACGACGAAGTCAGTTTTTGCGGAGACACTGCCCGTCGCATTTCCGCCGAGCTCCCGCACTTTTTTTTCGGCTTCCGAACGTGATAATTTTTGAAGTTCACCCGTAAAAACCACTGTTTTTCCAGCCAGGACTTGGGGTCCTTTGCGGATAGGTTTCTCCTCTTTCATTGAAAGGCCCGTACGCTTAAGCTTGTTCAAAATGGTTTTGGTGGTCGAGAGGCTGAAATAGGACACAATCGATTGTGCCATCACTGGACCAATTTCATGAATTTTACGCAGGTCGGACTCGGAGGCTTGAGAAAGTGCATCGAGAGTGCCAAACTGTTCGGCGAGCACCATCGCGGCTTTTTCCCCAACGTGGCGAATGCCGAGGCCAAATAAGACTTTGGAAAGTGGTTCTTTTTTGCTTTTTTCAATAGCCTTGAGCAAATTATCTGCTTTTTTATCGGCGAAGAGCGGAAGTTTGAGCAGTTCGCCGCGTGTGAGGCTGTAAATATCGGCCACATCTTTTACGAGTTTCTTAGCGACGAGCTCATTCACCACCACTTCACCCAAACCGTCGATATCCATGGCATCACGACTGGCAAAATGCAGCACAGAACGACGCACCTGCGCAGGGCACCCGGGGTTGGAACAGCGATAGGCGACTTCGATCTCTTTCTCTTTAACGATGGGTGCTTCACAGACGGGGCACTCGGTCGGCACCGTAAACGGCTTGCCTTGCTGCTTTTTACCTTCCTCGACGACTACTTTGAGGACTTTGGGGATGACGTCACCTGCGCGTTCTACTAAAACAGTATTTCCGATGCGTACGTCCAGACGCTTGATTTCGTCAAAGTTATGGAGCGAGGCATTCGAAATAGTGACACCACCGCAGGAGACGGGTTTGAGCTTGGCGACCGGGGTAATTGTGCCGGTACGCCCGACCGAACACTCAATGTTTAATACGGTCGTGGTGGCCTGATAACTTTCAAATTTATAGGCCACAGCCCAGCGCGGTGATTTATGAGTCGTCCCCATTTTCTCACGGAGGCTGAAGCGGTTAATTTTGATAACAGCTCCATCAATTTCGTAATCCAGTGTTTCGCGTTGCTTCTCAATTTGCCGGCAAGCGCGCATGCAATCCATGATGGTAGCGCAACGCTGTAATATTTGTGACGTGGGAATGCCCATGGTGGCGCAGGCGCGGATGAAATCCCAATGGGTTTCCCACGAAGCACCTTCAACGTAACCAAAGGAATGGACAAGAAAGCGTAAAGGGCGCTCAGCCGTAACAGCGGGATCCTTTTGACGCAGGGATCCAGCGGCTGCATTGCGCGGGTTGGCGAACATTTCTTCCCCCACTTTCTGAGCCTGTGCATTCATTTTGGCGAAATCTTTTTTGTCCATGAAGACTTCGCCGCGAACTTCAAGAGCTTTTGGAAAGGGTGCTTGCAGGCGCAGGGGGATGGATCGGATGGTTTTTAAATTGGCCGTAATGTCTTCACCGGTATCCCCATCGCCGCGGGTCGCGCCGCGGGTAAATCGGCCGTTTTCGTATAGCAGCGATGCGCTGACCCCATCGATTTTGGGCTCGGTGATGTAATCAAATTCAGTAATTCCGAGATTTTTTTCCAGCCGGTCATCCCATTCCAATACTTCGTTTTCATTGTAAGTGTTGTCCAATGAGAGCATGGGAACGCGGTGTTTGACCTCCGTAAAGCTTGATACGGCCTGGCCTCCGACGCGCTGAGTCGGTGAATCGGGGTGGATCAGTTCAGGAAATTCTTTTTCTAAGGAAGTGAGCTGTTTGTAGAGTTTGTCGTATTCGGTATCAGAAATCGTGGGTTGAGACAGGACGTAATAGCGGTAGTCGTGCTGGCGAATGGTTTCGCGCAGTTGTTCAGCAGTTTTTTTAGCTTCGGATTTATCCATGCGTTATTTACGCCCTAATTTAATCTTATCCAGCAGGCCATTGACAAATTTACTGGATTCCGCGGTGGAGTATTTTTTTGCAATTTCAACAGCTTCGTTAATCACGACACTGACCGGAGTGTTGAGATCTTTAAGAAGTTCAAATGAAGCCATTCGCAAAATGCAGCGATCGATCGTCGCCATACGTTCCAGAGTCCAGTTCGCTGCATACTGCACGATCAACGGATCAATCTCGGTCTGGCTTTCGATTGTGCCGGATGCCAGATGCTTGGCGAACTCTTTCGTTTTCGTGTCCAGCGATTGCTCTGAATAGACAGCCTCTGGCACTTCAGCCGGAGGGAGCCGGCAAGTGTCATACAAGTAGATCAACTGAAGTGCGGCCTCTCGGCCTTGACGTCGTGTACCGGCCATAATGCCTTCAAAGAACGAACGTATTTAGTCTTCTTGAATGCCAAATCCCACGCTTTTTTGCGACTTCGCAGGACCTTTCTTAATGCTGTCTAACAAAGCGATCATTTCCACGGCTGTTTCGGCTGCTTCTTCCCCTTTGTGGCCTTTAGTGCCTCCAGAACGAGCCTTGGCTTGATCTTCGGAGTTCGGCGTAAGAACGCCAAACGTTACTGGCTTTCCGGTCTGTAGTGCCAATTGGGAGATGCCTCGGGCGACTTCACGCGCAATGTATTCGTTGTGCGTGGTTTCGCCTTTAATAATGACACCCAGGCAGATCACAGCGTCGGGCTCTTGATGATCGAGAACCGCTCGTGCCGTGACAGGAATTTCAAAGGATCCAGGAACCCATACAACCGAAATATCGCTTTTTTTAGCTCCGTAAGATTCAAGGACATTCTGCGCGCCTTTTAATAGTTGATCCGTAATGTCACTGTGATAGCGGGAGATGACGATGGCAATTTTTTTGCCGGCGGCTGCGTTTTTGGGAAGATCTGTTGTGCGTTTGGATGCGACCATTTTATTTCACCGAAAGCTGTTCAAGTAAGTGACCTAGTTTATCTTTTTTTGTCTTCAAATAGCGCTTGTTCGTGCTGTTGGGTGGAATTTCCAGCGGGACTCGCCGCGTCACCGTCAGTCCGTAGCCCTCGATGCCGACAATTTTTCGTGGGTTGTTGGTCATGAGTCGAATGCTGGACAGACCCAGATCGGCCAGAATTTGTGCGCCGATGCCGTATTGTCGTAAGTCGGGCTTGAATCCAAGTGCTTCGTTGGCTTCAACGGTATCCATACCGCGATCCTGGAGAGAGTAGGCTTTAAGTTTGTTTTCCAGTCCAATGCCACGTCCTTCCTGGTGCATGTAGAGGACGACTCCACGACCTTCCTGCGAGACGCGTTCCAGAGCCCGGCGCAGCTGGTCGCCACAGTCGCAGCGTAGGGACCCGAGGGTGTCTCCGGTAAAACAGGCCGAGTGCACACGGACTAAAATTTCTTTTTTTCCAGACACGTCGCCATGCACGATCGCCAGATGGTGTTCCTGATTTAGAGCATCTTCATAGAGGTGCAGCGTAAAATCACCGTAACGGGTCGGGAGTTTGGAGGTAACAAGGCGATTGACGAGTTTTTCTGTTTTTCGGCGGTACTCAATCAAGCCTGAGATCGTGATCATCTTCAGATGATGTTTTTTGGCAAATTGTTTGAGTTGCGGCATGCGCGCCATGGTACCGTCTTCGTTCATGATTTCGCAGATGACGCCAGCGGGGTAGAGTCCTGCCATTTTGGCCAGGTCGATGGCGGCTTCGGTATGGCCTGCGCGGACGAGTACGCCCCCATCGCGGTAACGCAGTGGGAAGATGTGGCCAGGGCGAGACAAATCATCGGCTTTTGTTTTAGGATTGATGAGCGTTTTGATGGTGCGTGCGCGGTCCGAGGCAGACACCCCGGTGGTCGTGCCGTGCTTGGCATCCACGGAAATGGTAAAGGCGGCATCGCGAACTTCTTTGCCCTGCTCTACCATGGGGGTAATTTTTAAATCATCCAGGCGTTTGCCGATGACCGGCAGGCAGATGAGCCCGCGGCCGTATTTGGCCATGAAGTTAATTAAATCGGGCGTGACTTTGGAGGCGGCACAAATGAGATCCCCCTCGTTCTCGCGGTCAGGATCATCGACCACAATAACGAGACGTCCTTTGCGGATGTCAGCGATGGCTTCGGGAATACTGGCGAATGACATAGATTAGTTGAAGCGTAAACGTTTGATTTTTCCGAGGGCATACTTGGCTAGTACATCGGCTTCCAAGTTAACGCGCGCTCCTGCTTTTTTCCGGCTGAGTGTTGTGTGCGTCCACGTGTGCGGGATAATCATCAAATCAATGAGTCGGTTGCGCTTCGATACAACCGTTAGACTGATCCCGTCAAGAGCCAGGCTGCCTTTGCTCGTGATGTAACGCGTCATCTTTTTCGGCACTTCTACGGTGACCCAGAAAATTTTTCCAGAGGGTTTGATGTGTTTGATCGTTCCGGTCTGTTCCACATGGCCGGTCACCCAATGGCCCCCGATGCGGTCTCCCCAGCGTAGCGCACGTTCCAGATTGAGCGCCTGTCCAACGGAAAGTTCCCCCAGGGTCGTAATGCGTGCCGTTTCCGGTCCTACATGAAATGTGGCCGTGCTTGCAGCGCGGCGCGTTACGGTCAAACAGACCCCTTCGATGCTCATGCTTTCTCCGATGTGAAGTTTGGAAAAAGGAGTGCGCACTACGAGGGTTCTTCCGTCGTATTTTATCACTTTTCCTATGGCTTGAATGAGTCCGGTAAACATGGTTAGTGGAGTTTTCCGCGAATACAGAGGTCGTCACCCAGACGGTACATGAGAAGATCTTTCAGTCGGCTGGCTTGGGTCAATGTTGAGACCCCCCTACCTCCGATGGCCGGCTTGGCCAATGTTCCTCCAATGAGCAGAGGCGCCAGATACCACACCACTTCATCGACGAGTTTGGCTTCTACAAAAGAGGCATGGAGTGTGGCGCCTCCTTCGACAAGCAGATGCGCAACGCCTTCGCGCGCCAAAAGTGGGAGGGCTTTGGAAAGATCGATTTGCTTCTGATGTGCAGGGACAGTATGAATCACCGCTCCCCTTCGTTTTAATGCCTTGGCTTTGGAAGACGTTCCTTGGGCAGTAGTGAGAATCCAAGTTTGTCCAGGTTCACGCAGACACCGCGCTGCGGTGGGTGTTTTGAGATGACTGTCAAAAATAATACGAACGGGATTGCGTCCTTTGCCGTGCGCCGTGAGCGATGGATTGTCATTCAGGATTGTATGAATGCCCACGGCGATAGCGTCGGCTTCCGTTCTCCACTGGTGTCCGGCAGAACGAGATTGTGGGCTGGTAATCCACTGCGATTGCCCGGTCCGGGTGGCGGTTTTTCCATCCAGTGAACTTGCCACTTTCAGGGTGACATAAGGCCGTTGTTCCGTGACCCAGACCACGAAGGCACGATTCATTTCCTGTGCATACCGTTCCATAACACCGCTTGTAACTTCGATACCCGCTTTTTTGAGTGCCGAAAAGCCGCGGCCGGCGACGCGTGGATTGGGGTCCTTCATGGCAGCCACAACCCGCTTTATGCCTGCTTGAATCAGGGCTTCTGTGCAAGGAGGGGTCTTCCCCCAATGAGCGCAAGGCTCGAGGGTGACATAGGCTGTGGCGCCGCGGGCTTTGACTCCGGCCTTCTGTAAAGCCTCGACCTCGGCATGGGCTCGGCCAAAGGCGATGTGGTAGCCTTCGCCAACAATCTCATCGCCGTGTGCAATGACACACCCGACCAGGGGGTTGGGATGAACACGTCCTTTGCCCTTTTCGGCCAATTTAAGCGCCCGCTGCATATGCAGGATATCGGAATTCATAGACACAATGATAGCACTGTTGTCTATTTCTTTTTCTTGGAAGGGCTTACGCTGACATCGATTTCTCCGAGCCCCGGTCCGGTCGCCTCAAACGGGTCCTTGATACTGGGTCCCGCTGTTGCGGCTGTGACATCTTCGGGATCGCTTTGCTGAGCTTGAATCTGCTGAAGGCGTCGTAACCCAGTGAGCTGTGGTGCCCCAGGCGCATTTTTTACCGGCACCTGTTGAAAGACGACCCCCTGCGCATTGCTGGCAGTCGTTGGAGTGACGAGCGGAATTTCTACCGGAGCAAGGCTATGGGACGGTATCGAGGGAGGGGGCGGTGATGCCGGTGACGTCTTAAGAGGATTCACCCGCAGAATTTCATTCGGTAGCGATTTGGCAGGAACCGACGTTGCCGCAGGTTGAGGCGTGATGGATTTAGGCATCGGGGTGTTACCCGTATGCACCCGCTGTTTTTGTTTCAAGAGAGCCATGGTCTTCAACTGCTCGAAAACGGTTTGTGGTAAGGGTGTTCCATTAAGAATGACCTCGGTGAGCTTCGGAAATTGAGCCAGATGAAGCACATCCTGCTCGGTCAGACGCTGCCAGGAGAGCGAAAGTGTTTCCAGCTGTTTGGCCCCCACCAAAAGTGCTAACCCGCCATGCGTAATTTTGGTGTCACTCAGTTCAAGCGTTTCAAGTTCGGGCAAAGATGCCAAGAACGGCAGCCCCGCATCGGTGATTTTTGTCCCCCCCAGTGCGAGCGCTCTGAGGTGTTTCATCCCAGCAAGGGTGTTTAACGCCGTGTTGGTGAGTGGGCAGCCGCTGGCATCGAGCTTTTCCAGGGAGTGTAAGGCGGCGAGTGTGGCAATGCCCTGGTCAGTGATGCGGTTATTTAAATACAGAATCTTCAGGTTCTTGAGGGAACGGAGCGTTTCTAATCCCCGGTCGGAGACCAGCGTACGGGTGAGGTCGAGTTCCTTGAGAGAAACCAGAGAAATCAGGGCTGCGATGCCGCGATCGGTAATGCCCGAGGGCAACAAGAGTGCTTCGAGTTTGGTCAGCGAGGCAAGAGCTTTCAGGCCGTTATCGGTAATGGCCGTATCACTTAGTGTAAGCCGCTTCAGTTGTTTTAACGAGGGGAGAATAGCCAGTGCACCCTTGTCCGAAATTTTCCCACCGATGAGCGTTAGGTCTTCGAGTTTGGGTAGCAATTGCAGCGGAGTGAGCCCCGCATTGGTAATGCGGTTATTGAGTTCAAGGGTGTGAAGATTTTTCAGCGTCGCCAGGGCTGGCATCCCCGCGTCTGTCATTTTTGTCTTGGAGAGATACAGGGTTTGCAGGCGCTCTAGGCTTCCGATGCTCACCAAATCTTCATCTGTAATATCCCACCGGTTAGACAGGTCGAGACCCGGAATTTTCTTCTGCCGCACTTCTTCAAGCAGACGCTCAAACGTATCGTGGTCAAGCGACCCGATGGGCTTCACATACCACTCCGAGCGAGACGGAAAGTCGATGGCTTTCCCTTCTCTTAGTGGTGTAAATCCGATCACATGCGGCGGTTCGTCGCCCTGCCCGCGTTCATAGACCTTCAGTTTAAATGCGGAATTAAAGGAAGCGGCGTTCAGAGGTAGGGCTGCCAGAAGAATGGCGCCTGTAGTAAGGCGAATGATGGATAAACGCATGGTTTAAGGCAGTTCGCGCATGACACGCCACATAAAGACGGGCAGGCCTTTGATACGCTTAAGACGCCAAGGTTCTTGGATGGTGCGGTACACCCACTCCACCCCCATCTGGCGCATCCAGTTCGGCGCACGCTTCAACTGGCCAGAAATGACATCAAAACTCCCCCCCACGCCCATCGCGCAACGCGACTCAAGATAGGAGAGATGCTTGGAAATCCATTTTTCTTGTCGGGGTACACTCATGCCAACAAAAAGGAAATCCGGGCGCAAGGAACGGATTTCTGCGATCAAATCGGGTTCTTCACTCGACTGGAAATAACCGTGGTGCGCTCCTGCGATACGTAAGCCAGGAAACACAAGCTTGAGGATTTCACCTGTTTGCTGGGCAACGCCCGGTTTTCCTCCCAAGAGATAAACAGAGTAATTGCCTTGGCCTGCCATTTTGCACATTTCCATCATCAGATCGATGCCTGGAATGTACTCGGATAAGGGCTCATTTTTCTGACGGCTCGCCCAGGCGATGCCCCAGGATTCGGGGACAACGAGTGATGCTTTTTCAAGGATGTTCAGGAGTTCTGGATCGCGTTCGGCTTCCAGTAGCATGAGGGTGTTGGCTGTAACGATGTGATGGAAAGTATCACTGGCAACTCTCTGCTTAATTTCTTGCAGAGCATTAGCCAACGTCAATTTATCAACACGCCCGCGTAGAATGCGGAGCTGTTCCATAAAATGGATTAGGCGGCGACAACCTCAGTCGGTTTTTTGGACTCCATTTTCATGGAGATGAGGCTGGATACGCCCAGCTCTGCCATGGTAACGCCGTAAATAATATCGGCCATTTCCATGGTGCGCTTATTGTGGGTAATCATGATGAACTGGGTCTTTCCGGCAAAGGACTTCACCAATTCAATAAAGCGGCCCACATTGGCTTCATCGAGAGGGGCGTCCACTTCGTCGAGAAGGCAGAAGGGGCTGGGCTTGACCATGAAGAACGCAAACAAGAGGGCGATCGCGGTTAGCGCTTTTTCGCCGCCAGAGAGTAGGGCGATGTTCTGAAGTTTCTTTCCTGGAGGCTGGGCAACGATATCAATGCCCGTTTCCGCCAGGTTGTGCTCATCGGTTAAGATAACATCGGCTTCACCGCCTCGGAAGAGGGTCTGATAGAGTTGTTTAAAATTCTGACGCACTTGGTCGAACGTCTCTTTGAAATGTTCACGCGTCGTCGCGTTAATTTTGGAGATGGCCTGATGCAGATCATCTTTGGCTTTGAGGAGATCTTGCTGCTGGGTTAAGAGGAAGTGGTAGCGTTCTTCCAACTGGGCATGTTCTTCAGGGGCGGCCAGGTTAACGGCTCCCAGACTTTCCATGCGGCGGCGCAGGCGCGCGAGCTCTTCTCCGTTGGGTTGAACTTCTGCATAGTGTGATTGAGCCTCTTCCACGGACAGCTGATAGGTGTCCTGAAGGGTTTGTTCGAGGCGGGTTTTCTCCTGTTCCAGGGTACGGGCTTGGAATTCAGCTTCTTGTGCGCGGGTCTGCGCTTGGGACAGGGCGTCGCGTTGCTCTGCCAACTCGCGCTCTTCGCGATGTAAGCGCTCTTGGACATCTTGGCGCTGGCGTAAGAGGTCGTTGAGCTGGCTGTTTTGGCTATCGCGGGCAACCTGGAGAGTTTCCAGAAGGCCGGTTTTTTCAGTTTGAAGCGCTGCGAGTTGTGTGAGACGCTCTTGGTTATCGCTGAAATCCTTTTGGTTTTGTGTAATACGTTGAGTGAGAGATTCCATCTCGCGATGGGTGTTCTCGAGGTCACGTTCGCGACCGGTGTAACGTTCGCGCGTGGTTTCGGCATCCAGGCGGAGTTGGGAAATGTGAGCCTGATGCACTTGAATCGTCTGACGGAGTTCGAGGAGCGCGGAGTCCTGGGAATGGGTTGTCTCTTGAAGTCCCTGATGTTCACTTTCCAGGGTCGCTAGAAGGGCTCCTTCTTTTTCTAAAGTGGCCTGGGCCTGTGTGATGGCCTGAAGAGATTCGCTTTCTTCATGCTGAAGCACACGTTCTTCCGTTTCTGTCAGTTTGTAGTCTTCGCGAATGCGCTGAAGATTTTCTTCCTGCACCTGAACGGCGACCTTGGCTTCCTGGTGTTCTTTAATAAAACTGGATTTTTGGGTTTGAAGATCTGCTAATAATGTCTTGAGCTCACCTTTGGTTGTGTTGAGAGCATTGAGCGTTTCTGTTAAAGAGCTCAGTTCTTGGTTCAGGCGAATCAGATCCGTCGGGGTTGCCTGGAAGCTTTCCCCAATCGGGTCGGCCCCACCCCGCAGTACACTTTCTTCAAAGAGAGTCGCTCCCACATAGAACGTTCGGCCAATGAGATATTGGAGCACCGGCGCAAAGCGGGCATCGCATTCCACCACGTCGGCTAAGGAACGCGTTTCCCCTGTATCGGAGGCCGCATGTTGTTCACTTTGGGTCAGTCGATCCAAAACGATAAAGGTGGCCCATCCTTGTCGCTCATCGGACAGTGTCCGGATGGCCGCTTGCGCGTCATTCAAGGTGTCCGCAATGAAGAAATGGGCGCGGTCACCCAGGGCACGATCAAGCAGTCGCTGATAAGGTTCGGAGGTTTTAAAGATGGAAGAAATCGGCCCATGAATGCCGGGTAGATTCTGCTGGCGGATGAAGTGGCTCGCCAGGGCGACAGGATCCTGACTCAGCCAGCGTTCGAGAGACACTTTTTCAGCTTCCAGGCGAGCAATACGTTCGCGGGCGGATTGAATGGCAGAGTCAACTTCCTGGAGTTTGTCTGTATTTCGGGTTTGCTGTTCCTCAATAGCGCCATGACGTGATTCGAGGCCGGCCAATTGTTCACGACTTTGAGCTGTGGTGGTTTCCTGGGAACGGATCTGCTCCTCAAGAGTTTGGCGCTTCTGCTGAACTTTTTCCAGTTCGCGTTTCTTGGATTTGGCGGCTTCTTCATGCCGAACGGAGAGCGATGTGAGGCGAACGGTTTCATTACGATGATGGCTGATCAGCCGAACCAGTTCTAAAAGCCGTGATTTGGTGGTTTCCAGAGAACGCTGTAGCGTCTGTGCTTCGTGAAGTTCGGTCTGACCTTTTTCATCTTCGGCCTTGTAGGCATCGTTCTTTTCACGGAATACCGCTTTCAGTGTTTCAACTTCTTGAGTGAGATCGGCCTGTTTGGCTGTTCCCTCAGTTAAATTTTTCTGAAGCTGAGAGACCTCTTCCTGGAAGCGGACCTGAAGGACTTTGATCTCGGCTTCGCGCTCTATAGCCGCGTTCTTTTCTGTTTCGGCTTTGGCCCATTCGCTTTCAACTTGGGCCACTTTGCGTTGGAGGTCAAGAACGTCCTGTTCCATCGATTCGGCCTTGCTGCGGTTTTCGGTGACCTGGGATTCTCGCTCTAGGAGAGCCTGCTTGAGCTGGGAGAGGGTGTTGGCCGTTTCTTCGTGCTGGCTGTGCAGGGTCGTCCACTGCGTTTGTGTGTTCACGATGGAATGTAGAAGCGTCGCAATTTCCATGGTGCGCAGTTCTTCCTGAATTTTCTGATGCTGCTTCGCTTTACGCACGGCGGCATCGAGATTGTCCATCTGTTGTTTGTAGATGGCCAGGGAGTCGTTCAAGCGAAGCATATCCTGCTCCACTTTGTTCAAACGCCGGATAGCTTCTTCTCGTCGTGCTTTGTACTTGGCAACACCGGCTGCTTCTTCGAAGAGTTCTCGGCGGTCTTCGGGTTTGGCGGACAAAATAAATTCGATTTTTCCCTGCGCCATGACGTAATAGCCATCATTGCCGACTCCGGTGTCTAGGAAAAGGTCGCGGATGTCTTTCAAGCGGCACTGGGTTTTGTTGATGTAGTATTCGGATTCGCCGGAACGGAACAAACGGCGAGCAACGGTAACTTCGGTGTAATCGATAGGAAGCTGGTGACTGCTGTTATCAAAGGTGAGGGCCACTTCGGACATACCCTGGGCGGGGCGATTGGCCGTGCCGTTAAAAATGACGTCCATCATCTGCTGGCTGCGGAGACTTTTGGCAGACATTTCACCAAGCGCCCAGCGGATAGAATCGGAAATGTTGGATTTTCCACAGCCGTTGGGGCCGATGACTGCGGTAACGCCAGGTTCGAACTCCACGCGGGTTTTATCCGCGAAGGATTTGAAACCAACCATCTCTAAGCGCTTCAATCGCACGTGGGAACCTCCCCTAAAACCCAAGATCACTGCAGATCTGGGAAAGAATACTAATTATCGATACAAGATGCAAGAAACGGCACTATGGGTAGTGCCTAAAAGGTGAGATTGCGCTATATCTGGGGGTCTGGACAGGCCTGTCTAAAAACCTGAGGCTAGAGGCCCTTGGCTTTTTTGATCTCGGCAATGACGAGCGGCATGATTTCGTTGACATCTCCTTCAATCGAGAGGTTCGCCAACTGCATCATGGGAGCTTGAGGATCCTTGTTGATAGCGATAATGAACTCCGAAGAGCTCATTCCAGCCAGGTGCTGGATTGCGCCGGAAATACCTGCGGCGATATAGAGTTTTGGGCGTACGGTTCTGCCAGTGAGACCGACTTGATGACGATAGGCAATCCATCCGGCATCAACAACGGCGCGGCTTGCGCCTACGGCGCCTCCGAGAAGCTTTGCGAGTTCTTCAATCGCTTTGAAGCCTTCTGCTTTTCCGAGCCCACGGCCACCGGCCACAATGCATTCGGCGGACGTAATGTCCTGAACTTCACTTTTTTCAGGGACATACTCAACAAATTTTGTTTTGACATTCCATTTGGATGGATCGATTGCGACCGTGACAATTTTTCCTTGGCGACCCGCTTGTTTGGGAGCGCGAGGGAATGACATGGGGCGGACGGTCGCCATTTCTGGGCGATGCTTTTCGCAGAGAATGGTTGCCATCAGGTTGCCCCCGAAGGAAGGACGGGTGGCATTGAGCATGCGGGTCTTTGGATCGATGGAAAGTTCCGTCGCATCCGCGGTGATTCCCGTATTGGCCGCAATCGCGACGCGCGAGCCGAACGAACGGCCGATGGTCGAGGCGGGCATTAAAAGCTTGTTGGGTTTTTCCTGCTTGATGAGCTCGGTTAATGCGTTGGTATAGGCTTCATCCACAAAATTGACGAAAGCCGGATTATCGATGACGTAGACCTTGTCTGCGCCATGGTCGATGAGGTCCTGGGCGTGTTGAGATACATTGCTGCCGATAAGTACGGCGCTCAATTCTTCGTTCAAGGAACCGGCGAGCTGTCGGCCAACGCTTAAGAGTTCATAGATGGTCGGCTGGAGTTGCCCATGACGCATTTCGGCATAACACCAAACGCCCTTGTAGAGCGCGGGGTCAATCGCGGGGCCAGTCGACTCGACTTTTTCTTTTTCCATGACGATGGCATGGAACACATCGGTCTTCTTTGCCTTATCTCCCAAGTTGTTACAGGTATCGACGCAAGCGCCGCAGAAAATACATTTCACTTCATCGATCACGGCAAGCTTCGGCCATTTGACGCCCTTGGCTTTGTCTTCAGCGGGTCGCGGAATCATGTCGATGCAGGTGACAGGACAGACTTTCGCACAGGCCGTACAGCCGGTGCAGCGTTCTTGTTTAACGTAGATGCGATTGGGCATGATAAATCCTTAAATCAGTTTAAGTTCTTTGAGTTTGGAGACGAGATTCTTCGCTTTCTCTTCAGCGGTCGCGCCTTCAATCCGGACGCCGCCTTTGCGCGGGGGCGGGTTGAAGCTTTTAGAGACGATCGTGGGTGAGCCGCCCAGACCAATCTTGGACTTGTCAGCGCCAATGGCTTCGGCATTCCACTTGGGGATTTCCGCTTTCTTGGCAGCAAGTTTTCCCTTCAGAGAGGCCACGCGGGGCTCATTGATTTCTTTGACGACAGAAATTAAGCAGGGAGTCGGCATTTCTACCACGTCGTAACCATCTTCCATCATGCGTCGGACTTTAATCGAGCCTTCTTTGACTTCTTCCACTTTGCCGATGTAGGCAGCGTTTGGAACTTCGAGCCAAGCGGCTATACCCGGGCCGACGTGGCCGGTGTCGCCATCATTGGTTTGTTTACCGCAGATGATAAGGTCAAAAGGTTTTTTCGTTTGGGCAATTTTGCGAATCGCCATCTGAAGCGTATAGGAGGTCGCCCAGGTGTCGGCGCCGGCAAACGCGCGGTCGGTCACGTGAAAGGCATCATCACAACCGCGGGCAATCGCATCGCGCAGCGCATCCTCGGCTTGCGGAGGACCCATGGTGACGACAGAGACAGTTGATCCGGGAAGTTTTTCCTTAATACGGACGGCCTCTTCGATGGCATATTCGTCGAATGGATTAATGGCCGCGGCCATGCCCTCACGCTTGAGCGTGCCTGTTTTGGGATCGATCTGAATATTCGCAGTGGCGGGTGTTTGTTTGATACAGACAATAATGTGCATGAACGTCTTTCCTTTTCTTTCTTAGCCGCGTCCTTGCTGCGCCGCTTCTTTAATCATGGCCATGGCAATTTCGTTGCGTTGAATTTCGTTGGTGCCTTCGTAGATCTGAGTAATCTTTGCATCGCGCATATACTTCTCGACGGGGAAGTCGCGCATGTAGCCGATTCCGCCGCACATCTGCACGGCTTCGACGGTGACGCGCATGGCCACATCCGAGCAGTAGCACTTCACCATGGCCGATTCTTTGGTGTAGCGCTTCTTGCCGCCCTTCTGAATGGCGCGGGCCACTGTATAGAGGAGCGC
This sequence comes from uncultured Elusimicrobia bacterium, assembly GCA_964506645.1. Classification (GTDB taxonomy): domain Bacteria; phylum Elusimicrobiota; class Elusimicrobia; order 2-01-FULL-59-12; family 2-01-FULL-59-12; genus CAZDML01. The sequence goes on along the minus strand of CAZDML010000019.1, from coordinate 2,953 downwards.
CCGAGACGCTTCAATTTCCATCGCCATGTTGGCGAGTTTATGCTGCATGGCCTGGAAGCTGATGACCGCTTGGCCAAACTGTCGGCGGTTACGGGCATAGTTAAAGGCTTCATCAAGCGCGCCCTGGGCAATCCCCAGCGCCTGAGCGGCGACGCCAGGACGAGAAACATCAAAGGTCGACTGTGCGACGAGTAGTCCCCCGCCACGCTTGCCGAGGAGGTTGGCTTTCGGAACTTTGCAGTTGTCAAAATTCAACTGATAGGTCGGCGAGGCACGGATGCCCATCTTTTCTTCTTTGCGACCGAACTCAAATCCCGGGGTGTCTTTTTCCACAATGAAGCATGAGACGCCGCGTGCGCCGCGGGCCGGGTCGGTGTTGAAAAAGAGCGAGTAGATCTCAGCGGCTTTTCCGTTCGTACAGTACACCTTGGTGCCGTTTAAAATGTAATTGTCGCCGTCTTCCACGGCCGTTGCTTTAGCCGCTGTGGCATCCGAGCCGGCTTCCGGTTCAGTAATGGTGAATGCCGCTAAGCGTTTACCGGAAGCGATATCCGGAAGATATTTCTTCTTTTGTTCTTCGTTCCCATAGAGCAATATGGGAATGGTGCCGAGGGCCGTGCCCGCAACAACGAGGGCGATTCCGCCGCAGGCTTTGGAAAGTTCTTCCACGACAAGAGACAGTTCAAAAACGCCGCCGCCTAAGCCCCCATACTCTTGTGGAATATAAACGCCGAAGAGGTCCGCTTTACGAAGTTCTTCAACAATTTCCCAGGGGTATTCCTCGGTCTTGTCGTAGTGTTCGCGAACTTTTTTAATTTTTTTCTGGGCAATTTCGCGAGCTGTCTCGACGATTGCCTGTTGTTCTTCGGTCAGTTCGTACATGTTAGGTCTCCTTGATCTTCTTCAAGGCATCCCGGGCGGCTGCCTGCTCGGCTTCTTTTTTCGATTTCCCACTGCCTGAACCTAAGACATCCGATCCAATAGAGACTTCAATTTCGAATGTCTTTGCGTGATCGGGTCCAAAACTGTTTTTAACAACGTAGTCCGGTGGAACCTTGTACTTCTTTTGGGCCCATTCCTGGAGCCGGCTCTTATGATCGCTAGTCACCAGTCGTTTGCGTTTGGCGAGCAACTTATTGATAAATTTTTGTGCCGGCTCAAAACCGCCTTCAAGATACATCGCACCGAGCACGGCTTCCATGGCATTGCCCACGATCGAGTCGCGGTCGCGGCCACCGGTGGCGGCTTCGCCTTCACTCAAGCGGAGAAACTGTCCAAGCCCAATTTCACGACCCCATACTGTCAGGCTGGGGCGTGAGACCAGCATCGACTTCAGCTGCGAGAGTTTCCCCTCATTGGCATCGGGATAGCGCTCAAAGAGATAATGCGCAACGGCGGTGGACAGGACGCTGTCACCCAGGAACTCCAGGCGCTCGTTAAAAGGGATTGTATCACTGCCGCGTTCCATCGAAAATGATTTATGCGTCAAGGCTTCTTCAAGCAGGGCTTTGTTTTTGAAACGAAGGCCGAGGGTGCGTTCGAGTTTGGAGAGCGGTGCAGGGGTGGTCGTCGTCTGAGCCGTGTTACGCGGCATAACGTTTGACTACGAGCACTGCATTGTGACCGCCAAACCCGAGAGAATTTGAAAGAGCACAGCGAATATCCAGCGGACGTGCCGTATTCGGCACATAATCCAGATCACACTCCGGATCCGGCGTCGTGTAATTAATCGTCGGATGTACGGTCTTATTCTGAATACACAAAACGGTCGCAATAAGTTCGACCACACCGGCGGCACCGAGAAGATGTCCCGTCATGGATTTGGTGGAAGAGATCGCTAGTTTTTTCGCATGGTCACCGAAAACCAGATGAAGCGCTTTGGTTTCGGTTTTGTCATTGAGATTGGTGGATGTTCCGTGTGCGTTGACATACTGGATGTCTTCCGGCTTTAAATCGGCATCCTTGAGGGCGCGCTGCATGGCTTTCACTGCAGATGTGCCTTCCGGATTCGGGGCCGTAATGTGGTAGGCATCATCCGTGGCACCGTAGCCTGCGAGCTCCGCGTAAATGCGTGCCCCGCGAGCCTGCGCATGTTCGAGGGTCTCAAGAACAACAATGCCCGCCCCTTCGCCCATGACAAAGCCGTCACGGTCTTTATCAAACGGACGCGATGCCTTTTGCGGCTCGTCATTGCGGGTGGATAGCGTACGAGCGGAACAGAACCCTGCGTATCCGAGCGGCGTAATGGCCGCTTCAGAGCCGCCGGCCACGATCACATCCGCATCCCCGTAGCGCAGCAGGCGAAGGGCATCGCCAATGGCATGATTGGAAGTTGCGCACGCGCTCGAGACGGCATAGTTGGGCCCCGTAAATCCCCAGCGTATGGCAATTTCACCCGGTGCGATATTGGAAATGAGTTTGGGAATCAGGAACGGACTGACACGGCTGGCGCCGCGCGATTTGAGAACATCATGTTCTTCCTCAATAGTGGAAAGCCCACCGATACCGGAACCTACGATAACGCCGACACGGTCTTTATCGATGTTGGCGGCCGTATCGAGACCGGAATCCTTGATTGCCATGCTAGCGGCGGCACAGGAAAACTGCGTAAAGCGGTCCATGCGCCGGATGCTCTTCTTGTCTATGTAGAGTTCCGGCTCAAAGCCTTTCACTTCGGCGTCGATTTTAGAAGGGTATGTGGTTGTATCAAAAAACGATACGAGCCCTGCCCCGGAACGGCCATTCTTGAGCCCATCCCAGAAAGCGTCTTTGCCAATACCGATAGGAGTGACGGCTCCTACGCCTGTAATAACGATTCGTTTTTTCATCAATTTGGATTTCCGTTCAAGGAAGTAAAACAACACCCGCCAGACGTCTGGCGGGTGCGCCCACAACAAACGGTGAACGGGAAGAGAAGCTTATTTCTTGATGTGGGCTTTGATGTAATCGATGG
>CAZDML010000018.1:0-23676 GCA_964506645.1 uncultured Elusimicrobia bacterium | reverse complement strand
TGTGCGTCATGTATTCGTGAGGGAGCTGATCGTGGGAAGCCAAGGATAAGACGGAGAAGACCGCAACTGTTTGCTGCGCAACCAGTTCTGTGTTATCCGTACCGGAGTCTTGAGGACGTTCATTAATCAAATCGACGGTCACCGTGGAATTATCACTGCGGCGCAAGATATCCGCCAAATCCCCCAGAGCGTTGACTGCATCCGGCCGGAAGTTTAAACTGTCTTTTTCGAAGATTTCATCAACGGAAATACCGGCCTGAATACGGCCTTCCGCCGATCGCGCATAGAAAAATTTATTCTTCCAATTCATCTTGCTATCCCCGACCAGGGCTTTGTTGCGGATTCGCTCGACCGCCTCCTGGCGAATACGCTCGATATATTTCTGAGATTCGGCGATATGGTCTTTTTTTTGAATTGCTTTATTAAACGCATCGGTCGCTTCCGTAAAGCGCCCGGCCTGATACAAATCGACCGCCTCTTTGTAAGGAGATGACGCGGACTTGGCCGCCCAGAGTGGAACCGCAAGCACGAGAGCAAAAACAACCATCGGGGCTCGCTTCATCTTATTTATCCCCCTTGCCCTTGGCCCAGATCACAGCAATTTCGCCGCGCACATCCGGCTCAAGAGTATGGTCATGCTTAATCGCTTCTTCGCGGATATGCAGGGCCTTGCTCATGGCCTGCACCAACGCCACTTCGCGCTGTGCGGCGAGATCATCCTGCTTCTGCGAAATACGGATATGGATCTTGTTTAAAGCGCGTTCACGGAACCGCTCGTATATTTTTGATAGCACCAGCATCCCTTCCATCGAAATGTCTGCTTTTCCTGGTTTAAATAAACGTGCAAGGCTCACCTCAATGGTTTGCGGACCATCGGAACTATATGCAATCACAGGCATAAGAACATGACCGCCTTGAACAACGGTCCGCTTCTCTTCCTTATCGGTATAGGTCAACTGCGCGGAATAGAGTCGGCCGACCACTGCAAATTTGGTTTCGGAATCTTTCCCGTCCCAGGCGAGTTCATCCGGCATGCCGTTGACACCACGCTGGCGGTAAATAACCTGGCCCTGCGGATTGAGCACTTCAAATGCCCAGGACTGCACCTGCAGGTTGGGTGACTGCGGCGGATACATTAGGAGGAAAGGAGGTTCAGCAATCGGTCCGAGCCACGGGAAGAAGGCGGCATGCGCTTTAATTTCGGAACGCGCATTAAATTCAGAACTCTGCGAAATATTAAGCGGTGCAAAGATAATTTTCTGTGAAGGGTCTTCCGGAAAGTCCTGAAGCTTTTCCAAATTCATCGTGATCGGTGCCACGACACGCTTCACAAGCAAGCGGCCTTTAAATTGGCCTTTGATCTGCACTTCCATTTCATCGGTCGCAGGACCGCTGCCAGCGCCCGGCGTTGAAGCAGTCGGCGCAGCATAAACCGCGGTCACAAAGAATAAAATGACCAGAGCCGTCTTACCGGCGAAAGCCGGTATCCAGTGGTCTGGGCCCCGGCCTACGCCGGAGTGACGTCGCAGATTCATCATTTACTCAGCTCCTGGATACGCAGGGCTGCCTGCTTCGCGATTTCTGGGTCGTTGGTCGCCGCACGAATTTCTATATAGAGGGGTTTGAGTTTTGCGGCCGGCGCGCCTTCTTGTTCATAGATTTCACTCAAACGTATCAGAGCCGCCATTCGATACTCGTTCTTAACCTCCGGCCAGCCACGAACGGCTTCCAGATAACTCTTCGCCTCGCCCAAATTTTGCTCCTGTTCATACAGGAGCGAAATGCGGTACATCGCTTCCGGGTATTCGGGAGCATTGCTGGGCACGCGGGCATACGCTTTGACCGCATCCATGCGTTTGCCCTGCACATCAAGCAAGGAGCCCATTTGCAGCCACACAGCATTGAGCTTGGAATCTTTCGGATACTTATCGATAACAAATTGATAGGCCGTAACCGCTTGATCCAGCTGGAAGGCCTTCTTATGCGCTAGGGCGATGTTGAGCCATGCCTCTTTAGCGAGCGCATGGTTCGGATACTTATCGAGGAACGCGCGGAAATCATCGACCGCGGCGTTGTAATCGCCTTTGCGGAACAAACAGACAGCCTTCTGGAACATGGCGTTCGGTACGCGCTCATGTTTCGGGAAGGATAAATAGAAATTCTGATAAGCATTTGCTCCTTCGTCCCATTTTTTCATCCAGAAGAAGCTGTCCGCGTTATAGAAGTAGGCCGTCGGAACGTATTCATCGTTCGGATAGCTCAGCATGATCTTCTCAAAGAGTTTTTGGGCGGCTTCGTATTTGCCTTCATTAAACAACGCAGCCCCCTTTTCCCAGAGAAGGGCGGCGCCTCCAGAGCTGCCCGGAGCCATTTTGAGCAACATCGCCTGCTGAGTTGGCGGCACCGAGACTTTGCGTTGGTGCATCGCATTCAGGAGATTGTCAGCGGCCTTTGGAATACGTGGGTCGTCTGGATAGTCTTTGGCAAAACCAATCAGTTCAGTAACCGCTTGCGGTACATTGCCCAGGTTGAAAGCACACTGCACGAGCTGGAAGGAGGCTTCCTTGCCCGGCACGCTATTCGGATAAGCCTGTTTAAGCACCGTAAAGGTCTGGGTCGCTTCGGTCCATTGCCCCAAGCCGGCCTGTGTATTTCCCGAGCGCATCAGTGCTTCGGAAACCCAGGGATTATTCTTTTCATTCTTAAAAAGCTGAACTAACGTTTTCCAGCGCTTAATGGCTTCCTGGTAAAAGTCTTGGCGCGTCAGGGCATCCGCTTCGCGGAACATGGACTCTGACTTTACGGAAGACTGAGAGGAGGTCGCTGACAAATGTGCCCAGATAGCGCCGGCTTTGGCAAAATTGCGTTGGTTGTAATACACCTTGGCCAGTTCCACTTCGACTTGTTCTGCAAATTCTTTGTTGTTCAAGTCACGAGCACGCAATTCCGCCTGTTGTAAAGCAACGATGGCCTCTTGATCGCGCTGCGGACCTTGAGCGGACAACACGGCTCCAAGCCCTTCCAGGGCATAGGGCACCAGGGTGCTTTGTGGTGCGCGGGTTAAAAATTCACGATAGAGTTTTTCAGCACTGGTGAAATCGTTGAGCTGGTAATAGGCATCCGCTATCCAGTACAGCGTGTTTTCGGTCCATTCATCGATACTCTTCGCATTGGTCGTTTGCAGTCGTGCATGGACGCTATTCAAAATACCCGCAGCCCGGAATGGATCGCGTGCCGAATGCAGACAAAGCGTCATCAGATACACGGCTTTGCCGCAGGCCGAACTCTCAGGGTATTTATTGAGAAGATCTTGATACACATCCAGCGCCTTGTCATATTCAGCGCCACGGTAGTACGCGATGCCTTTGGCCAGATACGCATAGGACGCGATCTGTTCCTTGGGATACTTCGCGATGAAATTGTCAGCCAAACGGCGAGTACCGCTAAAATCATTGAGTAGTAGGTGTGCCCATAAAATCCGAAATTGCGCGGTAATTTTCAGCTGATTAACATCGACGCCGTGAAGACGCGGAGCCAATCCGCGCTCATCTTCAAGCGCTGCTTTCTGTTCAGAAATGGATTTTTTCCAATCTCTCTTGAAGATAGGAATGGAGGCGTAGAGGTAGGTCCACTCCGTACGCAGGGGATGATTGGGAGACTGTTTCAGTAAATTGACGAGGATTTTTTCACTTTCGTCATACTTCTTTTCCTGAAAGAAGAGACAGGCCTGACGGTGCAGCGCCATCGTACGCACATCGGGATCGGCACCGGGGCGTGTAATCGGCTTAAAGAATTCGTGGGCCGAGCTAATATCGTGCGACGCATAAAACGCTTCACCCAACACCAAGCGCATCCGGTCGACCCATTCACTGCGAGAGTCGCGCTGCAAAATCTTTTGATAAAGAGGAAGGGCGTTCGACATGTCCTTCTTCTGCACGTAGCAGACGGTCAGGTAATAAATTGCGGAAGGCTCATCCGGGAAGTGCTGAAAAAACACCATGGCAGCATCCAGCTTTCCTTGTTCCAGGAGCGCGACGCCTTGAATCAAATTCAGCGCCAGATCATCTGCATACGCAGGATTCTGCTGAGCCAGTTTGGTCACAACCCGGGACAGTTCGCCCCATTCGTGTTTCTGAAGGAAACAACGTGCCTGAAGGAAAACGGCTTCATCCGAGAGATAGGGGTTGGAATGATGACTGAGCGGCTCCAGCCGTTTCAAGGCTTCATCGGCACGATTATCGAGAAGATCGATTTCAGCCAATCGAAGTTCAGAAATTTCTTGGAGAAACTGGGACGGGGAAGGTTTTTTTGCTTTGAGAAGTTTTTGAAAGGATTTCCGCGCATCGTCCAGGAGATTCTGCATAAATGCTTGCTCGGCAGCTGCCGCAATCAGCTGAAATTGGACAGGCGCGGACTGCTTGTCATTGCGCAGCTTTAAATAAAGGTCGGGAAGTTCATTCCAGTGCCCCTCCGGAACAACCACGGAAGACAACACCTGGTAGGAATTTGAAACAGAGGATTCCGCCCAAGCCGTAGGAGTGCCCATCTGGAGAAAAACGAGGCTTGCAGCGACAAGATGAAAGGGTTTTTTACTGGATGATGATGAGTTTTCCATGTTTCTTGCTTGTCGGACTTTCAATTACGTAGAAGTATACTCCGCTCGCAAGCTTTTCGCTATCAGAATTTTTAACGTCCCAATCCAGCGTATCCTGATTCGAGGTCAACTCAATCACTTTACGTCCTGATGTAGTGTAGATACGGATGTGTGCGTCAGACCCCAACCCACTGAAATGAATCACATTGCCTTGTGTCGATTTGTAAGGCACCGGGAATGCTTTGGCACCGCTAATATCGTAGTTCACAACAGTCACACGGGCTGTGCCAGTAATTCCGTTGCTCACCGCAGTGATCGTAAAGCGCTGACCGATGCCGATCGCGCTGAACACGCCGGCCGAGTTGATACTGCCACCGCCATCAACACCCCATGTCACATTGGCCAAAGTCATCGACTGAGCAAACTGGTCGGTCCCGGCCGCAGAAAACTGCGCCTGTCCCAAGGACTGGACGGTCACATCGTTGGGGGACACGCGAATACCCGTGAGAATCTGCTGAACAATAATGGGCGTCAATGTCGTTTCTGACCCTGCGCCAAAATTATCAACGGCCGTACAGCGGAACACATAGGTGCCGGCCTGTGTCACTGTGGCGACCGTATTCGAAGACGCCACTGTGCCGTTGGGCGAGAAGCTCACGCCGGTCGGGCCCGATTCCAGCGTCCATGTGTACGTAATTGGCGTATGGCCAATGGCATTGTCGTCAGCTAAAGCGGTCAAAGTAATTGTTTTGTTATCCGGATTCACGACACCAAAAGGATGGATCGTGAAGACCGGACCCGCCGCCACGATGTTCAACGCCGCGCTGCCCGAAGCGCTGCCTAATGTGGCCTGCAGCACAAAGTTACCTGCGGTTGTTCCCGGCGTAAAGGTCGTTGTGGTTCCAAAGGACGGGCTTGCGCTTCCCGCCGCACCGTTATTGGGAGCCCAGTTGACACCCGCTCCTGCGATCACGGTTCCAAATTGATCGCGAACAGTGGCGGTAAAGAGCTGACCCGCACCTCCGGTATTAAACGTCGCAGAGGATGGCGCAATGCTAATGGTCGTCGGTGTCTGTCCGATATTCACGGTCGTCTGGCTGGACACCAACATCCCTGTTCCATCGTGGTCCGTCACATTGACGGTAATGGTATAGGATCCGTTGCCCGGGAACGTCGCCAGCGTCCGGCTGCTGGTCGCAACGGTGTTATTTGGAACAAAGGTCACACCGCCTGAGCTCCAGTCATATTTCAAATGAGACGCACCGCCATTGTCCGTGACTGTGGCTGTACAGGTGGCCTGCGTCGAATTCACAACACAGCTTAAGCTCGTGAACGACGGAGCCTGATTCAATGTGACGGCAGGCGCTGAGAACGTAAGCGTCGAGCTATCCACACCGCCCGCGCTGATTTTCTTCGTGTACACGCGGAAGTAATAGGTCGATTCCGGAGAGAGGCTTCCCACATTCGCTGTCTGAGTTCCATCGGCAGCCTTGGGACCGGCATCCTGGACCGCATTGCAATTGGTGGTGAAACCTGCATCATCACAGTGCTGCAAGCCGTAATGCGAGCCGTTTTGATTGAGTGAATCTGTCCAATTCGCGCGCAATGCAACAGCCGTAATGTTGTTATAACTGGTCGGCAATTGCGGAGTCGCTGCCAGTGTCGTAAAGGACACCGGAGTCACCGGCAACGTCGAAGAACAACCGCTGCCTTCAAAGAGAGTAATCTGAAGCGTGTAGTCCTTGTTCGGTGTCAAACCACTTAAGACATGCGAACCTGTGGGATCGCCGATGCCCGTAGAGACACTAATGCCGTTCAAAAGGATAGACCAAGAAGATATGCTGGCCGCACCCGTTAAATTACTGATATCAAACGAGACACTGACGGTCGTAATCGCCGATGTCCCAAAGGTTCCGCCCCACGCATCGGTGGTAAAGAGAGCGCCGCTCGTCGTGCCGCTGTTGTTCCAGCCTGTGGCCGTTCCGTCAGCCCCATTGCCTACAATCGCTGTAGCGCTCGGCGTGTAATTGGTCCCTGCATTCAAATTGGTATAGGTGTATGTCTTCGTATCACCGAAAACTCCTGTTCCCCCAATTGCACTGGTCTGACAACTGCCGCCTGTGCCCGTCAGACAAGCCTGGTAAGGAGTGTAATTGGGATTGGCAGGATTCACGGCGTTGGCCGCGTTCTGCACTTGAATCTGTGCGGAACAGTGCGTCTTGGTAATTAATGTCACAGGACCCGGATTGACCGGGGTCGTCCAGAACGTTCCCACGGTCTGCTGTCCGCCTGTCGGCACAAGAACCCCGTACGGATAGGTCAACTGGCCTTTGTATTGATATTTGTTATTCGGTAGGAAGCCATGCGTATACATCGAGTTATCGATATTATAGGCGCCGTTACCGACCCAGCTGATCGGTGAAAGTGTTTCATTGTTGGCGCCGTTGATGTTGTCGACAATATCCACATTAATCTGGGAGATAAATCCCTGATCAGACACGGGCACCGAGGTGCGCGACACAATGGTATTTACGGACGCATCGCCGGGTTTTGTCGGGCTCAAGAAAACGGTGGCAGGATACGCGGTGGTCCCGCGGCTACCGATTCGTGCCCACAAAGAACAATGGCCGCTGTCCAACGCCGCCGCAGAAGGACAGGCCTGCGCATAGAAATAATACGTTGCGGCCCCTAACAGATTCTGAACTGCACCGCCTGTCACCACGGAACTCGAGCTGGCGCTGCTGTTGGTCGTAAAACTACCGATCACCTGTGTCCCTGTCCCAGTGGTGGTAATACCGCCATGTGCAACCGTGGCGCCTAAATCAGAAGACGCAGCTGCCATGTAATACCAACTGCCGATCTTATTGCCGGTAGGGCCCACCGAGTTAAAACATTTAATACTGCTGACACCTGTAGCGCTGGGCGTCCATGTGGCGGCACTGTTATTCGTTAAAGGAAGTTCACAATCGGTGCTGTTATCACAGGTAGCGCTGAATGCCGTCGGGCCTACGGAGAACAGCAATGCACCCGCTAAGAGAGACCATTTCATGGAACGTTTCATATTAGCGAACCTCCGTCTTGGGTTCGGAGATTGAGGGGTCGACCGGCTGAACTGGCTGCGCCTGCGCCGCTTTCGGAGTGGTGATGCTCAAGAGTGCTTCGAGTTCATCCAATTCAGACATAGAGCTCGGTTTCTGTGCGGCATTGGCTGCCGTCGGCTGATAGTTGGTGCCTTGTTTCGCAAGCATGGTTTTTTGCTGTGAATCCAGTTTCGCCATCGCCAGCTGGCTCAAACGCTGCGCTTTTTTGTAGCGCGGTTCCATACGGATCAAGCTGTCCAAGAGAAGCACCGCCTGCTCATAGCGTTCCTGACGCATCGCCGCTTTGGCTTCTTTCAAAATCTTGTATTCTTCGCTGGTCAACACCGGCCGCGGTTCCCCGAAGCGCAGTGTCAGTTCGTAGCGATGCGTAATGCCCAATTCTCCAAAACCGGCGTACGCATAATCAAATGAAAGTGATTTGAGGCGAAGGCCGATCCCCGCGCGCATGCCCATGCCCTCGACTTTGTCAACCGCATAACCGGTACGAAGCGCCAGATGGTTGCCCAGCCAATATTCCAGCCCGCCCTGGTATTTCATGGCTTCATCATTGGGCTTTGTCACGTCCAAGGACACATTCAAATGGCGGTCCATCATCTGAACAGCGGCCAAACCGACTTTGATCTGGCGAGGCAGCGGGTCAGTCTGCTGTAAAAATTTCATGCCGGAGCCCAGGTTCTGAACAACAGCCCCTGCGCGCAGCGTTCCCCCCATCACCGGCTTGGGATAGATCACAGTACCTCCAAAGTCAAAAGCAAAAGTGCTGGCCGATTCATCCGCTAACGTTTCCTGAATTCCTTTCGCATTCACACCTAACGACCACTGATTTCCCAACCATGCGGCCCCTAACGTTCCTACACCACTGTAGGCTTTCTGGTCTCCGGTCGGAGCCCCAGTCTGGTCATATCCATCAATCTGGCCATAGCTCAGATAAGAAAGACTACCCCCAATAGCGCCGTTTTCAAGAGGGATTCCGATACCGGCGTTCTGGTACGAAAGGCCTTGGAGCTGCTGGCTATACATAAAGGAAGCCTGGCGTTCTTGCATCAAGGCCAGGCCGGCAGGGTTCCAATAAAGGCTGGAGACGTCATCGGCTTGCGCTACGTAGGCCTCCCCCATAGCAATGGCGCGGGCTCCTACCCCAATACGCAGGATATCAGCACCGGTGGTGCCGGCACCTGAGGCCCAAAGGCTCGTCGCACTTTGAGTCAAAAGGACTAAACTCCCCACGCCTAACAAGGTCATTCGTCTCATAGTAGTCTCCCTCCCACAAGACCAGTGTACCCTGTGAGTGTTACGGGAGGATGACGCATGCGTTAATTGATTGTTAAGTTGCATAGTTGCATATACGGCTTTTCATTACCTAGGTCTATCTACCCCCAAAATGTCTTCAGGTCAACAGGAAATTAACACATATTAACAAAAATGTAAATATGTGTTATAAATTTGTATCTATTGATTTTAATAAATCATCTATTTCTAGATGTATTTAGGGGGACTATATGAGTCGCCTGTATTCAGACACCTCATTTTTCCAAACAGTGACCCCACAAAATCGATCTCCTTCCGGGCAAAAAGGCTTTATATTCGCCTGTTTGCGCATCCAACAAGGGGCGCCAAAGTATTTACCCACCCCGGGAAAGCGCTTTTGGACCTGAAGAACCTCTTCCTGGGAGGTTTTCCAGATTTCTTCCTGCGCGGTATAGCAAAGCCGATGCGTCCACTTGTGGTGAAAATTCAATAGATCCCCAGATTCTTCAAAACGGATGGGGAAGGCATTGGGGAGCAAATAACTCACGTCACTTTCGCTCTCCCCTTCCTGGATTAAGGCTGCCATATGGGCCCAGAGGCGGCGCATCGTTTTATGGTAATACTCCAGGGCCTGAGGATTGGAAGCCACCAAGGCAGGGACGATGTAGTCGGGCTCATCCCAAAGAACTTGACGAATCAGCACCGGCCGCGAGGCGGGTGTCATGCGATGCCGCTGATCTTGAGAGTCCGCCGTATGCGAAATGCGCTTTTTAAACGTGAAATGGGGATGCACGAGCGTTCGGGTCAGCTTGCTTAAAGAGGTCAGATTGAGGGATTCTGAAAAATACGGGTTCTTCGCTGGGTTTAACACCCAATCGATGGCCTCCGCATCCGACATCGCCCCAGAAGGCACACCCAACACCGATCGGACACTTTGCGCTAGCACACGCTCGGTATTCGCCTTGTAGTCGATGAGCTTCGATGAGTAATTGTCCAGCTCCCGATCAAATTCCTGAATAAACGCTTTCGGCCAGCAGCAGCGCAAACTTTCATCAAAACCCTGTAGAATTTCATACTCCAGCGTCTTCTCGAGTGGTAAGGGATCTTCGATATATTTAAAAAACTCCGGATCAAGTCGATTCACCTCATCGACCATCTTACGCACCACAAACTTCTGCTCCGCAGGGACATCGAACTGCTCACAAAGCCGGTTGTAGCGGTGCAGTGTCAGCCCACTGATCGTATGGTAGAGATGGGCGTGGGTTGCCACCGGAAGCACATAGCGTGAGACTTCCTGACATCTTTTTTTGATGGCACTCTTCCAGCGCTTCTCTTCTGTATTGCGGACCGGGAAAACACGGCGGTATTCGGCCGTCACCGTAGGTTCCAAAATACGGTTGAGCTCATGATAGGCGTCCATAAGTTCACCGACCGCCTGCTGGAAGCGTGCGACGTGATCCTCGCGCAGTGCCGGGGTCGTAAAGTTCCCGGGTTTTACTTCCACATATCGCTGACTGACCTGCTCGGAGTTATAGAACGGGTGACTGTGCAGGAACGACCAGATGAACTGCCGAGAGACCTTATCCAAAGTGAATTGGAACGTCTCGTGCTGAATGGTGGTGTGGTGGCCGGCCTTGTAAATGGATTGAGCAATCGCGTCACGGCGCTGGCGGGTCGGCTCATCTGTGGCCACGTCTTCGGTACGAATTAGCTTGGAGGAATAACAGGTTCGGGCGGTCGCAACGGAATTGTCGTAGGGACGCACAAAAGCGTTTTCCAAACGGACGACTGGTTCCGGAGAGAGCGTCGTTTTCTGTGCAATCATGATTTAGAGTAACGAGAGAAGATCGTGCAGCGAATGGATGTAACGAACGTCATTATAGGCCTTTCCAGGACGATTCAGCAAGACAGCTTCGAGTCCCGCATTACGCGCGCCGTGGTAATCGTCTTCCAGGCTATCGCCGACGTGCACCGTTTCTTCGGCTCGGGCCTGCAGACCTTTTAAGGCCGTTTCGAAGATCTGTGCGCCGGGCTTGGCGACCCCAACGCCCGAGCTGGAATAGATCGCGTCGAAATAGCCCATAATACCCAACCCTTTAACAATCGATTCCAGGCGATGATCCCAATTGGACACCATCGCTAGCCGAAAGCCTTTCTGACGTAGGGATTCCAGCACCGGAACCGTATCGTCAAACAACCGCCACACCTCGGGGCGAGCAAACACGTCAAAGAGCTCTTCAAAAAATGCCTCGAAGTCGTCGAAATGCTTTTCTTCCCCCGCAAACACCTGCTTCACCAGTTGATGCCACCAGTCGCGTTCGATTTTGGCTGTACTTTTCCCACGCAGGGATGCCAGACCATTGGTATGGTGCCAGGCGGAGTGAAAGCGCTTTTCAAGATCCTCGGCTTCGCAGAAGCGATGGCCGTGTTTGCGTGCTGTGGCGGCATACACGGCGCCGACCGAAGGATAGGGGCGAAAGAGCGTGCCCCCGGCATCTAAAAAAATGGTTTTTATTTTACCGCGCATACACCGTGAGGTCTTCTACCCGCGCTTGCCGAAACGCCCGTTGGCGCTCCGCACATTTATTGCAGTTTCCACAATGTTTCTTACCCACCGGAGCGAGACACGAGAAGCTGAGATGCAAGGGAAGTCCCTTGCCGCGCTTAATCACAGCGGCTTTGGACTGTTCTCGGTATGGCACACGAATGATCAATCGATGCCCCAATCCGCGACTCATTGCTTTGGCATAGGACGCAAAAAACGCAGGGGTCGCATCCGGAAACGGATTATGGTCTAGCGGAGCCAGGGCAATTTCCGAGATTCGCTGCAGCGCACAGAAAAGACCCACTTTGACGAGCAGGATGAGATTACGTCCGGGCAGGTACACCGCCTCATCTCGCGTCCGGGCATCTGGAACCTTACCGCGCTTCAAACTCCAATGGGTCCGATATACATCGGCCAGAGGCAATTGAAACACCTGAAGTGGCTGCATTTCCCGCAGATGCGTCGCACGCAAAAAACGTTTCAGCCAAAACAGCTCCACGGCTTCCCACCTCAGCCCTTGGCGGATATAGACCGGATAGACCCTTTGGTAACGCTGCGCCAGTTCGGCGGCCAGCACATCACTATCAAGACCGCCGCTCATCAAAACCGCAATCGCATTCTTTTTCATAGATAGGGAGATTGTATAATCCGGGTATGTTTCAGGTCACCAAAGAAATCAATTTCTGCTACGGACACCGCCTTTTGAACTACAGCGGCAAATGCCGGTATTTTCATGGACACAACGGCAAAGTTGAAGTGGAACTCAGCGCAGAGCGTCTGGATGAGAAGGGAATGGTAAGGGATTTTGGCGAGATCAAACAGATCCTGCAAACCTGGATCGACGACAACCTGGATCATCGCATGCTGCTAAATGACAAGGATCCGCTGCGAACTACGCTGGAAAAGTCCGGCGAACCCCTCTTTATCCTGAAAGAAAACCCCACCGCAGAGAACATCGCACGGCTCATCTATCAAACCGCCAAAACGAAAGGGCTCCCCGTGACCCGAGTCACACTCTGGGAAACCCCTAACGCTTACGCGACGTATTCAGAATAACCGATTTAGGACGGCTTGGAAGGTTTGTCCGAGTCCGACTTGGTTTCGTCGAACCCTTCTTTAATTCCTTTACGAAATTCTCCCACCGCACGGCCCAAGGATTTTCCAAGCTCCGGCAGTTTTCCTGGACCAAACAGTACCAGGACCACGATTAACAAAATAAGCAATTCACCAAGACCAATATTTCCCATAACCAATCTCCCTTCAATCGTTACCGACCTTTCTATTGTACTAAGTTCGCTTCCCCACAAACTTCATATGCACCCGCAGGGTATCGTCTGGAAAACCGGTCGGCAGCGGGGGCAACGGGTTGGAATACAGCACCGCGCGTAAAGCCAGTTGATCAAATGTCGAGTCGCCCGAGTCTTGCTCTATCATCGACCCCGTAACCTGCCCATCGCGATGAATGACAAAGGCAATGACAGCGACCGTATCCGATTGAAATTCCTGCGGCGGCTTCCAGTGCTTGTCTAATTTTTCTGCGATGGCTTTTAAATACCATGGATAGGGAAACGGTGTACCCCCTTCGGCCATCACTCCCACCCCACTGCCGCCTCCGCCACCTCCGCCTCCGCCTTCATTTCCCGCATCGGCGGCGGTCGGGCGATTACCCAAGCCGATTTGGGAGGCCAGCGCGAGCGCTTTGGCCGCACTTTTCGGGTTCACCTTTTGAGGTGTTACTGATTTTGACTTCGGGGTGACGGGCGCCATTTTCTTCTTATTTTTATCGAACAGCTTTAACGCATCCTGCGGAACGGCCCTGGTCGCCGGAGGGGGACGAACGGTGGGAGCGACCGGTGTTGCCGGTTTTTGTTCGGCCACTGGGACAACCATCGCTCCGCCGCCAGACGAGCCCATCGGGCCCGACGGTAAGGACGTCATCAAATCAATGGAGTAGTAAGAAGACTGGGGGTGAGAGAAAATCACACCCATGAAGATCGCCATGCCGAGAAAAAACCCATGACTGGCGCACGAGTAGAGGATGTAGCGTTTCACAAACTTAATGCTTGGGCTGTTGTACGGAAATACCCAGCTTGGAGACATTCACCTGCTTGGCGATATCCATCACGGCCACCACATTCTGCAGCGGCAAATCACGATCGGCTTGAATGAGAACCGCGCGGTCGGCATGCGCGGAGAGCAAAGACTTGAGTTCGCTTTCCAGACTCGTCACGGCAATGCCTTTACCATTCAACGAAACTTCACCGTGTTGCTGAATCGTAATGACGATAGGTCGATCGGGCGTTTCGGAAGAGGTGACGGAATGCGGGATATTAATTTTGACCTGCTGCTGAACGAGAAACGGCGTCATCACCATAAAAATGATCAGCAACACCAGGGAGACGTCGATCAGCGGAATCATGTTGATGTCCACGATGGGGGCTCCGCCGTGACGGCGCTTTTTGAGCGTCCCTGCCGCCATTAATGATGCCCCCCACGGGCAGAATACGTCGCCAAGTCCACGACTTCTTCCATGCAAAGATTCATATTTTCTTCCAGCATATCGATCTTCCGCGTAAAGAGGTTGTACGCCACGACGGCAGGAATCGCGACAAAGAGTCCCAGCGCCGTAGTGATCAAAGCTTCTGAAATTCCTCTAGCCACGACGCCCGGCCCTCCGCCCGCGTTCTCTGCGATCGCTTTAAACGCGTGAATAATGCCGACCACCGTTCCAAAAAGACCGACAAAGGGGGCCGTGCTGCCGATCGTTCCCAGACCGGTAATGTATGTGTGCAGATCGGCGGCCGAAGCGCGCACCAGACGATCGCCGAATCGCTCTAATGTTTCGCGGCTGATCGAACGATTTTCCTTTGCCGCGGCGATCAACTGCGAAAGAATTTTCCCCATCGGCCCGGACATGTTCTGACAATAATCGATGGCGTCATCCATTTTTTGGCGGGTTAAGAGATCGCGCAGCTTGATAAGAACTTCATCCCGATCGAACTCGACCGCTTTCAAGCTTTTCCAACGCTCCAGAATAATCGCCCCGGATATCACAGACGAGGCCAGGAGCGTCGTGACAACAAACCAGGCGTTTTGCCACATCTGTTTTAAAGCAAGGGTATCGAACATAGCGTTAATCCTTTTTAAGTGATGCGAGGGCGGTATCTGGTATTGGAACAAAACCA
Source organism: uncultured Elusimicrobia bacterium (assembly GCA_964506645.1). Lineage (GTDB taxonomy): Bacteria > Elusimicrobiota > Elusimicrobia > 2-01-FULL-59-12 > 2-01-FULL-59-12 > CAZDML01. The sequence goes on along the minus strand of CAZDML010000018.1, from coordinate 9,003 downwards.
TGAGACACTAGAATTTTAGCCACCTCTTCGATAGAGAGATTGATAGGAATGGCTTCCGACTCTTTGATATAGAGCAAGAGACCGGAGGTTGGATTGGGCACCGTGGGAACAAACACGCTTAAGTAACCCTCTTGAGATCCAAAAATGGACCCCGACACTTTACTGGTCACAAAACCAAACGTGTAGGATCCGGAGCGCGGATACTGCACAAGCACAGCGGACTGGTAGATGTTTGTCTGCCCAAAAAAAGCTTCTGTAATCTTCTGCAGTGCTTCATAGATGCCCCGAAAGATGGGAATGTGCCGCAGCCCGCTCTCCACCCAATTCACCAAGCGCTTGCCCAGCAGGTTGGAAGCAATCACGCCCATGCCCCAGATCCAAAGCACCGTTAGAACAAAACTTGCCAGACGCGTCAGCGAAGGATGGATAAAGATCCAATGCTGGTTTTCAAGAAGCGGCAGAAGTGCTTCGCTGACAAAAAGAAAAAGAAAGCGAAAGGCATACACCGTCAAAAGGAGAGGAATGACGAAGACAAGGCCGGCGAAGAAATGCTTTTTGAAGGATTGCATAACTACGTAGGCATTGTCTTATATTCGGAGACGCTCTGCAAACGCCGCAAAATCTCTTTAAGAACGACGTCCGGTGTCAAACTTTCGGCTTTGCGGTCACTGGGGGCACACCACGACATCCAGGACACGGGGATCGTCCAACAACGGGGATCCATAGCAAAGAGCAAGCCCAGTGTCGGCACCCCCGCGGAGACGGCCGTATGGAAAATGCCCCCATCTGGACACACAAAAAGGGACGTGTGCTTCAAAAAGGCGATCACCTGCACCAATTCCCTCGCCGCGAAGGCCGGCAGCCGTGCACCCAATTGCTTTGAGAATTTTTCATACACCCCCGTTTCAATCGCTCCGCTGCCTGAACGAAATTGCGGTGGCGGGACGATGGCCACGAGTGTCATCTGCTGAGCCTGAAGCGCCTTGGCCAAAGCAACCCACGACTCAAGCGGCCACAGACGCTCCGGCCGGTCTGGATTGCCGGCCAGAAAAAGTGCGACCACCGGACGACCTGCAGGAAAGGAATACTTTTTCCATTCACTGGCAGCCCAACGCTCCGCTTCCGCGCTTAAACAAAACTCGGGACGCGCAACGATTTCGAGCCCTAGCGGCCGGATGAGCGCCGCATACTTTTGATATTCCGGCGTGTCGACAGGAAGATTCGGCAATGCCAGATGTGCCAACCAGCGGCTCCAGTTGGCTCCGTTGTAATGCGGAAAGGTATCAAAGGCAATCACGCGCCGTGCTCCGCTGAACCAAGCAATGAGAAAACTGGTAAAGGACGGAATGTGACTCGAAACGATAATAGCGAGGTCATAGCGTTCGCGGCGAAGAGCACCAAAGAACGACCAGGCTGTAGCCGGGTTCTGCATCGCTTTTTTGTCCCATGTCCAGATTTTATCGAGTGAGGGCAGACGGTCAACCGCAATGTAGTTGTAGGTATCGGCGAGAAAATGAACAGCCGGTTTTTGTGGACTGTCTTTTAGCGCTTTAAAAATAGGGGAGGCCAAAAGCAAATCGCCCAGGCCCTGATGGGGGCGGATGAGTAGAATTTTTTTGAGCTGCCCTTGCGACCATTCCAATCGCAGCTGCTCAGGAGTCAAGGGTTTTAGCGGCGCGATGGTTCCCATGACACGCGCAAGAGCATTACGGCCCCAGCGCTCAACGGAAACCAAAGACATTAGCGGGAAGATCCTGCACGAAGGCGTTGATTCCAACACACAAGCGAGTGGCCGATAATCAAAAGCGTGCCGCACATCATCGCGACTGTCAAACCGATGTTCAAGATTCCAATAAACCCCTTCCCCGGCTGATGAGACAGAGGAAGAAAATTGGTCCAAATATTTTGCCACGCAGCGCTCAGCGTGGTGATCGAGACAAAGACCATGGGGGCGACCGTCACCCACAGATATTTCTTTTTCCCCATATTAAGAAGCACCGTCGTTCCAATGCATAGGGCAATAACCGCCAACAGCTGATTGGCCACTCCGAACATGGGCCATATCGTGGAAATACTTCCGGTCACAATAAAATAAGACCACGCAAACACTACGAGGGCTGTCGAAATCACAGCCCCTGGCATCCAGTCCGTACGTGCGAAAGGCGGATAAAAGTGACCCAAAAATTCCTGAAGGATAAAGCGAGCCACACGAGTGCCCGTATCAATTGTCGTCAAAATAAAAAGCGCCTCAAACATAATGGCGAAGTGATACCAGTACGACAGGAGATGGTGCATGCCGGGGAGGGCCGAGAAAACCTGCGCCATTCCAATCGCCAAAGAAACAGCACCTCCCGTACGCCCTTGGACATTTTCTCCAACCTGTGCAGCCAGTGCAGGAAGATGCACCATGTCCATGCCCAATCCCGCAAATTTTTCTATGGGAACGTTAATCGCAAAATAGTCCCCCGGATGTAGGGAAGAAGCCGCAATAAGTGCCGTGATACCAACGAGCCCTTCCATCAGCATCGCGCCGTACCCGATCGGACGTATATCGCGTTCATTACTGATCATTTTGGGTGTTGTTCCCGACCCTACAAGCGCATGAAAACCAGAAATGGCCCCACAGGCAATGGTGATAAAGACAAACGGAAACACTTTGCCGGGAATGATCGGACCGCCACCATGCACGTAGAGACTCCACGCCGGTTGATGCAACGGAGGATGGACCCATAAAATACCCAAAATCAAAAAACCGATCGTCCCAATTTTCATGTAGGAACTTAAATAATCACGCGGACACAAGAGCAACCAGACGGGAAGAATCGAAGCAATAAACCCATAAGCTGCAATGGAATAGGTGACCCCACGATGGGAGAGCGTCAGGAAAGATCCGAGAGGCGTGTCTGGAATAAAACGGCCCACCACGACGGCCGTTAAAAGCCCAACCACACCGATGATTGAAGCTTCCACAATATGCCCTTTTCGGAAACGATACATATAGAGCCCCATAAAAAGCGCCAGCGGAATACTGCAGCCAATGGTAAATATCCCCCAAGCGCTTTCACGAAGGGCATTGACCACGGCAAGCCCCAATCCAGCTAAGGCCACAATGATCACAAAGAGGATCGTGACCGCCGTAATGAAACCCGAAAAAGGGTCAATTTCCTGCCGCGCAATTTCTGCCAAAGAGCGACCGTCGCGTCGGGTTGAGGCAAAGAGAATAATGAAATCCTGAACAGCGCCAGCCAGAACAACACCAATCAGCAACCATAAAAACCCTGGCAAAAACCCAAACTGAGCAGCGAGCACCGGGCCAATGAGCGGGCCAGCACCGGTAATCGCGGCAAAATGATGTCCGAATAGAACCCACCGGTTGGTGGGATGGTAATTATGGCCGTCATTTAAACGATGGGCGGGTGTTTCGCGCTGAGGATCGAGTTCCACGACACGGGACGCCAGAAAAGCGCTGTAGTAACGATACGCTATTGCCAAAACGCACAACGTCCCGATCATAAATGGCAAAGAGGACATATCGGGGATTATAGAAAATAGACGATTTAAGGACGGGATTTAGTTCCGTTCGAGGGTATTGATCCGGGAGGCCAGTGCGGCTGTCATCGGGCCCGGATGGCTTTCAGCGTAAGCCATGGCAGGAGCGTAATCTTGAATGGGCTTTAATTTCAGAATGACGGAAACGTTGTCGCCTTCCACCACCGTAATATGCGCTTCGTTGCTGGTATAGCGATCGATATAATCGCCCGTCCGCTGGGCAAGTGCTGACGAAAAGCTGTAGTCACCGGCTTTCATAGAGAAGACCATGGTTCCAGGAATTGTTTTGCCCCCCATGAAACGGGTGCGGTTTGTACCTTTTATATAGACTGGGGCTTCCACCGGGTTGTTTTTATCATCCAAAATGGTCACTTGGACAGTTCCTTCTCCTGTCTGGGCATATAAAGGAAGAGCCTGGAGTGCGAGGAGGGCCAGCGCCGCGATCACAAGTGTCTTCTTCATGAGTTGAGTTTAATCCAACGGCCTTTTTCCGCCAGAATTATTTTCAAGAGTTAAACACTGTTGTTTCACATTTTCTCAACGACGCCTCAATAAAAAATGGCCTTATTTTTAGATGTGTTTTAATCTGGGTCCTTTAAAGTTGATTTTTTTGTGAGGTAGGTCTTTCGAACCTTTTTAGAAATTGGGTCGTAAACCCGAAAGACCCGACATCCTTTTCAAGAAAAAGCGGTCAGTGCGCAGATTTGATAGACTGTCGCGGCCATGACAGCCGTCTCACTAACACAATCGATCGTTTTAGGGATTGTTCAGGGACTGGGAGAATTTTTACCCATTTCCAGCTCTGCCCATTTGGCGCTGATTCCGTCCTACTTTCACTGGTCGGACCCCGGGCTGGCCTTTGACGTTGCACTGCACCTGGGCACACTGGTTGCGGTAGTTTCCTATTATTGGACCGATCTTTGGAAGTACGCCGAGGCCTGTCTGTATTATCAAGACCCCGCCCGACACGCCGACCGAACGTTGGTAGGTTACTTGTTGTTGGCCACAGTTCCAGGCGCTATCGCCGGTCTGCTCTTGGAACACAAAATTGAAACGCTTTTTCGTTCCCCCCATTTAATTGCCATCAATCTGATTGTGCTGGGAACGCTGTTGGGTATTGCTGACCGGTTCCGCTCGGGCAACCGCGCCCTTACCTCCATCACCGCCACGACGGCATTGTGGCTTGGGCTCTCGCAAAGTTTGGCCCTCTTGCCCGGTGTGTCCCGCTCTGGAATTACCATCACGATGGCATTGTTTATGGGATTTGAACGCAAAGAGGCGGCGAGATTTTCTTTTCTGATGTCGATTCCAATTATTGCCGGCGCGGGACTTCTTAAATTCAAAGAAATCCTACGTTCGCCAGACCTGGTCGCCTTGGCCTTCGGCTTTGCCGCTGCCGCGCTCTCAGGATATGTGGCCATTACGGTTTTGCTCCGCTACGTACAAAAGAATCGCTACACACCTTTCGTGCTTTATCGGTGGGCTCTGGGTGCGTTTATTCTTTTCAATCTGTCCCACTTCGCATAGCCTCCGTCGAATGTTCTACAATATCGCCCTATGAAACGATTCTGGATCAGTTTTGGATGTCTTTTGTGTATGGCAAGTCATGCCTCCGCCGTGAGTAGCCGTGTCGGCGCGGCTCAGGATTTTGGCGTGGGGATGGCGCTTGGGCAGCCGATGGGTCTCACGGCCAAATATTGGCTGAACTCGGCAACGGCGATTGATGCGTCCATGGGGTACCACTTCAATAAGAACATGGATGCCCAGGTGAATTACCTCTGGCACTCTTTCTCCAGCTTTGATATTTCCCAGGGTCGACTGCCTTTCTACATTGGCGCCGGAAGCCGCATTCTCCTGGGCAATGATTCGCAGTGGGGCGTGAGAGCTCCTATCGGTGCTTCCTACTTGTTTGCCGTAAACCCCATTGAGCTTTTCGTTGAAATTGCTCCAGTGATCGAAATGGTTCCCAGTCCCGGCCTCGACCTCGATGGTCGTATCGGAGTGCGTTTTTATGTCAACTACTTTAAGTAATCCGGAGATCAAAATGACCTCACCGCTTCTCAAAGGGAAGAAAATTGCCGTATTTGGCGTTGCCAATAAATGGAGCATCGCCTGGGCCATTGCCCAGTCCTTGAGCAATGCCGGAGCACAGCTGGTCCTCACCTATATCGATGAGAGGACTGAAGGAAAAGTGCGTGAGTTGGCAGAAACTCTGGACAACACGCTGGTTCTCCCCTGCGATGTGACCAAAGACGACCAGGTGGAAGCGGAGGCGAAAAAAATTAAGCATGGATTTGGCGCGCTGGATTGCCTCGTGCATGCGATTGCCTTTGCCAAGAACGAAGTACTGGAAGGATCCTTTTTGAGATCATCACGGGACGGGTTTAATATCGCCTTGGACATTAGTGCATATTCACTCATTTCTCTGGCCCGTTCGGCCGCTCCACTGATGGAAGAAACGGGAGGTTCGATGGTGGCCTTGTCATACTTGGGTGGCAAGCGCGTGGTTCCGAACTACAACGTCATGGGTGTGGCCAAAGCAGCTCTTGAAACATCGGTTCGCTATCTCGCTGCTGAACTGGGCGAAAAGAAAATCCGCGTCAACTGCATTTCCGCAGGTCCTATCAACACTCTGGCCGCTCGCGGTATCGCCGGCTTCCACAAACTTCTTACCCACAATGCTGAAAAAGCACCGCTTCGCAAAAACACCGAACCCTCAGAAGTGGCCGATACAGCCCTTTACCTCTGCAGCAACCTCGCGCGCGGCGTAACCGGGGAAATCCTCTACGTCGATGGTGGATATCACATCATCGGCGCCTAACTTGCCCTATGGGGCTAGAGGATGGATTGATCTTTGTACGTGATTTCGGAGTAACGACCTGAGGTTTTTACTTCGGAGAGTTTCGGTTCTAAGGGATTATCCTGCTTCACCATCGCCCAGAACAAATCCTGCCAGTCTTCCGCCGATTTCGCATCGGCTTCCACGACATAGCTGAAATATAAATTGGGGTGCTTTTCGAAGAGGTCCTGAATCTTGGGTTCACGCTGCCCTCGCCAATGCTCATACAGGGCTTCGAAAATAGATTTCGTGCCGCTGTGGGCCATAAACACGACGGTGGGATTTTGCTGTTCATCAAACGTTACGATTTGATAAATCCCGGGCGTCTGCGGGGCATGCGAGTAGAAGGCTTCTTCCTTATACCGGTAGCTCCGTTCGGACATCCAGACTCGAAATTCACGAGGAGAAGAAGTAATGCTCATGATGAGATTATTTTACCATTATCGCCGGAGTCTCCGCGTCAGACTACAGAGCGCTACAGTAAGGCCATAATGGCTTGATGCATTTTTTGATAGGCAACGGGGGTCAGATGCACTCCATCCGTCCAGATACCCGGCAAAGCCCTCCCCTTGGGATCTGTGAGCGCTCGATAATAATCAACAACGATGCATCCTTCCTCTATACAGGCCGTACGAATCCGGTCGTTCAGAGGCTCTACAGCCTTTCCCAGGGGGCCCTCAATGGGTGGCAGCGTTCCCACAACAAGAGCAATATGCGCCTTGCGTGCATCCTGCATCATGGCACGCAAGTTTCCCATAGGAATTTCCACCGGAAGTTGACCCAAGACATCATTGGTCCCTGCCAACACATAAAGAATCTGAGGTTTCAAAGCAACCGCATCGCGCATAAAACGTGCCCGAATCCATGCGGTTTGTTCTCCACGTGTGCCACGGTTGATCACGGTCGTACCGATGGGAAAACCGTTTACCTCCAACGGCCAAAACTCAGTGAGCGAATCCCCAATAAAGACAACGGAAGCCGTTTTTGTATTCACAAAGAGGTTGTAAAGCGGATACCGCACATGACGACGGTAATCATCGAGCAGAGCGTAGCGTTTCCAAACTAAAAATCCAAAAACAACAAGTACAAGCCCGACCCAAACGCGGCGCATCAGGGATGCATCCACCAGCGCAGCGCTTCTGCCCAGCTGCGGCCCCATACCGCAGCGGCGCGCAGGCCGGAGGGATGGAAAGTACGGCGTGCTTCCGGTGTTGCAACAAAACGCCAATGCCAGGGTTCGTAGCTTACCCCCTGCCAATTGCCGGGAGGAAAGGACAGCTCAAAACCAAAGTTCTGCGCATGATCCTTGAGCCAACGAAACGCCGCGGTACGCTCAAACAGTGGATTGTCGTCGGCTTCGGCATCCTTGAAATCCCCCAAATCCAGCACCCACCCTGTCTGATGCTCGGAAAAACCGGGAGGCGCCAACCACTTAATCCCGTGACGCTTGCCGTGCTTGGTTTGCGCTTCCTGAAACTGGTCACGCTGCAGAGTCGGCGAGCGGAACGCCCAGATCACATGCAATTCAACTCCGGCCGTTCGTGCGGCACCGCTCATACGCCGAAAGGCTTCGACCGTTTCCGGCCGCGCCAGATGCGTCCGCTTTCCATCCCTCGACGTCCCGATCGGAATCAAACTCGCTTCATCCGTTCTCGGACACCAGCGATGAATAACTAACGACGATGGTCGAATGCTCATTCGGTTGTGTGCGTAGAGGTCTTGGGAAGGCGCTTACGGACTAAGGTTTCAAAATCTTTGGCGGGCAGTGCCCGGCTGAATAAATACCCCTGCAACCGGTCACAGTGATGTTCTTTTAAAAATTGATGCTGTTCTCGTGTTTCAATTCCCTCCGCAATCACTTCCAGCTTTAGGCTGTGGGAAAGGACAATAATAGCCTTTGCGATCGCGGCATTGCTGGAATCGTGTTCTAAGTCACGAATGAAAGACTGATCGATCTTGAGTGTATCAATCGGAAACTTCTTCAAATAACTTAAGCTGGAATAGCCCGTGCCGAAATCATCCATCGAGACATGCAGCCCCATCTTACGCAGCTCATTGAGCATCACAATCGTATAGTCCGCGTTCTGCATGGCGATCGACTCGGTAATCTCCAGTTCTAAATGCCGAGGGCTGAGTTTGGTCTCTTTGAGAATTTTTCCAATCGTTCCAACAAGATCTTGATCCTGGAATTGACGGGCGGACAAATTAACCGCCATACGCACAGGCGGCAGTCCAGCATCCTGCCAGGCTTTGTTCTGGATGCAGGCTGTTCGAAGCACCCATTCCCCTAGCGGCACGATCAAACCGGTTTCCTCTGCCAAAGCAATAAATTCGTGTGGAAAAACCAAACCCAAATCAGGATGCTGCCAGCGCACGAGGGCCTCAGCACCAACAATTTTTATGGCTTCGATGTCGACCTGCGGCTGGTAATGCAGCACAAATTCCGAACGCTCCAGGGCACGCCGCAGGCTATTCTCCAGCGCCAAACGCTCAAAGGCACGGGCATTCATCGCTGGCGTGTAGAGCTGATAGTTGTTCCGTCCGTGCTCCTTGGCGCGATTGAGCGCCGTATCGGCATTTTTTAAAAGGGTATCGACGTTATCGCCGTCATAGGG
>CAZDML010000017.1:19647-24253 GCA_964506645.1 uncultured Elusimicrobia bacterium | reverse complement strand
ATTCAATTCTCAATGCGCTATGAAAGCTCGGGCAACAACGCTCCGCCGACAGGCGCACCGTTTATCTTCAGCAACTTGCCCTTGTCCGGACCGTTCCACTTCACCATCAGCTATGCGGCAAATCCTGATGGCTCGGTCTTTATGCTCAGTGGGGCCCCCAGCGTTCGCGCGACAGATCTAGCGCCGTACTGTATGTACGACGGCGCCTGGAGACTGGTCGATCGCCCGAATATCAACACCACGCAGCATACGGTCAGCTTCACCACGCAGAAACTCTCCAGCTGTGCGCTCTTTGCCACAGGCCCCGTTGGCGCTGCCGACGTACGCCCGATGCAGCGCATCCTGACCCCCAACGGCGACGGCGTGAACGATTCCGTGACTTTCCTGGGCGTAACCAGCAACGACCAAGTGAAGATCTTCGATGTCCGCGGCCGACGTATCCGCGAAATGTCTGGCCCGAACCCGACTTGGGACGGCCGCGAAGACAATGGATCCATCGTGGAAAGCGGTGTGTACATCTACCAGTACACCTCTCAGGGTGAGCGCGTCTCCGGCGTCATCGTCATCGCGAAGTAAACCTCTCCGTTTTATGACGATGAACTGGAAGACCTTTTCGTTCCTCCTTCCACTCTGCTTCGCAACCCTATCGTATGCGGCCGACCCTCTTCCGGCACCACCGGCCAACCCTGAAATTCCTCATTTCCTCGAGAATCTCGCTGTTGTACAACCGGAAGTGACAGCCCGTTTGCCGGCTCCTACCGTCTCTGATCATGAATGGCGCGGGCTCTATTGCGGTGTCACCCAGGAAGATACCGTGATCTTCCGTCACACGAGTGACTGGACGCTCTTTTGGGATAAAGCCATGCGGCCTTACTCCTCTCATTTCGAAACTATGCCGCCGATCGACTTTTCAAAGGATATGGTGATAGGCGTTTTTTTGGGGGAGAAAAAGCACCGTGGCTATGACGTGCAAATGACAGGATTTAAGAAACGGATTCGCAAGCAAGACCAGCAGGAAGTTTTAGTCGTTCAATACAAGAAAATCAAACGTCCGGTAGGGGTGTTTGTACCGCCGATGGCCATCCAACCCTTTCACTTGCTCCGCCTACCCCTCTATACCGGCCCGATCTACTTTCGGGAGATGAAACGCTAAGGACAGGATGAATCCCAGGCAGATTAGTGCCTTTTAAAATGTTCGGACATCTCTCGCAACAAGGCTTGAGAGACATCCCCAATGAGAATATAGTAGCGGGCCCCTTGACGCCACTGCAACACGCGACCTGAGCCGGAAAGGCCCAGACGCGGGATCCCTCTCCGCCATTGGGAAGTCGATTCCACAAACGGATCCAAAGGCACACGAACCGGTTTGGGCGTAATAAAAAGAGAGAGCAGCGACACCCCATCGGTATACGACACATGCTGAACCGGCTGCCCTTCTAAATCAAACAGATCTCCACTTTCAAATACAAACCCTCCAGGAAGTGTCTCCACAACAGCAACGCCACGCCCAACCGCCTGCGTGTAGGCTGCCAGAGACAGGAAATCGGGATCGAGTCCATGCGTATCGACAGTCACCTCTGAGGACACCTGAATTTGGAACGTTTCGGGAGAAAATCCTTGCTTGGGCTGAAACTCAATAAAGCGCGTCCGAGAGGCCATCCGGCCATTCAAAAGATATTTTTTTGTTTCCAAGATAATATGGGTTTCCTGATCCACCAATATCTTCTGATACGATTTTCCTTCCGTCCAAGGAGTTAACACAAGCACCCACACCGAACGGCCCGCCACGCGATCGGCTTTATCGACAGACACCCGATAATTCTTTAAAACGTATTCCACTTCTTTTTCTTCGGTAATCGGCTTGGGAGATCCCTGAAACGAACGGCCGGTCAGCACTTTTTTCTGACGGATCAAATACAGCTGCTCTTCACGATCATTGCTCACCGCAATACGTTCAGGCTTGTTCTCAATGGAGAGAAACTCCCATCGGCTGCCTTGCGTAGGATCGTAATACACTTCGACATCCTCCGAACGAGCCGTGCGCCCAGCCCATTGGGTAATGGAAAGACGTCCTTGATAGGCGACGGTTGGCTGGGCGAGGATCTGTCGAAGAAGTGCTTCTGGAGACGGCGATGCCCACGCAGTGAGTGGGATAAAGAGCATGCTTAGGGAGAGACTCCGCCTTCTCGGGGTGCCGCTTCTCAGAACCATCTTAGCCTTCCGTATCTTCATAGTCGGCCAAGTGAACGGAATATTCCGAGACAGATAAATCGGTCCAGAGCATGGAGCGATCAGCGCTATACCTGGAATGGGCAGCCAAAAGCGGTTCGAGCGGGAGCAATTGCTGTTCCTGCCTCTGGTGAATCACCACACCCGCAAAAAGGGCCAAGGCCACGGCCGATACTGCGACCGGAACCCACAACGTAGGGCGCTTCAAGATCCATAGCGACTGCCAGAAGGCAGGCCGACGTACCAACTGCGCGGAAAGTTGCAGATGAATCTCCGCAGGCAGCGCATGCCGCTCAGAGGCCGCCAGCATGGCTTTCATTTTGAGCTGTTCAGGATCGAGTCGCTCATTCATGGGAGACCTCACTCGCCTGTTGGAGGGCATTAAAGCGCTGCCGAAGAAGCTCGCGTCCTTCGTGAATGCGCGATCGAACCGTTCCGACAGGACAATCCATAATTTCGCCAATCTCTTCATAGGACAATTCCTCAATATCACACAACGTGACAGCCGTTCGATAATGCACCGGGAGTGCCAAGAGGCTTTTCTGAAGCAATGTTTCGCTCTCTTGGCGTACGGCCCGTTCCAAAGGAGATTCCTCCGGATTCGCCAGTATGTCTTCCCAGCACCCGTTCTCTCCGGAAGGAGTGCTATTTAAAGACACCGTTCGTTGGCGATCACGCCGTTTTAAAAGATCAAAATAGATATGCCGTAGGATCTGATGAAGCCACGCTTCAAACGAGCGGGCGGGATCAAAGCGGTGATGACTTTTAAAAGCACGTAAGAACGCTTCTTGGACCAGGTCCGAGGCTTCCGCTGGGTTGCCTGTTAAACGATAGGCCACGTTATAGGCCCGATCCCCATAACGGCGAAGGAGTTCCTGAAAATCTGTGGTTTTTCCTGAGCGTTCCATTCAATAACGTTCATTCTATTAAATCACTGCAAGGAACCGATTCCTTGACCTGCCCCCAGTCTTGAGGTCGCAGACGCGACGGTCGAGACTGGGGTGGAGCAAGGAAACGACTTACTTCGCTTGAGCGGCGGGAGCCGGCGTGGTAGCCGATGCGGGAGCGGTTTCGGCTTTTTTCATTTTGTGATGTCGTTTAACGCTTTTCTTCGCAGGTGCGGCAGACGTCGCCGCAGGCGCTGTGGGGGGAACCGATTCAGCAAAGGATCCAAGCGATAATCCGCCAATTAAGGTAATAACAGATGCCAACAATGCGATTTTCTTCATTTCTTTGTCTCCATTGGTACTAAATTCAGGTCTTTGGAGGACCTGTACTATTAATACGAATGAGGATGAAATTCGTTCGATTATTATCCGACGCTAGGAAATAAGAAAGGAATTTTGGGGCTTTCGAAATGCCAGAGCAGTCCCACCGAAGGGCCGTTTCGCGACAGATGCTTCCCAGAAAAAATCCGATAACCGGCTGACACCGCCAGTGACTTCCACTCCCACCGTAGTCCCTGATCAGAATCCACCAGCGTATCTCCTACGAACATATCCAGAGTCGTGGTGTGGAAAAGAACGAGCTGTTTGGTGAGGTGATGCTCTCCCAGAATTGTGGGACTAAAACCGAGATGTTCTTTAAAGCTCACCCCCATCACATCCAATTCCCAGAGGGATCGACCCCGAATAATGCCAAAATCGCCGCCCCAGTTGGCTACAACCGATCCCCGCTCTGGGTTGTTGGGGTCAAACAGTGTCAGATCCTGATTAAAGTGATGCATATAGGTAAGTAATCCGACAAAAGCGTTTACATCCGGATCGATAAACCGCGTTCGAATACGCGCCGTCTGTGCGCCGTTATGCCGTTTGCCAGTCGTAAAGACCGACCCTTCAACATCCAACGTATGGAGAAAAGTATCCGGGGTTCCACCAGCATACGTACATGTGGGAAGAAGTAGGAAACTCAGGAGGAGATAGCGCTTCAGCATGCCTTTAAAGTGGAGCGGGTGATGGGAATCGAACCCACGTCTCAAGCTTGGGAAGCTCGCATTCTACCATTGAACCACACCCGCAACTGGCATCACTATATCAAAATTCGCTTCCGGAAAAGAGCGCCGGAGAGGGTGAGTCCCGGGCCAGCACCGAGGCTGACCATCAACGTCCCGTCAGGCAAATGGTCGTCCGAAAGCATCCGCTGCCAGATGTGCGGCAGGGTGGCCGATGACATGTTGCCGTGATCGCGCAGGACGTCCCAGCTCCACTGCACTTGAGACGCCCTCAACTGAAGAAGTTTCATAAAGAACTCGACAATACGGGGTCCGCCCGGATGGACGGCAAAAACAGCGGAGCCCTTCTCTTTCTCGTACTCGAGTCCAGCGTCTTCAAAAAGTGTGCGCACAAAACGAGGCAGCGCCGCAGCCAGGAGAATCGGG
>CAZDML010000017.1:14986-19637 GCA_964506645.1 uncultured Elusimicrobia bacterium | reverse complement strand
CGGGACCTCTCGGCTGAGTTGCATGTCAAAAACCACAGGCCCCACCGTCCAAGCCATCGCGCCTTCAGAGTCGGGGAGAATTTCATCGTGAAGACTTAAAACCTCCATTCCACAGGCTGCACCCATCGGCTGGGCCGAGGCGACCCGATACTTGATTAGTCCATCGGCAAAGAGACTTTGAATGATGAGCGAGGCCGGGTCTTTGGCCGTTAAATCCAGGTGCAGACTGCACAGCTCCGTATGAACGACCTCGATCGAACGAGTCGTGGAAGGGGAAATAGCCAGGCCTGCGGCCATTCGGATCGCCGGATGCGCCGCATAACATCCCATGTGATAGGCATGCAAGACCTGCGTCTTCGAGCCCCATCCTCGTAAAGCCACCAACCGCTGAGCGCCGCTGGGCGCGCGGTAGCCGGTACAGGTGACATGCACAATACCATCAGGAGCCCGTTCGGTGTCCGGATAAAAACGCTCAAAAATGGATAGGGCAGCGCTCGAGAAGCGGGCCATTTTATCCGCGACATCCGAGGGTCTGGCAAAATCTTCAATTTCATACCCGCGAAAAGCAATGTTCTCCGGAGCAACGCTGTAGCGGGACTCCCCAAGGCGGTGCAACAGCTCTTGCTGCGAAGCCTGAAAGCGGGGGGCGATGCGCTGGAAATCCGAAATCCATAAGCAATGGTGCGGGAGGGCGGCACGTACCGAAGAAGATTGAACAGGAAGAGCGCTCGTCATACCAGCTCCGTGTGCAACGCATCAACCAGCCGGTGGCGCGTGAGGTCTGTGAGCCAGGTCATCGCAGCGGGGTAGACTTTCAGCGCATGGAGAACGGGTTCACGAAAAAGCGAAACACTGTAGAGCATCCGCATCACCGCATTCCAACGCAGTGAAGGAAGAAACGCCTCTTTCCAATACGCCGCGTAGGCGCGTTCAGGGGACATGGTTTTCTGCTGTAGAGCCTGAAGCACAAGACGCGAGCCGTAAAGTGCCATCGACATGCCCTCGCCCGCAAACGGGTCGACGACACACGCGGCATCGCCCACATAAAAGGTTCGCTCGCGCGATAAGTGACGCACGCCGAGCTGCACGGGGCCTGTCGCTAGCCAGGAACTGACTCTACGGGCATCCCGTACATGGTCGCGTAGAACGGGATTTTCATCCATAAAATGCGAAAGCACGCCATCGAGCGAAGGCCCCCAGTGCTGTAGGGCCTCTTGGGTTGTTAATGCACAGATATTGACGTAGCCGTTTTCCTGGCGCGCCAATCCGACATAGCCGCTTTCAATCAAATCGAGTTCGACCTGATCGCTGATTCCTCTCACATCCTGGAAAAGTGCCTGGACACCAAAATAGGACTTTGAAGGAACACCTTGTTTTGGAATACGGCCTGCGGCGATCACCGTATAATCGGCCGTTGGCTCAGCGCGATATCCATCCCCCTGGAGAATGGTCACGCCGTCTTTCCGGACGTGGTCCAAAAGAATCGTATCGAGCACCGATCGTGAAACCGATACAGCTTCCCCGGAAAGCTCGGACTCAATGCGTGTTCCATGGACGGAGGCCACCACCGAACGCACGATAGGATGAGCTCCTGCTTGACGCACCGCACCCAAGATCCCTAAATCTTCAAGATCGGCCAGCCCATCCGAACTTAAAAACCCGCCACACAATTTGGGGCGGGGAAATCTCTTTTTTTCATAGAGGGAAACCCGATGACCCTGGCGTACCAACCGAAGGGCTGTGCTGCTGCCGGCAAGTCCCCCGCCAATCACAGTGATCTTCATGAGGGTTTGGCTCCTGCCAACGTCAGACGGTATCCGAAATGGGTGTAGGCCTTTAGATAGTTTAATCCGGTGCGCTTGGCATAGCCCTGCAATTCTTCCGCAGTAAAAGCACGGCGCACTGAAAGTGGCCCGTCCTCCTGCACCATGGGATGCGCACCGCTCAAACGACTGAGCGTCCAGATCCAGGCCCAGGCGCGCACTGAACGACGCAAGTCGTTCATGATGAGACCCCCCTGTGCGATACGGTCACTTTTTTTGAGTAACTCAACAATGGCCTCATCCGGCAAGTGATGGAGTGTTAGGGAAGAATGGACGACATCAAAGCTCTTCGGCGCGGGGGAGAAGTCGCGTGCATCGGCACGCAAGAGTTCGATTTCGGGATAAGCCAGGCAGGCTTCCTGCGCATAAGCCACGATCGCAGGGTCGTTGTCGATCCCCAGGATTTGAATGGGAATTCGACGCTTTCGTGCCCAGCGCACGATGGCACGCGGCATATCCGCGCCGCCGGTCCCCCAATCCAATAGGCGAAGCGGCGCCTGTGGCGTTCGGCGACGCACGAACCGATCGAGATGCCAGAGGGTTGCACGCACGCCGCCCAACCACTGGTTAATCGTTTCTAAATTTCCGAGGACCGCATTGACCGTACGTGGATCCAGCGGCTCGATATCCATGCGTTCAAGTTCGGAAGAGCGTTCTAAAAACGCGAGACTCATGTGTCGATTTTACAATGGTTTGCCTGGAATTACTTCGGATACAACGGCGATGGCTGCGGCGACGTCGGCTTGAAGGAAGATCGAGGCAGGAATTGATGGACCTGACGGACTACATCGAGACAAGCGTCCAGACGTCGCTGGTCGGAGGCCATGAGCAGATCGGAAATACGAAAAGGAATGCGCCACTGCGCCAGCACGTACTGATCGGTCACGGCAATCTGTAAATCACATCCGCCTTCCTGCCAAGGCTTCGCCAGTTCTTTAAAGTGATGCCCCGTCACGTCTGATAATCGTGACAACCACTGCGCCTGTGTTAGCGCAGTGCGGGAGGTGTTATCGGCCTGCATCGCCAGAGTATGGATCCAGCCGGTATACCCCAAAGCGTCCATCGCAATAAAACCTACTTTCAGACCGTCTTTTTCATAGTCCCCCAACGCTTCATCTGTCCGCTTATGGAACCCTAGTTTTGCGAGACGCTTTGGGAGACGGCGATGCACTAAGAAATCGGACAGAAAAAAGGACCACGCCAGGAATAAAAACATCGCGAGAACAATCAGGCCAATGCAGACCCACGCAGGAATGCTCCACTGCAAGTCCGCGACCGTGTCCCAAAGTGCGAAGCGAATCGCCTGAAATAATGCGATCTGTTCCATACCCTTAGTGTATCGCCTCAATGTTACAGGGATGTTGCAAAAAAAAAGGGGGTCTAAAATGATATTCTCTCGTCGAATGGACCTTTCAAAACGCTTTTCCCAACTTATCCGCATTGGCATCGCACTGTCTAGCGAACGCCGGCTACCCAAATTGCTGGACCTCATTCTGTCCGAGGCGCGTGCGTTCACCCACGCAGAAGGGGGAACCCTCTATCTACGCAAAGGGAACGTGCTGGTCTTCTGGGTGGTTCAGAATGAGGTTCTGCAGAAACGCGACCCCCATTTTAAGAGGTCCTTAAAAAACCATACTCTCTCGCTTGACCTTTCAAGTTTATGTGGCCAGGCCGCCCTTGAAGGCAACGTCTTAAATATCCCTGACGTTTCAAAAAAATCAGAAACCGAGGCCGACCGCAAACGTCAGGAGTTTGATCGACTCAATCAGTATCAAACGCGCTCCATGGTGGTCATTCCTTTATCGACCCCTCAGGGTGAAACGATTGGCGTTATGCAGCTTATTAATGCACGTACCGAGCAAGGACAAGTGATTCCGTTTGATCCTTCACTCGAGGAATTACTCCGCGCATTGGCCTCCCAAGCCGCAGTGGCCATTCAAAACACGCAGCTCAATGAAGAACTGCATCTCTCCTATCAGGACACCTTACAGCGTTTGGCCGTTGCAGTCGAACACCGCGATGATGCCACTGCCATGCATATTCATCGGATGAGTCACTACTCCGCTCTGATTGCGCAAGCCTATGGTCTTCCAGAGGATCAGGTCGAGGAGATCCGCCTCGCAAGCCCCATGCACGATCTTGGGAAAATTGGCATTCCCGATGCCGTCCTTTTAAAACCGGGATCGCTCACCCCGGATGAATTTGAAGTCATGAAAAACCATCCCCGAATTGGCGCACATATCTTGGGGAATTCCCGTATGGGTGTTCTGAAATTAGCCGAGACCATCGCACTCACACACCATGAAAAATTTGATGGAACGGGGTATCCCCAAGGGTTGAAGGGGGACGCCATCCCGTTGGCAGGACGCATTGTGGCGGTGGCCGATGTCTTCGATGCGCTCATGACCAAACGCTGTTACAAGCCGGCGTTCTCCTTGGAGGTCGCCACCGACATCATCGTAAAAGGTTCGGGCACCCACTTTGACCCCGCTGTCGTCAACGCTTTTATGTCTGTGCATGATAAAATCAAGGCCTTACAAATAGAACTGGAGAAAAACCATGATCAACCCTTTAAAACCGCATAGTCACGCTATCACTGAAGGCATCGACCGGGCTCCCGCGCGTGCCATGTTTAAAGGCATTGGCTTCAACGATGAAGATTTGCGTAAACCCATCGTTGGAATCGCTAATACCTGGATCGAAACCATGCCGTGTAATTTTCACCTCCGCGAAATTGCTGCCAAGGTAAAAGAGGGCGTTCGCGCGGCGGGAGGGACCCCCATGGAATTTAACACCATCGCTATATCCGATGGGGAAACTATGGGAAC
>CAZDML010000017.1:0-14976 GCA_964506645.1 uncultured Elusimicrobia bacterium | reverse complement strand
GAAGGGATGAAAACCTCGCTCATTTCCCGCGAAGTCATTGCCGACTCGATTGAACTGGCCGCACGTGGCTACTGTTTCGATGCGGTCGTAGCGATCTCGGGCTGCGACAAGACCATTCCCGGAACTGTAATGGCGCTGGCGCGGCTCAACCGCCCTTCGCTCATGCTCTATGGGGGGTCCATTATGCCGGGTCGTTTTCAGGGACGGGATGTCACCATTGAAGATGTCTTTGAAGGCGTCGGCGCCTATGCCGCTGGCAAGATGACAGAAGCGGAACTTCTTGATCTGGAAAGCAAAGCCTGTCCGGGCGCTGGATCCTGCGGCGGCCAATTTACGGCCAACACCATGGCGATGGCGTTTCAGATGATGGGTATCTCGCCCATGGAAGGAGCGGGTGTTCCTGCCACGGACCCCCGCAAAGAGCTCGTGGCCTATCAGGCTGGTCAGCTTGTGATGGACCTCTTGCGCAAAAACGTCCTCCCCAAACAGATTTTGACCCGCGCAGCCTTTGAAAATGCGATCACGGCCGTGCTCGCCTCCGGAGGTTCGACCAACAGCGTGCTTCATTTGCTGGCCTGTGCGCATGAAGCCGGGGTGAAACTCGCCATTGAAGACTTTGACCGCATTAGCCGGAAAACACCCGTGCTTTGCGATCTCAAGCCGGGCGGACGCTACAACGCGGTCGACATGTATAAAGCGGGCGGCACTGCACTGCTCGCACGACGTCTCATCGAGGCCAAACTCGTGAAAGGCAACGTGCCCACCGTGACAGGAAAAACGCTCAAGGAAGAGGCCGAGGCCACCACGGAACTCGCAGGTCAGGATGTGGTTCGGCCACTCGATGCCCCACTCAAAAAAACGGGGGGACTCGTCATTTTAAAGGGCAGCCTGGCCCCGGAAGGCTGCGTGTGGAAAGTCGTCGGCCATGCGATCGAAGAATTTACCGGACCCGCACGCGTGTTTGATTGCGAAGAAGAGGCGTTCAAAGCCGTACAGGCGCGCAAGATTAAAGCCGGGGATGTGATCGTGATCCGTTACGAAGGTCCCAAAGGCGGACCCGGTATGCGCGAAATGCTTGGCGTGACAGCCGCCATTGTCGGCCAGGGCCTGGGTGACAAAGTCGCACTCCTCACCGATGGACGTTTCTCGGGGGCAACCCACGGCATTGTGGCGGGCCATGTGGCTCCCGAAGCCGCCGTGGGCGGTCCGATTGCCGCCGTTAAAAATGGCGATTCGATAACGTTCCATTTGAAAACCCGTGCGCTCAATGTGAATATTCCTGCGTCTGAACTCAAGAAACGGCTCAAAACCTGGAAACCACGCAAACCCCGCTATGCGTCTGGCGTCATGGCCAAGTACGCCAAGACCGTCGCCTCCGCTGCCAAGGGAGCCGTAACAAACGCGTAGTTCCTCGTGGACAAAAAAGAAATCGCCGCTGTCTTAGAAGAAATTGGAACTCTCCTGGAACTCAAGGGAGAGAATCCGTTTAAGTCGCGGGCTTACCACAACGGTGCCAGGATTATTGAAGGAACCGACCAAGATCTTGCGCGTCTGGCTCAAGAGCAAAAGCTCACCACGATTAAAGGCATCGGGGCGGGCCTCAGTGAACAGATCACAGCCCTTCTCGCCTCTGGCAAATCGCCCTACCACGACGAACTTCAAAAATCGCTTCCCCCAGGCCTGTTGGACATGATTCGTATCCAGGGGCTCGGCCCCAAGCGCGCCAAAATTCTCTACGAGAAATTGAAAATCAAAGACTTGCCCAGCCTGGAAAAAGCCTGCCGTGAGGGAAAGATCGCCACGCTCGAAGGCTTCGGTGAAAAATCCCAGGAAAACATTCTTAAAGGCCTCGCTTTCCTCAGCCAACATTCTGAACAGCACCGCTACGATGAAGCGCTTGCTGCTTCCCAACAGGTCGTGGCGGCACTTGAGAAAATGGCCGGCGTAAAACGGATCACGGTCTGCGGGAGCCTGCGCCGTCACAAAGAAATCGTCCGTGATGTGGATGTTTTGGTGAGCGCTAAAGATGCGGAACCTATCATGAAAACATTTACGAGCTTGCCCGCGGTCGAACGGGTATTGGGACATGGCGAGACCAAATCGAGCGTGCTTTTAAAAGACGGTATCCAGGTCGACCTCCGGGTGGTCGAAGACAGCCAATTTCCGTTTGCCCAGCATTATTTCACCGGCAGCAAAGAGCACAATATTCGCATGCGCCAGATCGCTCAAGATCAGGGCTACAAGTTGAATGAATACGGCTTGTACAAAGAAGGCTCCGCCAAATCCGCTGTTTGCAAAGACGAGGCTGACCTTTTCAAAAAATTAGGTCTCGCCTATGTGCCCCCGGAACTGCGAGAAGATCGCGGAGAAATCGAAGCCGCACAAAAGAATAAACTTCCCCAACTCATCGAGCCCAAAGACATCCGCGGTGTTTTCCACGTTCACAGCACCTGGTCAGACGGCCGCTCGCCCCTGGAAGCAATGATTGCCAAGGCCCAGGATCTCGGATGGGAGTATGTCGGCATCTCGGACCATTCCAAATCGGCCGCTTATGCCAACGGCCTTACGGAAGAGCGTGTGACCCAGCAACGCAAAGAAATCGAATCGCTGCGCAAGAAATACAAAATCCATATTTTCTGGGGCACCGAGTGCGACATTCTGAAAGACGGCTCGATGGATTACCCGGATTCGGTACTCGCCCACTACGACTTTGTCATCGGCTCCGTCCATTCGGCCTTCACGCTTCCGGAAAGAGAAATGACCGAGCGTATCATCAAAGCCGTGAAGAGCAACTACCTAACCATCCTCGGCCATATGACCGGCCGGCTACTGCTCGAACGCGAAAGCTATGCGGTAAACACAGCCGCTGTTTTGGATGCCGCGGCCCAAGCAGGCGTAGCCGTCGAACTCAACGCCAGCCCACATCGCTTTGATATCGATTGGCGCTACCTGCCGCTGGCCAAAGAAAAGGGCGTGAAGCTGAGCATCAATCCCGATGCGCACAGCACGGAGGGCCTCGAGGTCGTCCCCTACGGGGTCGGCATCGCCCGCAAAGGCTGGCTGACCAAAGACGATGTCATCAACACCCGTTCGCTTTCTGCAATCACCTCATGGCTGACAAAGTAAAACAAGCGTTCATCCAAAAGCTTCTGTCGCTAATGCGCAAGCAGTGGCCCAAGACCGGCTGTGAAGTCATCCACACCAATGCGCTGGAGCTCATGGTCGGGGTTATTCTGTCCGCACAATCGACGGACAAGCGCGTGAACGAGCTCACGCAGTCCACTCTCTTCAAAAAATACAAGAAACCCGAAGACTATCTGGCGGTTCCGCCCAGCGAACTGGAAAACGACATCCGCCCCACCGGCTTTTTCCGCAACAAAGCCGCCAGCATCCGCGGCGCCTGCAAAATGCTGATCGAAAAATACGGGGGGAAGATGCCCAAAACGATGGAGGAGATGCTCGAACTCCCCGGCATTGGGCGCAAAAGCGCCAACGTCATTCTGGGGGCGATTTGGGGCATTACCTCGGGCATTGTGGTCGACACCCACATGATCCGACTGTCCAACGAACGCTTAAAACTTTCCAAGCATACCGACCCTGTCAAAATTGAAAAAGATTTGATGGAGATTGTGCCGCGCAAAGACTGGATTTATTTTTCGCAAGGGCTGGTGTTGCATGGAAGATACATTTGCGTTGCCCGCTCCCCACGCTGTTGGGAATGCGAACTCATTAAAATCTGTCCCTACACCGATAAAGTCTTGAGTCCTCGCTTGGACGAAAAAGAAGGCCCACGCGAAACGCTCATCGGGCTACCCATTCGTCCCCGCCAAAGCGCGGCGCCCCGCGGATGAACACCAACCGACCGGTCCGTATTGTTCTCGTCCGGCCACGCAATCCACTCAATATTGGCGCCTGCGCACGGGCCATAGCCAATTTCGGCTATACCGACTTGGTCGTCATCGACCCCTACGAGCCCGTCTGGCAGGAAACACGTTCCGCGCCCGATGCGGAAGCCGTTGTCAAAAACGCGCGCGCTGTGGGGTCGTGGGAAGAAGCCGTGGAGGATCGCACCCTCGTGATTGGAACCAGTTCCTTCCATCAGCGCGATCAGGAACAGGCCGTCATCGAACTGCCCAATCTCAACACCCATCTCTCTGCATTTCCGGGCAGTGAGCCGCTGGTCCTCGTCTTTGGGTCGGAACGCAGCGGGTTAAGCAACGAAGAACTGGCGCGCTGCCAAGCGGTGATCCACATACCCACGCTTCAAGGAACACCGTCCATGAATCTTTCTCATGCCGTGGCTGTGGTGCTTTACGAACTGCGCCGCGCAGGGTGGGATCCGTCCAAAACAACGCCGCCCACCCCTGCCACAGAGATGGAATCGCTCATTCACACCATGGCCGAGCTGGGCCAGGAGATCGATTATCCGGCTGGCTACGAACCGGCGGCGCGCCTGGGTCGTATTCGACAGGCGCTTCAAGGCGCAACACTTCCCGCCCCGGCAGTACGTTATTTTTTAAGTTTTTTCCGATTATTGGCGCGGCAGCGCCGTTAAGAACGAATTGCTGACGGTCAGGAATCACTTTCATTGTGGCGATGTTTTACAATATCCGGGATGAACAACACACGTCAGACCTTTGCCACCTTTATGCAGGAAGCGCTCTACGGCGAAAACGGCTATTACGCTTCGGGCCGGGCCCAGAGTGGGAAAAGCGGCGACTATTTTACCGCGCCGGATGTTGGGACCGTGTTTGGGAAACTCCTTCTCACACATTTTCTCAAGTGGCGACAATGCTTTCCTGTGACACCTTTCAACCTGATTGAAGTGGGTGCTGGAGAAGGCGCACTGGCCGCCAGTATCGGCCAAGCCTTGCCGCCGTTTAATCCCAAGGACTTTGATGAACTGCGCTACACCGCGGTCGAAGCCAGTCCTGTTCGCCAGGCCAGGCTCGCCGAGCGCGCCCAAGACTTCATCGACAAAGGTATTCTTTTTCACGTCTTGCCATCTCTCGAGATTTTTAAAGAATACCCCGTCTCCGGCATCCTCTTTGCCAACGAACTCATCGATGCCTTCCCCGTGCACCGCGTACGATGGAAGAAGGGCCAGCTTCAGGAAGGCTATGTGGACGCGGGGAAACTCGTTTGGGACATCCCGTCCACACCCGAACTCTTGGCCTATGTCGAGCGGCTTCAATCGCTCGGACTCCCCTGGCCGGAGGGTTACGAGACCGAAATAAATTTAGCGATGAGACCCTGGCTCCAAGCGGCCAGCACCGCGCTCCAACAAGGCATCCTCGTACTGATCGACTATGGATGGCCGGCGCACACCTACTACGCGCCGGAACGGGAAGGCGGAACGTTGCGCACTTTCTCTAAACACCGCGTAACCAATGATTGGCTGGCGCGGCCGGGTGAGCAAGATCTCACGGCCGATGTCGACTTTACAAGCCTGGCGCTCGATGCCAAAACCGTCGGACTGGAACCGCTGGCTTTCATGGAGATGGGATCGTTTCTGACACAAGCCCTCGAACGGCTCGGACCATCCGCATCGCTGCCCGCTGGCGCTCTGCAGCAGCTCATTCATCCCGATGCGATGGGAAGCGCCTTTCACGTGCTGATTCTCGGCAAAGGTGTTTCAGAGAAAGATCTGGATCTGAACTATAATCGAATCAAACGGCTCGGCTTGCCGTAACCCCCAAGGAGACTTCCATGCTGCAGGCAGGTGATCAAGCACCCGACTTCGACGTCATGACGGACGAGGGCAAACAAATCAAACTTAAAGATTTTAAAGGGAAGGCGGTCGTGCTGTATTTTTATCCCAAAGATGACACACCAGGCTGCACAAAAGAAGCCTGCGCTTTTCGCGATGATTACACCAAAATCAAACGCAAGGCGACCCTTCTCGGCGTCAGCCTCGACAACGTGAAGTCGCACAAGAAATTTAAAGAAAAATTCCAATTGCCGTTTTTGCTACTGGCCGATGAAGGCGCTATCCTCAGCAAAGCCTACGGGGTTTACAAAGAGAAAAATATGTACGGCCGGAAATATTGGGGCATTGAACGCACAACCTTTATCATTGGTGCCGACGGTCACGTCAAACATATTTTCGCGAAGGTGAAAGTCGACGGGCACAACAAGGAAGTCCTGGAGGCTCTGGGCTGATGCGCGCAGCGCTTTTTCATGAATCGGGCGGACCCCACCAGCTACGCATCGAAGAAATTGATGATCCCACCATCGGTGCTCACGAAGTCCTCATCAATGTCAAAGCCTGTGCGCTGAATCATATCGATCTCTGGGTTCTCTCTGGGCATCCGGCGTATCCCGTGTCTCGGCCACATGTGCTTGGCAGCGATGTGTCCGGCATTGTCGAGCGCATCGGAAAAGATGTCGGTACGATTAAAGAAGGCCAACGAGTCGTCGTGTCTCCGGGTATGAGTTGCTTCAAATGCCAGCCGTGCAAAGGTGGCCACGATAATCTCTGCGAATCCTATTCCATCCTGGGCGCGAAGCTCTGGGGGGGAATGGCCGAAAAAGTAAAAGTACCCGCCGCCAATGTACTTCCCATTCCTGACAATCTGTCATTTGAAACGGCGGCCGCGTTTCCGTTGTCCTACATGACCGCCTGGCACATGCTGACACGGTCCGGTCTGAAGAAAGGCGCCGATGTTCTGGTGGTGGGAGCTTCCAGCGGTGTAGGATCCGCGGCCATTCAAATTTCGAAATACTACGGTGCGCGCGTGTTAGCGACCGTCACCTCCGATGCCAAAGCCGAACTGGCGCGTTCTCTCGGCGCCGATGCCGTGATCAACTCTTCCAAAGAATCGATCGCCCACATGGCCCGAGCCTGGACTAAAAAGCGCGGCGTCGATATCGCTTTTGAGCATGTCGGGCCGGCCACCTGGGAACAGAGCATCGGCTCACTAGCGCCCGGCGGCGTTCTGGTCACCTGCGGTGCCACGACCGGTCCAGAAGTGAAGATCGATTTGCGTTACCTCTTCAGCCGCGAGCTCAGTATTCTTGGAAACCGCATGGGCACCCTTGCCGATATGACCACGCTCACCCAACTGGTGAGCACGAAAAAACTCACACCTCGAATCGCCAAAACCTTTTCGCTCGATCACGCCTCCGAGGCGTTGGACATGATGGAACAACGCCAACATTTCGGGAAAATCGTTATCCTTCCATGATCCCTGTTGATGCCCTGCTTTTCGATCTCGATGGCACGCTCATCGATTCCAAAAAAGATCTCGCGCTATCGATTCAGTATCTGCAGCGCTATTATCACGTTTCGGAAAGTACCGAATCGGAAGTCGCCAGTTATATCGGCGATGGGGTGGTCAAACTCATCGAACGCGCCCTGCGTTCAACCGATTCAGAATTAATCGATGAGGCCGTCCCGGTTTTCAAAAAATATTACCGGGAGCACTCCCTTGATTTCACGACACTGTATCCCCACACGGAAGAAGTCCTGCACCATTTTCGGAAAAAGAAATTGGCTGTCGTCACCAACAAACCGCTAAAAATTTCTCGTTATTTGCTTGAAGAGTTCGGCATTGCATCGTATTTTTCTGTCATTCTGGGCGGCGACTCCATGGAGCAAAAAAAGCCACACCCCGCACCGCTGAAAGAAGCCTTGCGACAGATGGCGGTACCCTCGTCTCAAGGGGCCGTGATGGTGGGGGACAGCGTGACGGACGTATTGGCCGGTCGAAATGCGGGAGCCCGGACCTGCGGGATCGTGTCTAATATAGGGGATGCTGAAAAGCTTCGGGATTCTAAACCCGATTTTTTAATCCTCAACTTGAATGAAATGACGCGTCTTTTCAGCTGAAATAAACGCGTTAAAACCCTCCTCACAGATTTCTCACACCCAACGACATTCCGGGGGGCCCCTCTCTCCAAATCCCCTCTAAAAATGGTGATAATTCTACGTTACTTTTATTTTACTTTCCTTTGAGCCCTGTTCCCTATACAAGGGAACGTGATCACCCAAGCTCTGCCCTCCTGGAAATCATTCTCCTTCTCCTGTATACGCGCGCGCCTGTGCGCGTCCCTGCGCGTTCTCCTCGTCGTTCTCCTCGTCAGCTCCACTGCTTCTGCGTCGTTTGAAGAACTTCCGACGGGCGCCCGGGCCGCCGGCCTCGGGAATGCCTTTACCGCCCTCGCTGACGATGCGTATTCGATGTACTACAACCCGGCAGGACTTGTGCAGCTCAACCGCTCAGAACTGACGGCCTACTACGCAAAACTGTTCTCGGGCCTCACCGATGGATCGTCGATTGACCGTTCGTTCCTGGCCTACGCACACCCGCTCAAAAAACGCCACGCGACTCTCGGACTTAGCTATCTCTCCCTCTCGCTCGCCGGTCTTTACTCGGAAACCACCATCGGCTTGAGCTACGCCCAGGCGTTCGGTGAACGCTGGAATCTTGGAACGACGATGAAATTTTTGAAGAAGAGTTTTGGTTCCGACGAATACACGCAGAATGCCATCAACGTCGACTCGGGGGCTCAGCTCGGCGCCGCCGATCCTCTTTTCGCCCAGAATGGCACGTCAAAATCCGGCACCGGTTTTGATATCGGCGGCCAGTATCGCATCAACAAAATTTACGGCTTAGGCATCGCTATCATGAACATCAACAGCCCGAATATGGCGCTTTCCTCGTCAGACACAGACCAAGTCTCATCGATTTACAAAATCGGGTTGGCACGCCACACGAAAGTCTCCGGCATCGACGCAGACATCTCCATGCGAAAATTTACGTCGGAAGAATTGCGATTCAACATGGGTGGCGAACGCTGGTTCCAATCCGGCATCGGCATGCGCGCCGGTATCGGATTCGGTCAGCGCCAGTATCAAGTGACGTCGCTCGGATTCTCCTATCGCTGGCAGAACCTGGAACTGGGCTATGCCCTCATCTACCCGCTCACGGGCGTTAAAGGCACCTTTGGGACTAACCAGCTGTCCATGA
This sequence comes from uncultured Elusimicrobia bacterium, assembly GCA_964506645.1. Lineage (GTDB taxonomy): Bacteria > Elusimicrobiota > Elusimicrobia > 2-01-FULL-59-12 > 2-01-FULL-59-12 > CAZDML01. The sequence goes on along the minus strand of CAZDML010000017.1, from coordinate 6,004 downwards.
CATTCCGCTTTGGGAGGAGAGACTAACGTGGTCTTTTGGGGCGCTATTTTCAGGCTTAATTTACAAGCATTTTACGTGCATCGTCACATGATTGGACCTAAGCTCAAAACGGGTCAATGGGGCTCTTCTATGAAGAAACGTAAAGCCGCTTTAATAGGGATACTCCTCCTCACCGGGATTCTCCAACTCGGCTTGACACCCTCTGCCCATGCGTGGCGTTGGGATGAAGATGAAAATATGAGCGCAGACGAGTTGGATGTCCAACTGGCCGCGTATCGCAAACGTGTCGAAAGCGGCATGCCGCTGGCCGACCGCATTGTGGCTTTAGATCGACTAATCAAGCTCTTCACCATTTATAAGCGCGACATCTCGGCACTGGAAGCCGAACGACAACAACTCCTGGCGGACGAAAACGCCATGCAGACGGTCAGTTCGCAATCGCGTGAAAAGTCGCAGGACCTGTTCCAAAAAGCCATGGAGTCCATCCGCCTCGGACAGTATCTGGAAGCTCAGAAACAGCTGACCGAATCGGAACACTTGAATCCAAGCGACAAGATCATCACCGAAGCACGCCAGAAGGTCGACGCCTTGGTGACCATCATGCAGGTGGCGCCGACGGATCCAAACACCTCAGACTTGGTACGTCGCGGCGTAGCGCAATTCATTCATAACGAGCCTTCGAAAGCGCTTAACTTCCTCATCTATGCGCAGCAAAAAAATCCGACCGACACCAGTATCAGCGGTGTCGTGGATCTGGTCAAGCGCACGTTCCCCAACGAATCGGCGGAAATTCTTGATGCACGCTTAAACCTCATCGATCAAAAACTTCAAAAGGCTCTGGAAAAAATCTATGGCGGCGAGTATCTCGTGGCGGCCAAAGAATGTCAGGAAGTGCTCGACCTGGAGCCGGAAAACGCTCTGGCGCTCACACGCCTCGGCTCGGTCTACTACGCCATGGGCCAGGTCAAACAAGCCCGCGTCTATTGGCAGCAGGCTCTGACACTCGATGCCAAAAACGATGTGCTGCGCAGTTTCTTATCTCAAACCAGCGGAGAGGCAGATCGCGCCCCGACGCAACTCTTAACCTATAAAGTAGAGAAAGGGGACACGCTGCAGAAAATTGCGGAGAAAGTCTATAACGACAAGACCCTCTGGCGCCGTCTCTATGACGCCAATCGGTCCTATCTAAGGAATGCGTACCAGCTGAACGTCGGACAAGTTCTTGTGGTACCTCAAGCCAATGCGCCAAGATAAACGCTTCGTTCTGATCACCGCCGTCCTCTGCTTGCTTACTGGCTCGTTGTGGGCCAAATACGAGCAAGAGCAAGTCGCCATGGAAACCAATCTTCAGCAGAAGATTGAAACCATTCTGTCCAAAACTCTGCCGCCGAACAGCTATCTCGTTACGGTCAAAGTAGACATGGAAGAACAGGTCAAAAACGCCGCCAGCGGCGGACAACGGAGGGATAAGGGGAACCCTTTCCTGAACAACAAACGATTTGTTCTGCCCGGAGTGCCGCAGCAGAATCAATTTTCAGACAACAACAACGACGCGAAGGACACGACCCCAATCACAGTGACAACGGTCGAATCGCTTGTCAAAAAGATAACGATTACGATTCTTGTCGCCCCCGACATTCCCGCTGAAAAAATCAAAAGCATCCGTGATCTACTCAACGAATCGTTACCGTTTAATCCGCTACGCGGCGACGAATTGGTAATCCGACCTGACGCGATTATTAATGGTTCCGGTTCCGCTGTTCAAGAAGGCGATACGATTGATACCACAGCCCTCATCGCCAGCAGCAATGCGGCGGCCGGTACTGCGGAACCTGTATCGCGCTCTGTTTTCAGCTGGCGAACATGGAAAACCTGGTCGGCATCGCCGCGGCTTCCGGAATGGATCATTACCGGATTTGTGATCTTTGCCGTTGTCGTGTTCCTAATCTTCCTCCTGGGTCCAGTTCGCGCTTTCCTAAACCGCCTACTCGTGATGTTGCCTCGGGTGGGAGAAACAGCCGCTTTAAATGCACGGGATACCGGCACCGGAGCACAGAACGGCAACGCGGCGGGACTTTCTCCAGACCGTCTTCCTTATTTAAACGGGAACAATACCAATGGCTCGGACCATCCCTTCCACTTTATTCGCGCCGAACAACTCAATAAACTTCCTGTCGTCTTAAAATCACTCACCCCAGCTCAAACAGCTCTGGTTCTGGCCTACTTGCCCGCCGAATGGGCTAGCCAGGTCATTGCGAGTTTGGATACCAGCGTCCAAGGAGCGGTCGTTCGTGAACTCAGCCAGGCCCATGAAATCCCTGCAGACACAGTGCGTGAACTCGAACAGCAGATCAAAGAAAAACTGCCCTATTGGGTGGGAGGTGCCGATTGGGTGCAGTCGGTGTACCAAATGACACAACCCAACGTCCAGAGAAACTTGCTCGGAGCCATCAGTCAGTTGGCACCGGATCTCGCCCAAAACTTACGCCGTAAAAGCTTCTTCTTTGAAGATCTCCCGACACTCGATACCGGCGCCCTGCGTATTTTGACTCAGGAAGCAGGCTACACCGTCATCGCTTCGGCCATCCGCGATGAGAAACCGGAAATACGTAACGCCGTTTTAGGCAAACTACCAGCCGCCATGCGGACCATTGTGATGGAAGAATTGGAACTATCAAAAGACGATAAAACAGCCAGTGCCGATGCCAAAACCCGGGTCATGGCAATCGCACGTCGGCTCCTAAATGAAGGGCGCTTAAAGCTCCCGGAGAGAGGTAAATAACCATGGATTGGATGACACCGCTCGGCTATTTGATCGGACTCGGCACCGTATTCTATGCCCTTGTGCATGGGCAATCGGTCGGACTTATTTTCAACACCGAAGCGATTCTACTCGTCTATGGGGGAACTATTGGCGCGACACTTCTGACGTATCCGAGCAACGTCATCGCTCAGGCCATCCGCGCCATCCGCATATTCCTAATGCCCGGCAACCGACCCAGCCCATCCGCCATTATCACGCTGATCCTTCAGCTCTCAGAACGGGCTCGCCGTCAGGGGCTCGACAGTTTGGAAGCCAGCCTCTCCGAAATCCGAATTCCGTTTATGGCCAACGGCTTACGGATGCTCCTGGACGGCGTATCGGTCGACCTGCTAAAGAATAATCTGGTGAAAGAAATCCGTTTTGCCCGTGATCGCCATACGCAGGTCGCTAACGTCTTCCGAAGTATGGCGTCCTATGCCCCCATTTTCGGACTACTGGGCACACTCGTAGGCGTTGTACAAGTGCTCATGTCCTTAACCGATCCACGAACCATCGGCACGTCGATGGCCATCGCCATGACAGCCACCTTCTACGGGATTTTCGGTGCCAACTTTTTATTCTTACCTATCGCCGGGAAACTCACGGTGTATGCGCAGGAAGAAATTTTCCTGGAAGAACTGATCATTGAGGGCCTCCTGGCCATTCAGCAGAACGAAGCCCCGGCGCTCGTGGCCAAGAAACTGGAAGCCTTTGCCGATGCCCGTGCCCGCGAACGCCTGCAGCAGCCGGTCCGAGCAGGCGGGCCCGCCGCACCAGGGGCACAGCAGGCCGCATAAAAAGGAATAACGCATCATGGCCTATGGACTGATCGGAAAAGCCAGCGCAGCGTTCGTTGAACGGCGCAACCAGTATATCTGGCTGACGATTTATTCCGACCTCATCACCAATCTGTTTATTCTCTTCGTCGCCCTCTACGCCTTGTCTTATTTCGGGCCGGATGCGATTCAGGATGCCATGGCGTCGATGAAAAACCGCCTGGAATACACCTCCAAAGCAGCCCCCTGGTACGAAGAAATTACGCGCAATCTCAACGTCATTTCTAAAGATGACGCTCCGGTTGTCGCCCGCGAAGACCGCCTGCAGATCGCTCTACCGGAGGACGTACTCTTCCAAGCGGGCGAAGGGGTCCTCGAAGACACACAACAACTCATTCTTCACGCCCTGGCCCAGTCTCTCAAGAATGTTCCATACACGATATTGGTCGAAGGTCACACCGACAACGAACCCCTGGCCCCAGGAAGCAAATACAAGTCCAACTGGGAATTGTCGATGGCCCGTGCGATGGCCGTGGTCCGCTATCTGGTGCATGTGGAAGGACTCTCCCCCAAGCGCATGGGGGTCGCTGCGTTTGGGGAATTCCATCCGCGTGCACCCAACGATACGCCACAGAACCGGGCGAAGAATCGCCGCATCGAAATCAGTATCCTGCGCTATGAGTGATCCTTTCGAAGAAGAATTAGCCGCACTCTCCTCCGTGGATAAAACTGATCATGAGACGGCTCAGCTCTTGGTTGTCTCTTACAGCGATTTCATGACGATCCTAATGATTTTCTTTCTCATGCTCTTTGCCCACCGTGTGTGGGAAAAGAAAACAGCTTGGGAAGAACGTCGCGCTGCACAAATCCGCGCCGTGCAGCAGACACAAAAAGGGATGGTCGAGCGTCTCTCCCGTATGGCCGATATTGATGTTCAGGCCCAGCGTATCGACATTCACCTACCAGATGCCCTTCTCTTTGATGGGGGTCAAGCCCATCTGCGCGATACTGCCAAAGACCTGCTGGCGCAAATCGCGCCTGAGCTTGCCAATTTCAAAGGACAGGTCGTTGTCGAAGGTCATACCGACAATCGGCCCGTAGGGGCACACGCTCCATACGCTTCGAACTGGGAATTGTCTGTCGCACGCGCATTTAGTGTTATCGAATGTCTTATTGCGCACGGCGTTGACCCCACCCATATCGCGGCACGTGGGTATGGACCCTATCGGCCACGCTCCCCGAACGATACCGCCGAACACCGCGCGGAAAACCGCCGCATTGAAATCGTTCTACTCAATCCGACGAGGGCTAAACTCTAATGCCGCGAAAGATCTTCCTCTTCATCCTGGCGATCGTTGTGGTCCCTGTCAGCATGACCTGCTGGAAGGTCGTGCAGTACGCCGGAGTTTCCAAAGCCCAAGTCTCTGACCTGCATCACCATATCGCTCATACGCTGGCCTTAAACACGGCGGCCTATTTCCAGCAACTCAACATGCGTCTGGCTTTTGCGCCTCTTTTGGCTCGCACCAATATGTGGTCTGAGCAGGTGTCCGTTCTCAACAACGCACTGCTTTCCAATAGCGACTTTGCCTGTGTGGCACTTCTCGACGCCTCCGGCAAAGAAAAAATAAAAGCGTTCGATGCAAGCTTGGCCTTCTTTAAGCAGCCTCTTGATTACAGCCAGAACCCACTTTTTCTCGATGTTCAAAAAAAGCAGGTCGCAGATACCGGGTCGGTCTATGAAAACAACAAGCAATCCTTCTTCGATATTCTCTATCCGCTCAGCAATGGGAATTGGCTCCTGGTCTCGGTACGTTGGGAATCACTAAAGAATCTCCTCTTTGAGCAACAGGTTGGCAAAGAAGGCGCGATTTGGCTGATGGATGAACAGGGGCGTATAGTCGGCGATTCTAAAGAGGCTTACGTTGGGCAAAATTATGGGAATTGGTCGTTTTTTCAATCGCGCTTGGATAACAAGAAGGAATGGGAAGGGGAATTTAGTAGCCCTTTGCATATTGATATGGCGGGTGCCAGTGCCTGGGTGAAAGGTGCCGGATGGATGATTCTGTCCTTTCAACCGCAATCCGAAGCCTATGCCAAAATCTACCAGTTGCGCCGCAGCGCCTTCCTGTGGATGGCCTGCAGTTTGATCGGCCTGTTGTTCTTCGGGTATTTCTGGGTGAATTACATCAGCACTCCGATTACACGCCTGGCCGCAGGCGTTCAAAGCGTGGCCAACCGCAAATTTGATGCAGCCGTCCCAGAAAATTTCAGCTTGGAGGAATTCCGTGCCTTAGGCCAGGCCTTTAATCAGATGGTCACCAAACTCAAGTCTTACGACCAAATTCAGGTCGAAAAGATTGTGGAGCAGCACACCACCAATCAGTCGATCCTCATGTCCATCCATGACGGCATTATCATGATG